>DASRLN010000001.1:0-7882 GCA_035648435.1 Caulobacteraceae bacterium
AAGGACGAGGGGGTGGAGGGGGCGCAAAGCCGCAAGCGCCGCCCATTCGCTGAGAATTCAACGGACCTCTGCCTAGCCCCGCTCGCCATAGCTCACCGCCATGCCGGCGCGGACGTCCTGCTGGACGCCGTATTGCGGGAAGGGATAGCGGAAGCCGTTCTTGGCCAGCGCCTTCATACCGGTCATCGCCGAGACCAGATATTCCGGCGGCGCGGCCATCAGCATCTCGTCGTCGAGCACGCCGCCGTAGCGCCGCTCGGCGAAGCAGGGGATCGACAGGCTGGGCAGGCGCGTGGTCAGGGCCCGGCCCCAGGAGTCGGCGCAGGCGCTCTCGCCGACCACGCTCCAATCGAAACGCTTGTAGCCCGACCACTGCAGGCCGTTGACGAAATAGATCATCGCCCCGGGAGTGGCGTAGAACAGGGCGATGTCGGGAGGGTCGAGCCGGCCGCTGGCCAGCGGCGCCACGGCCAGGGCCTCATAGCGCCCGTCGGGCACGCAGTGCATCGCGCCCTGGTGGGCCGCGGCATCTTCCGGCGTCGAGAACCACACCCCGGCCATGTGGGCGCCCGACTCCCACGCCGCCGTCTTGGCCGCGCCCAGGCCGACCACCGCCCGGCACTGGGCGCCGACCAGATCATCGGCGGTGATCCCCACCGTCCAGCCCAGGCGCGAGGCCTGGCCGACCACCTGGTCGAGGGTGTGAATCGACGCCGGCCGGCGGATGCGCGGGATGGCCTCCATATCCGCGCGGCGATCGAACATCTTCATCCCGAAGGGGATCGAGCGCAGCTTCAGCAGCCCCTCGAGTTCGGCGGCGAGCGCCGCCCAGTCCCGGCTCTCGGTCATTGCCGCTCTCCCTGGTCGCGCCATGGCGACGATCTAGCACTACCGTCCCCGGACTGTTAACTGAGCGCCTCGGGCGCGGCCGAAGGGAATCGAGATGAGCGAGACGGGATGCGTCCTGGTGACCGGCGGCTCCGGCTACATCGGCGGCTGGTGTGTCATCGAGCTTCTGCGCCGCGGCTTCGCCGTCCGCGCCTCGGTGCGCGATCTCTCCCGCGAGGCGCCCGTCCGCGAGGCCCTGGCGACCCTGGTGGAATCGGAAGACCGCCTGAGCTTCCGCGCCCTGACCTTGACCCGCGACGAGGGCTGGGACGCGGCGGCCGAGGGCTGCGACTACATCCTCCATGTCGCTTCGCCGCTCGGCGTGCCGCCGCCGAAGAATCCCGACGACCTGATCATCCCGGCCCGCGACGGCGCCCTGCGCGCCGTCAACGCCGCCATCAAGGCCGGCGTCAAGCGGGTGGTGATGACCTCCTCCGTCGCCGCCGCCACCCCGCCTTCGGCGAACCCAGACGGGGTCAGCGACGAGACGGTGTGGACCGATCCGAAGGACCCGGGCGCCGACGCCTACACCCGCTCCAAGACCATCGCCGAGCGATCCGCCTGGGACCTCATCGCCTCGTCCGGCGGACCCACGACGCTGACCACGATAAATCCTTCCCTGGTGCTGGGTCCGGTGCTCAGCCGCGACTTCTCGGACTCGGTGCAGATCGTCCAGCGCCTGCTGTCGGGGAAGGTTCCCGGCCTGCCTCGGCTCGGCTTCAACATCGTCGATGTCCGCGACGTCGCCGACCTTCACGTTCGCGCCATGACCGCGCCGGAAGCGGCCGGCGAGCGCTTCATCGCCGCAGGCGACTTCGCCTGGATGGCCGATCTCGCCGCCCTCCTGCGCGCGCGGCTGGGGTCCGAGGCCGCCAGGGTTCCCACCAGCAAGGCCCCCGACCTGCTCCTGCGCCTCGTCGCCCTGTTCGACGCGGACCTGAAGACCGTCATCCCCGGACTCGGCCGCAAGCGCACCTTCACTTCGGCCAAGGCCGAACGCCTCCTCGGCTGGCGCCCCCGCCCGATGGAAGACACCGTCCTCGACTGCGCCCGCACCCTCATCGCGGCCGGAGCGGTCTGACCGCCGCGGAGGAGATGGCGAGGTCTTAGCCGAGGTTCCGCGATGACTGGACATTGAGCATGACGGCGATCCTTACCGAAGAATCGCCCGACCGCGCCAAGGTCGTCCGCCGCCGCCGGCGGCGAAGGTGTTTGCCCCGCGCCCATCGACCGTCTAAGGCCCAGCTGGACTTTGCCCCTTGTTCGCGCCCCTGGAAGGGTCATGCGTCACTTCCCCCAAATCGCCGCGCTCGACAGCAGGCCTTGTGCTGGACCGTCCCTGGCCGGTCCGACGCGGGTGCTGCTGCTGCTGCAATCGCTCAGCGGCGGGGGCGCGGAGCGCGTGGCGGTCAACATCGCCAACCACTGCGATCCGGCCGCCGTCGATGTCCGCCTGGGCCTCATGAAGCGCGCCGGACCCTACTTGGCGGAGATCGATCCCGACCGCGTGCTGGGGGGCGCCGCGCCCTGGGGTATCGCGGCCATGATCCGCGCCAGCCGTGCCCAGGTCCTGATGACCTTCGGCATGGACACCGAACTGCTCGCCTGGCCGGCGCTCCGGACCCTCGGAAGCGCCCGGCCGAGCTGGATTTGCCGCGGCGACAGCAACCCGGACGCCGAGATCGACAAGCTGCCGATCGGCCCCCTCGGCCGCGCGGCGGTCACCGCCGCGATGCGGCGGATCCATCGGTCGGCCGACGGCGTGGTCGCGGTGGCCAGGGACCTGGCCGACAGGATCGACGACCAGTCCCGGGCGCGCTCGCGGCGGGCGCGGGTGATCTACAATCCCGTCGATATCGCCCGGGTCGAGCGTTTCGCCGTCCAGCGCCCATGGTCGGACGCGGCCCGGCCGTTCGTCGTCGCCGCCGGGCGGCTGGTCCGCCAGAAGGGCTTTGACCTGCTGATCAGGGCCTTCGCCGACAGCGAGGCCGCGCGCGGGATGGATCTGGTCATCCTGGGCGAAGGTCCGCTGGAGAGCGAGCTGCGGGCTCAGGCCGCCGGCCTGGGCATCGCCGGTCGCGTCAGGTTCGTGGGCTTCCAGTCAAATCCGTGGGCCTGGTTCGCCAGAGCCCGCCTGTTCGTCCTGCCGTCGCGCTGGGAAGGGTTTGGCAACGTCGTCGCCGAAGCCCTGGCCTGCGGCGCCCCGACCCTGGTCACCGACTGCGACTTCGGGCCGCGTGAGCAGGTCGTCCATGGCCTCAGCGGCTGGGTGGCGAGGGCGGGGGACGCCGCCGCCCTGACCGCCGCGCTCGACATCCTGCTGGGCGATCGGGCGCTCGCGACCGCGCTCGGCGCGGCCGGCCGGTCGCGCGCCCGGGCCTTCGACGTCGCCGCCATCGCCGGCGCCTACACCAGGCTCTTTCGCGAACACGCTTCGCGTCGCCAAGCGCGGGACCGCGAGTTTGAGATGGCCGCCAACCCGCCCGCGGGCCTGTCCACGCTCGAGTTCGGCCCGGAGGCGAGCGTCGAACTTTCCGGAGGGAGCCCAAGTCGCCATGGATGACTGGATCGCCCGCGATGGTCTGAAGGTGGTTCGGCGCGAGCGGCTGAGGACCCTGAGCGCCAAGTCCGACCGCAGGGGCTGGCTGCAGGCCGCGAGCCACGTCGGCGCGGTCGGCGCCGCCACCACGGGCCTGGTGTTCCTCGCCCCCGTCTCGCCCGCGATCTGGCTGCCGCTGTTCGTCGCCCAGGGCATCCTGATCAACTGCCTCTATGCCGGCCAGCATGAACTCAGCCACTGGACGGCTTTCCGCACCAAGCGGCTGAACGACGTGGTCGGCTGGGTGTTCGGCTTCTTCACCCTCAACCCGTTCTATACCGACCGCTTTCTCCACTTCGCGCACCACCGCGCGACCCATGATCCGCGCCGCGATCCCGAGCTGCTCGGAACCGGCCCCTACACCCTGACCACCTATCTGCTCGATTTCTCGGGCGTGAGCTTCTGGTGGCGGCGAGTGACCGGCATCCTGCGCACCGGCGCCGGCCGAGGCTTGGAGGGCGCCTATTGGCTCAGTCCGAAGGAGGCGCGGATCGTCGTCGCCGAAGCGCGGATCATGGTCGGCCTGTGGGTGGCCATCGCCGCGGCGTCGATCGCACTCGGATCCTGGGCCGCGGTGAGCCTTTGGATCGCTCCAATGCTGACGACGAAGTGGTTTCATCAACTCCAGAACACCGGCGAACACACCGGCCTGGCGCACGATCCCGACACCTTCCGCAACACCCGCACCCTCGCCGGTCCGCCGCCGATGCGCTGGCTGATGTGGAACATGTCCTTCCACACCGCTCATCACTGTTTTCCGGGCGTCCCGTTCCACGCCTTGCCGGCCCTCCACCGCGAGATCGTCGCGGGCCTCGGCCGGCCCGTCCCGACCCGCGGCTACCTGGCGGCCCAGCGCGACATCTTCGCCTTCCTGATCGCCCGGCGCCGCGCGTCGGCCTGACCGGTGCAGTCGATCGCCTTCTACCAGTCGCTGTGGGCCATGGAGCGGCGGCGTCCGGGCGAGGCCGAACCGCCCATCGAAGAGAGTTTCGCGCGGGTCGCCGAGGCTGGCTTCACCGGCATGGCCCTGGATCTGGCGATGAGCGACGCGGCCGCCGCGAGGGCCGCCGCGCCGCTCTTCGAACGCCATCGCCTCCGGTGCCTGTTCAACGGCTTCCCCGGGAGCGACGACGAACTGCGGTTCATGCTGGCCATGGCCAGGGATTTCGGCTGCCCGTTCCTGAGCGTCATCGGACAGGTCATGCCCCTGGATCTCGCCGCCATGATCGAGGTCGCCCGCCGCTGGATCGACATCGCCGGCGAAGCGGGCATGCCGCTGCACTTCGAGACCCACCGCCATGGCCTGCTCAACGATCTCTTTCCGACCCTCCGGATGCTCGAGGCGATCGACGATCTCTTCCTCACCGCCGACCTCAGCCACTTCGTCATCGATCGTGAGTTCTCCCTGCCGATCGATCCGGCGGCCGACGCCATGATCGAGGCGGTGCTCGGCCGGTCCTGGGCCTTCCAGGGCCGCGTCTCCTCCGGCGAGCAGATCCAGGTGCCGATCGCCTTTCCGCGACACCAGGGGTGGCTGGACCAGTACCTTCTCTGGTGGGAGCGTGGCCTGCGCTCGTGGCGCGCGCGGGCGCCGGAAGACGCCATCGTGACCTTCCTCTGCGAACTGGGACCGCCGCCCTACGCCATCACCGGCGCCGACGGCCTCGAACTCTCCGACCGCTGGGCCGAAGCCATCGACCTCCGCGACCGCGTCGCCGCGATCTGGGCGCGGATGACGTGAAGGGCGAGCGTGGCTCCCCCCTTCACGCCGGCTTGAACAGGGCCATCCCCGCCGGCGACGCGCGTTCAGCCGGAACTCGCCATGGGGTCACGGCCGCAACGGCCCCCATCCCCGCCATGGCCTGGACGAAGACGTGGGTGGGCATCATCGGGTCCTGGACGTGGGCGCCGCCGGTCCTGGGCGGATCGACGATCCTGGTTCCGACGCCGCCGGCGCCGAGGCTGGTGACGAAGGTCGAGCCGAGATAGTCGCCGGTGAGTTTGATGCTGGCGACGAGGCCGCCGTCCTTGACCGTCAGCGTGCCGCCGCTGGCGGTTCCGGCGAAGGTGGCCGTGGTCGTCCCCGAGACGAAGGGAATGTCGTCGAGATCCAGGGCGTTGGCCGCGGTGGTGGAAAGTCCGGTGATGGTCCCCGAATAGGTCTGTCCATGGGCCAGCTCCAGGGTTCCGGTCGAACCGCTGGTGAAGGTGACGTTCTGGTTGAAGGTCGAGGCGGCGGCGAACTTCAGGGTCCCGGTCCCCACCTCGCCGATCCCCGAGCCGGTCACCGCGCCATCGACCGTCAGCACCCCGCCCGACACCGCGGCCAGCACGCCGGTGTTGTCGACCGCGCTGACGATGGTGGCCAGGCCGCCGGCGCGGGTGGCCTCGATGGTCCCGGCGTTGACGATGGCCTCGGCGCCGGTGTTCAGGGTCAGGGCGACTGGGTCGTCGCCGGCGATGACGCCATCGTTGACCAGGATCATCCTGCCATCGCCCAGCTGGCCGGCCCCCAGAAAGGTGTCCTTGACGGTCAGGGTCGCGGTCGCCGTGGCCCCGATGATGGCGTTGGCGGCGCTGCCGGTGAGATTGAACGTGCCGCCCGAAAGCGTGGCCCCGCCGGCCGCGATGATGAGGTGGGGGTCGCCGGCGGTGACCTGGTGGCTGATGGCGATGGTCCCGGCGAGGGTCACGGTGGCCCCGGTGATGGTCACGCCAGCCGCCGCCAGGGTGGTCCCGGCCAGGGTGTCGGCCCCCGAGGCCAAGGCCACCGTGCCGGCCCCGGCCAGGGTCCCGGCGAAGCTGTCGGCCGTCCCGGTGAAGGTCACCGTGTCGCCGCCGGCCACGGTCAGGGTCCCGGCGCTCTGGGTCCATTTGCCGGCGTAGGTCAGGCTCGCCGCCACGCTGGCGATCGAGGCGAAGTTCGACACCGTGACATTGGCGATGGTCAGGCTGGTCCCGGCGCCGAAGGTCGCCGCGCCGCCGGCCAGCGCCAGGGTTCCCGCGCCGGAGAGCGTCCCGGTCGTCGACAGCGATCCGCCGGTCGTCAGGGTCAGCGTGCCGGCCACCGACAGCGAGCCCGAATCCACGAGCGCCTCGCCGGCCCCCACCGTCGGCGAATCCGCGACCGTGAAAGCGGCGCCTGGCGCGATGGCCACGGTGTTGAAACTCTGAAACGTCGTCGGCGTCATGCTGCCCGACACCGTCACGCCTGGCGCCGTGAACAGACCGGTGACGGTCCCGACGCCATCGCCCAGCACCAGGGTTCCGCCGTTGCCCAGGACCGATCCCACGAACACCGAGCCGGCTTCCACCACCAACTCATTGCCAGCGGATTTGAACTGCACTGCGGTGCCGCCATCGCCGATGATGGTCCCGAAGTTGGTCACCGTGGCGACGTTCGAGGCATCCACTCCGGTGTAGCCTTCGATCACCGCCCCGGTGTGAGTGGCCGTTCCGTTGACCAGGGCGCCGGCCGTCAGATCGACGCCGACGCCAGCGATATCGCCTTGCCCCAGGATGGTTGCGAAATTCTGCCCGACGCCATCGAGGAAGAGACCGTTATAGCCCGCGATCAGCGCCGTGCGGTTGGTCGCCGAGCCATTGGTGAGCCTTCCGCCATTGCTGATGCCGACGCCGTAATCGCCCGCCCCTCCGGTGGCCTGGATGGTTCCCGAATTGGTCACCGACCCGGACCCTCCGTCAATCTGTATGCCATAGAGACCGGTTATCGACGCTGATCTGTCGGCGCCGCCGCCATTGGCCACCGAGCCGCCGAAATCCAGCCGGACGCCGCCGCCAGCCTCGCCGGTGATGGCGGCGTAGTTCACCACCGCGCCGGCCCCGGACTCGACCTCCACGCCGCGGGCGCCGATGATCAGAGCCGCGGTGTCGCCCCCCGCCCCATTGGTGAGCTTGCCGCCGGTCAGGAAAGCCGCCGCGTCGGTTCGGTCCAGACTCTGGATCGTACCGAAATTGGCCACCGTCGAGGCGACATTGATATCAACCACGCCTTCGAGGCCCGCGATGACGGCGACGTGGTCGGTCGCCGATCCGTTGGTGATCGAGCCGCCGTCGGCGAGTTCCGCGGCCGACCCGGTGAGGCCATCGACGGCGCCATAGTTGACCAGGGTTCCGGCCCCCCCCAAGGTCCCGATCACGATGCCGGATTGGCCCTTGATCAGGGCGCCGGTGTCGTTGACCGCGCCATTGATCACCCCGCCGCCGCCGTCCAGCGACACGCCGGGCAGCGTCGGGGAGGTCACGCCGAGGGACGCGATGGTGCCGAAGTTGCTGACCGTGCCGGCGCCGGTATTCACCGTGACGGCGGCATAGCCCTCGATCAGGGCGCTCTGGCTGGCCGCCGAGCCATTGGTCACGCTGCCGCCGTCACGG
>DASRLN010000002.1:0-8371 GCA_035648435.1 Caulobacteraceae bacterium
ATCCCGTATGACGTGTATGGTTTCGGCGAAAACGTTTCTCGCGGCGTGTGGGGCGCGGGCGGGGGTCGCAGCGTGGTCTTCGCCATGCCGGCGTATCAGAACTTCACCGCCTTCTATAACCCCCCTGCCGCCGGCCGCATCGTCCCGGATGTCGGCATGCAGGTCGGCGGCTGCCCGGGCGGCATCTCGGCGCCGGGCTGTCCGGTGAAGGCCAGGAGCTATGTCATCACCAACTATGACGGCGGCAGGATCGGCCTGATCGGCACCTCGATCGCCTCTCCCGAGTTCGTCGGCGCCCTGGCCCTCTATGTGGAGATGTCCGGCGGCCGGCTCGGCAACATCAATACCTTCCTGTGGACCAAGGGCTATGTCCAGGTCGATCTGGGAGGCGCGGGCGCCTCGCCGATCGCCCAGTTCTATCACAAGCAACAGGGAGGCTTCGACGGTGTCTACTCTCACACCTCGACCGCCGGCTTCGATTACATGTACGGCAACGGCTCGCCCAATCTCCGCACTCTGTTCGGCATGACCGCCTTCGCGCCGGCCGGGGATCCTCAGACGCCCAGCAATCCCTGATTTCGTCGGGTCGCTGGCGACAGATCGAGAGGCGGGAGAAATCCCGCCTCTCTTTTTTTCGTCGGGCTACCAGCCGACGCGCGGGGCCAGAACCGTGGCCCCATTCGCCCGCAGGCGGGCGTCGCGCAGGCTGCCCAAAAGCGCCTCGGCGCGCGGGTCGTTGGCGAAGTCCAGGGCGGCGGCGGCGGCGCGGACGCCTTGGGCGCCGGTTCCGAACATGCGGCGCAGGGCCTGGATGGGCGAGGTTTCGATGTTGAAGGATTCCAACCTGGCGAGGCCCTTGATCCCGGCGAGCGCCTTGGCCCGCTCCACCGCCTGAGGAAAGCCGCCGAGACTGTCGATGAGGCCGAGGTCCCTGGCTTGGGCGCCGGTCCAGACGCGTCCTTTGGCGATTTCCTCCACCCGGGCGACCGGGAGGCGCCGGCCGGCGGCGACGCGGCCGATAAAACCCTGGTAGATGCGATCCATCCACGCGGAGAACGCGGCGCGCTGAACGGGTGTCATCGGCGCCCGCGACGAGAGCGCGTCGGCGTAGTCGCCGCCGACTTTCAGGCCACCCATATCGATGCCGAACTGGGCCAGCGCCTGACCGAGGGCGAACTTGCCGCCGAAGACGCCGATGGAGCCGGTGAGGGTGCCGGGTTGGGCGACGATCTCGCTGGCCTGGGAGGCGATCCAGTATCCGCCGGAGGCGCCATAGGCGCCCATGCTGACCACCACCGGCTTGCCGGCCGCCCTGGCGGCGCGCACGGCCGTGAGGATTTGCTCGGAGGCGGTATCCGAGCCGCCGGGCGAGGAGATGCGGAAGACGATGGCCTTGACGTCGGGGTCGCGAGTGGCGCGGTCGAAGGCCTTGGCGATGTCGTCGGAGCGAATGGTCGGGCCGCCGCCGAATGGGCTGCCGGCGCCGTCGCCGCCGGTCATGATGTCGCCCTCGCCGGAAATCACCGCGATCGCCTGGCCGCCGGAAAGGGACGGACCGCCGCCGCGTCGCCGCGCGGCGTAGTTGTCGAACGAGACCAAGGCGGCGCCGGGACCGGCCTTGGCGAGGATCGCGTTCTGGGCCTCGCGAACGCCGCCCGCGTGGTCGATCAATCCCTTGGCGACGGCCTCCTCGGCCGACCACGGACCGGCCTCGATGGCGCTCTTCAAATCGGCGAGGGGCCGGTTACGGTCGATGGCGGCGGCGGCGAGACTGGTCGCGTAGACCGAGCCCATCCAGGAGAGTTCGCCCTCCCGGTGGGCCGGCGTGTAGCCGTCGAACAGGTAGGGATTGACCGCGTTCTTGTATTCATAGCGCTGCTGGAAATCGGGTTGGATCTGGTGGCGGTCAAAGAAGCGCTTGAAGAAAATGTCCTGGCGCGAGAAGCCGGTGACCTGGAAGGCCGAGCCGGGCTGCATCCAGATGTCGCCCGAGGCGGCGGCGAGTTCGTAGGTCGAAGTGACCGGCCCCTGGGCATAGAGTCCCTGGCTCACCGCCACGATCGGCTTTCCGGCGGCGCGGAAGGCCTTGAAGGCCAGGCGCAACTCGTCGGCGGCGGCCGGATTGACACCGCCTTCGGGCAAGCGGACGAGCAGTCCGCGCACCGCGCCGTCCCCGCGGGCTCGGCGCAGCGTCTCCTCGATACCCATCACCGACTGGCCGTGCCCCGAGAAAATGGCGATGGGAGCCTGGATGTCCTGATCGACGAGGGCGCCGCGCAGATCGAGGACGAGGACGCTCCGCGCCGCCAGCGGGGCGGGTCGGGTGGCCAGGGCCACGGCGCCCACGAGCATGATCGGCGCGATGATCGCGAACAGCATCAGCCCCGCGAAGACGCCGGCGATGGTGAGGAGGAAGTGCTTCATGCGGGGGAAGGTGTCGGCGCCGTCACGGCGTCATCAGTTCGTGCAGGAGTGACTGGGCGCCATAGACCGTGTGGAGAGCTTCGGTGGCGGCGGCGGTAGAGACCGCCACCGAGCGATTGAGGGCGTCGTCGAAGGCGAAAGCGCCGCCCAGCGAATGGATGTTGCCGTCGAACGCCGCGCCGATGACCTCGGCCTTGGCGTCGATCACTGGGGACCCGGAGTTGCCGCCGACAATGTCGTTGTCCGTGGTGTAGTCGAATATGGTGGTGTCGTTCAGCCTGCCCTTGGCCGCCTCCCACCGGGGCGCCAGGGCGAATGGATCGGCGCCGGTGGCGCGCGCCCACAGGCCGGCGAAGGTGGTGAAGGGCGCCACCCTGCGGCCCCGGAAGGTCCAGCCGGCGACGTGGCCGTAGGAGACGCGGGGCGTGAAGGTGGCGTCCGGATAGACACTCGTTCCATAGACAGCGAAGCGCGCCGCCGCGATTCGCGCGGCGGCGTGGTCGATCGGACCGGTGACCTTGGCCTCATAGTCCCTTCTCACCGCGCGCGCGGTGGGATCGGTGGCCAGGACAAAGCGGATCAGGGGATCGGTGGAGGCCAGGATGGCGGGAAGGCCGCCGTCCCATAGGGTCTTGCGCAGGGCCGGATCGCCCAGCGTCGAGGCGGCCAACGCGGCGCCGAGGTTCTCGGGCGAGTCGGGGCCGAGAAAGGCCTTGGTTTGCGCCGCGTCCGCGCCGAGGTATTCACGGATCTTGCTCAGCCAGAACTCCAGCTGAAGGCGCTCGAGAGCCGGATAGACCGGCTTGGAATCGAGAAGTTGCTTCTGCATCAGCGGCAGGCGGGAATCGGTGAATTGCGACAGGCGCTCGGCGTTGGGTTTGGTCCGCTCGACCGCGCCACGCACGAGTTCGCGGGCGTAGACATAGAGCTGCGATCCCTGGGCGGGGCGGCCCTCGATCAGGGAATAGGCGGCGTTGAGGGCGGCGTGATCGACCTCGGCGCGGGCGATCTCGCCCCAGGCGTCGCCGGTTTTCGCGGCGAGCGCCGGATCGGCGGCGACCTTGGCCCGGAGGGTGGACTGGGCGGCGGCCTTGGCTTCGAGGAAGCCGGGGTCGGAAAGGGCCTGGAACTCTCCCCAGAACGCCTTGAAGCTGTTCTCGATGCCAAACAGTTCGCGGTCGGCGATGCGTTTCTGTTCGGGTCCGCGCTCGCCGAACTCGATCAGCCGGCCGCGTTGCTCTGAGTATCTGAGCAAGGCCTGAGGAAGGACGACATCGCGCAGGGTTTCCAGCTGATCGACGGTGAACAGCCGGTTGGTGCTGCCGGGATTGCCGACGATGAAGGTCGGCTCGCCATCGGACGGCGGGGCCGGGTTCCACCGCAGATGGTCCGGCGTCGCAACCGGATGGCCGTTTTCGTATAGACGCAGGAAGGCGATATCCAGGTCGTAGCGGGGAAAGTTGAAGTTGTCCGGATCGCCGCCGAAAAAGGCCGTGTCGAACTCCGGCGCGAAGACCAGGCGGACGTCACTGTACTTGCGGTAAGTATAGAGTTTGTATTGGCCGCCCTGATAGAGGGTGACCACCTGACAGGTTTGGGTCGATTCCTTGCCGACGCAATCGGCCTTTTCGATGCCCGCGATGGCTGAGTCGCGAGCCTTGACGTAACCGCCGCCGCCGCGCCCGGCCGTCGCCGCGCCGATCTGGCCGGTGACATCGGCGATCGAGATCAGGATGTCGGCCTGCAGGCCGGGACACTGCCGTTCCTCGGTGCGGGTCGCGGCGTAGAATCCGGCCTTCAGATAGTCGCGGTCGGCGGTGGAGAGGTCCTGGGCACAATCGGAGGCGCAGTGATGGTTGGTGAGCACCAGTCCCCCGCCCGAAACGATCGAGGACGAGCAGCCGACCGAAAGCCGCGCCGTCGCCCCTTGGACGCGGTCGAGCCAGGCTTGGTCGATGGTGACGCCGTACTTCGCCTTCACCGCGGCGGAAGGGAAATTATCGAACGTCCACATGCCTTCGTCGGCGACCGCCGATCCGGAGACGGCGCAGGCGGCGAGGAGGGCGACGGCGGAGGCGGTAGAAGCCAGGAGGGGCCGGGCGAGGCTCATGAATCCACGGTCCCCGGAGCCGACGGACGGCGGGAAGGATTGGTCGGAGTGGCAGGATTCGAACCTGCGACCCCCGCGTCCCGAACGCGGTGCTCTACCAGACTGAGCCACACTCCGATTGAAGGCTCGCGCTTATAGAGGAGGGTCTGGAGGCTCGCAAGGCGAGGGCCGCGGCGTTGCCAGGGGGCGGGCCGTGGGGTATCTGACCGCGCTGTCGCGGCGAGACCGGCTTCTGGCCGTTCCCGCTGGGGAATGGTGTAATGGTAACACTGCGGTTTTTGGTACCGTCATTCTAGGTTCGAGTCCTAGTTCCCCAGCCAACGGCGCGGAAGGACGGCAGTTTTGGGTTTCAACCGGGTCATCGCCGCCTCGCTCGCGCTGGCCCTTACCTTGGCCGGGCTCACCGGCGCGTTCCTCTATAGCCACTGGCATTCGCAGGCCCATGCCCGGTATTGGGTCGCCCACACCCACAAGGTGATCGAGCAGAACCAGATCCTTCTCGCCTTGGCCCAGGACATCCAGGCCGGCGCTCACGGCTATCTGATCACCGAGGATCCCGACGCGCTCACGGTCTATCGGCGCGCGGCGACGGCGATTCCGGGCGCGGAGGCGCGCCTGACCCTGCTGGTGGCGGACAACTCGCCCGAGGCCGGCGCCGTTCGGGCGCTGAACCGCCTCGTCTCCCAGCGCCTGGCTTTCCTCGCCCGCGTGGTCGCCGTCGAGCGGGCGGGCGACTTGGCCGCGGCTCGCGCCGAGGCGCGCGTGGGCGCGGGCCTCAGAACGATGACCCGCATCCGCGAGCAGGCGGCGGCAATCTCGGTGGCCGAAAACCGGCTGCTCGAAACCCGCGAGTCGCGAGCCGACGATGAAGATCGAACCAATCTCCTGATGGGCCTGGCGGTGGGCGCCCTGGCCCTGGTGGGGCTGATCGCACTGATATTTTCGCTGGACCGCGCCAACAGCCTGCTCGGGCGGACGATGAGGGAGGCCATGGCAGCCCGGGAGGCGAGGGAGGCCAGCGAGGCGATCGTTCGGGCGTTGTTCGCCAATTCCCCGGACTATCTCTTCGTGCTCGGGGTCGGTGAAGACGACCGATTTCTCATCGAGGACATCAATCCGGCCTTCGAGCGCGCCCTGAATGTCGAGGGCGAGACGATCCGGGGTCGGGCCGTGAACGACCTGTTGCCGCCCCAGTCGGCCGAACCGATCATCGCTCACTATCGCCGCGTGCGAGCCGCCGACGCGCCAGTGACCACCCGCGATCTTGTTCCCGGCCTGCCGCAAGGCCCAAGGACGTGGGAGTCGATCCTGGCTCCGGTGAGGGCCGCGGACGGGACGACCGTGCGGATCGTGGGATCGGTCCGCGACATCACCGACCGGGTCAAGACCGCGGCCCGCCTGCTGGATTCCCAGCGGATGGAGGCGATCGGCCAATTGACCGGGGGGATGGCCCACGACTTCAACAACCTGTTGCAGGTGGTGCGCGGCAATCTGGAGATGCTCGAACCGGTCGTGGCCGGCGACGAGCGGGCCGCGGGCCGCCTGCGCAACGCCATCCTCGGCGCCGACCGCGCCGCGCAGCTCACCCGCCAGTTGCTGGCTTTCGCCCGCCGCCAGCCGCTGGAGCCGCAGGCGATCAACCTCTCGCGCCTCGTTGTCGACATGGCCGACCTGCTGCGCCGGACCTTGGGCGAGGGGGTCGAGGTCGAGACGGTCATCGGCGGCGGGCTGTGGAACACCATGGCCGATCCGGCGCAGGTGGAGAGTGCGATCCTCAACCTGGCGATCAACGCCCGCCACGCCATGCCGGACGGCGGCCGGCTGACCGTGGAGGTCACCAACGCCTCGCTCGACGATGCCTATGTCCGGGACACCGACGGCATCGCGTCGGGTCAATACGTCCTGATAGCGGTTTCCGACACCGGCCAGGGCATGGCTCCGGAGATCGCCGCCCGGGCGTTCGAGCCGTTCTTCAGCACCAAGGCCGAAGGCCAGGGATCGGGCCTCGGCCTGTCGATGGTTCACGGCTTCGTGCACCAATCCGGAGGTCACGCGCGGATCTATTCCGAGGTGGGCCAGGGAACCACGGTGAAGGTCTATCTGCCGCGCACCCGCCAGTCGGTGAAGACGACCGCGCCGGCCGTCGCCTCCGAGGCCTTGGGCGCCAATGAGACCATCCTGGTTGTCGAGGACGAGGCCGGGGTCCGCGCCGCGGCCATCGATCTCCTCGAGGGTCTGGGCTACCGCTGCATCGAGGCGTCCGATGCGGAAACCGCGATCCACATCCTGCGCGAAGCTGGAGTGAGGGTGGACCTGGTGTTCTCGGATGTGGTCATGCCGGGACCGTTGAAGACCCGCGCCTTCGCCGAGCAGGTGGCGGCCCTGCCGCGGGCGCCGCCGATCCTGTTCACCTCGGGCTATACCGAGAACGCCATCGTTCATCACGGCCGGCTCGACGACGGCACGGTCCTGCTCTCGAAGCCCTATACGCGCGCGGACCTGGCGGCCAAGGTGGCGCAACTGCTCGCGACGCCGGGAGTCGTTCAGCGCCAGGCGTAGTTGAAGCTGACGCTGATGCGCGGCGACCGGTTCGAACCCGATAGCACCTCGTGGCGGATCCAGCTTTCCCACATGACCAGATTTCCGGCCGTCGGCGCGAGGGTGACGAAGGTGTTCAGCTCGGTCGGCGCCTCGGCGCGCCGGGGCGGCGCGGCCATCATCAGACCCAGGCGCGGATCCTCCAGCCGCAGCGCTCCCGACCCAGGCGGGGCGGCGACATAGACCACGCCCGACAGAACGCTCAGCGGATGAATGTGTCCCGAGTGGGCGGCCTTGGCGGGCAGGAGGTTGATCCACAGACTGTCCAGCCTCAGCCGGCCGCGTGATCCAAGGTCGTGGGCCAATTCCCGCGAAAACGACGACGCGTGCCGATCCAGCTGCTTGCGGAGTGTTTCAAAGACGCTGGCCCGGCGGGTGAGGTCGTCGAGCGAGGCGTAGGAGGTGTAGCCGACGAAGCCGTGGGCTCGGCACCAGGCGCGGCCGGCGGCGTCCTCATCGGCGACCATGTGGCAGGCGGCTTCGAGTTCGGCGTTGAACGTCGGGAAATCAGGACCTCCGGCGAGGCTGGCCTCGTGGAGGCGGGTGACGAAGAGGTCACGCAACGCCGATCCTCGGGTTTAGCGAGATGGCGGCGTGGCCGGCGGCGCGGCCGATTCGGGACCCTTGAGCTCGGGATCGCTCGGTCCCGGCTCGATGGGCTTGAGCGACGGGGCGGCGTTCGTATCCGCGTCCGGAGCGGGTTGGGCGGTCGCCTCGCCGTTGTTGTAGGTGAGGGCCTGGCCAAGCAGGCTCGATCGGCTGGCGAGGGCGCGGGCGGTGGTGTCGCAGCGGTCGGGCAGGCCCCAGGAGAGCCAGGCGCGGGCGAGTTCACGCCGGGTCTTGGTCTCGGCCGGGCTCCAGATCGAGCGACCCTGCTTGATCGCGGCCGCGCCGTTCTGCGCAATCGGCTGAGCGCTGGCCTTCTCGGCCGCCTCCACCGCGTCGGCGAACACCTTCAGTTCGACGCGGGCGGCCGCGATGTCCTGGTGATAGGGTTCCGCCTCGTTCCTGACCGATGAGCCGAACAGCTTGTCGATGGCCCGCAGGTCGGGCTTTACGCGATCGTAAATCTCAAGATACTCGCCGAGCGCGCCGTAGCACCAGGCGGTGAGTTGGTAGTCGTCGGTGGGGGCGCCGGCCGGCAGCGGTTCGCCGTCGGGCCGGGAGGCCAGGGCGCCGATCGGATCGGTCCCGGCGGACGGGGCGGCCCCGGAGGCCAGAAGGGCGAGGGCCAGGATC
>DASRLN010000003.1:0-26092 GCA_035648435.1 Caulobacteraceae bacterium
TGCGAGAGGCGCGCACCCTCGACGACCACGACACCCCAACCGGTGCGGCGAAGGCCCGGATCAAGGCCGAGAATGCGAATCGCGTTCATCATGTGTTCCGCGCCCACACTCGCCCGGACGCCTCCCAAAGGCAAAGCGCGGTTACGGTTAACCAGAGGTTAGCGCCGACCCGGTGACCGGCGTGAAGCGGCGAGGCTGACAGCGGCCGGGGGCCATGTTAACGTGGACCTTCATCTCGTGGGGCCGAGCCCGCCTTGAGGGCGCCGGCCGATTGCAGCCGGAGTGGCATGATGTCCGACAACGAAACCGAAAAGACCCCGGCCGCCGTCCCGCCGGCCGCGGCGCCCGTGGAGGCGGAGGTCCGCAAGGCCAAGGTCGGCGTCAAGGACGCCGGCGAAATCGTCGGCACGTTCGGCGGCGAAAAGGTCGATGGACGGCTGGCCGACATCGCCGACGGCGACTAGGCCGCTCGACGCTCCCGTTCGACCCTAGGTCGAAAGAGAGGCCATCTGATCCTCGTCGATATCGGCGTTGGTCCACACGTTCTGGACGTCGTCCTCGTCCTCGAGGGCGTCAATGAGTCTGACCAGGGCGGCGGGATCGGCGGCCGGCGCGGTGTCGCGGGCCTTCCAGATCACGCCGGTGGACTTAGCCGGGCCGAGCGCCGCCTCAAGCGCCTCGGCGACGGCGGCGAGTTCCTCGAAGTCGGTGAGGATTTCGTGGCCTTCCCCGTCCGATTCCACGTCCCGGGCGCCGGCCTCGATGGCGGCTTCGAGAACCACTTCCTCGGAACCGGCGGCGACCGGATAGAAGATTCTTCCCACCCGGTCGAACATGAACGCCACGGAGCCGCCCTCGCCCATGGCGCCGCCGTTCTTGCCGAAGATCGTGCGCACGTTGGCGGCGGCGCGGTTGCGGTTGTCGGTGAGCACCTCGACGATCAGGGCCGCGCCTCCGGGCGCGAACCCCTCGTAGCGAATCTCTTCGTAGGTGTCGGCATCGCCGCCCTGAGCCTTTTTGATCGCCCGGTCGATGTTGTCCTTGGGCACGGATTCGGCCTTGGCGTTGGCGATGGCCAGGCGCAGGCGCGCATTGGCGGCGGGATCGGGCAATCCCTGCTTGGCCGCCAGGGTGATGTCGCGCGAAAGCTTCGAGAACACCTTCGAGCGCAACTTGTCCTGGCGATCCTTGCGGAACTGTATGTTTTTGAATTTGGAATGGCCGGCCATGGGGTCCGTGAGCGCTTCGATGCTAGGGTGGGCTTCTAGCGCCGCCGCGCCGGTCGCGCCAGTTGCGGCGGGCGGCGAGGAACCACCCGGGCCGGGCGGCCGTTCAGCCCGCGCCCCTGGCTCAAGGAGAGCGTGCACGATGACCAGCGACTACGACCCGGACGAAGCCAGCCTGCTGGCGGACGAGATCGTGCAGTGGCAACCCAATTTTCGGGTTGGCGGACGGGCCTTCCGCGGCGGAGCGGCGACCGGCGGATTGGCGGCGGGCAGCGCCCTCGTCACCGCCGCCGCGATCGGGGCGCTGGCGATCGGGGCGCTGGCGATCGGGGCGCTGGTCATCGGCCGGCTGACGATCGGCCGGGTGCGCCTGAGGGAGGTGGAGATCGACAATCTGGTGGTGCGCCACGCCCGCGGGCTATAGCCGGCGAGACGCGCCCGTCAGCGCAGCACGAACGCACCGGCCATCAGCGCGCCAGCGATGCTGGCCGACCACAGGGCGATCGAAAGCGTCTTGCGAATGGCCCGAAGCAGCGATCCGTCGTCCGGCGCGAGCGGCTCGGCCATATCGACGAGTTTGGTCATCGGCGTCGTCTCCGAATCACGGGGTTAGACGCGAAGCGTGAACGCGCCCTTAACGGACGAAGTCGATCGCCTCGGCGACCGGAATCGTCTGGGCCAGGCGACCGCCGACCCGGATCGGCTCGATCCGCGTCGCCAGGCCCGTGACCCCGTCGGTCTCCAGATAGAGGCCGCAGACCGTGGCTGGCCCCTCCGCGGGCCGATATCGTCCGCCGGATATGCGGGTGGTGAAGCGGCGAAGGGGTTCTTCCTTCTGATTGCCGATCACGCTGTCGTAGTCGGCGCAGGCGCCGGCATCGGTCTGATAGGCCGTTCCGCCATTGAGAATCTGACAGTCGGCGGTCGGGACGTGGGTATGGGTGCCGACCACCAGGCTGGCCCGGCCGTCGCAGAAGTGGCCCAAGGCCATTTTTTCCGACGTCGCCTCGGCGTGCATGTCGATGATGATGGCGTCGGCGATTTCGCCCAGCGGACAGGCGGTCAGTTCGCGATCGACGGCCGCGAACGGATCATCGAGCGCGTCCATGTTCACCCGTCCCAGAAGATTGATCACCAGCACCCGGCGCCCGCGCTCGGTCTCGAACAACTGGGCGCCGCGACCCGGAGCATCGGACAGCGGCGGATAGTTGAGCGGCCTGATCAGCCGGGATTCGCGAACGATGTAGGTCAGCGCCTCGCGCTGATCCCACGAATGGTTGCCGAGGGTCAGGCAATCGGCGCCGGCGTCGAAGAGTTCGCGGGCGGTGGCCTCGGTGACGCCGAATCCGGCGGCGGCGTTCTCGGCGTTGACGACCACGAATTCCAGACCGAGGTCGCGGCGCAGGCGCGGCAGATGCTCGGCCAGACCCTCGCGGCCGGACCGGCCGACGATGTCGCCGAAGAAGGCTATGCGCATCGAGGAGTCCTCTTCACACCTCGATATAGCCGGTTTCGGTGAGGATGGCGTCCAGGCGCTCGTCGTGGGACTCGGTCGGCACGTGGGCCACTTCCTGGCCGGCGTAGGCCAGGCCGAGAACGAATACCGCGCCGCGGGCGCGGAGCGCGGCGAGCGTGCGGTCGAACGCCCCGGCGCCCTGGCCCAGCCGCCCGCCGGCGCGGTCGAACGCGAGGACGGGCGCGACGACGATATCGGGGATCATCACCGCCGCCCCGGCCGGCGGCGAGGGCACTGCGTGCGCGTCCCGGATCAGCGGCGCATCGGCGATCTCGACGCGGAAGACGAGTGGCGCATCGACGGTGACGGCGACGGGAAGGACGATGCGTCCGCCCGCCCCGGCGAGCCGCGCGAGCAGTGGCCCCGGGTCGAGTTCGGCGCCGACCGGATGATAGCCGCCGACGACGCCGAAGGCGGGGAGCCGATCCAGCCGAAGCAGGCCCGCGGCCATATGGGCGGCGAGGGGGAAGGCGGCGGCCAGGGCGCGTCGACGACGGCGCATCTGTCGTCGCAGCGCGGCCTTTTCTGGAAACTCACCGGCCAACCACCGCCCGCGCGAAAAGAGGATGAAAGGTGGCGGCGCCGCGAAAACCGTGAAGGCGGTTTAAATCCCCTCGGACCTGGTAGACCAGGTGGGCGCCGTGTGCCCAGGACCACGATCCCGGGCAGGGATAGCTCCCTAGGAGGGTGATTAAGGTCCCCGGGATTTGATGCCTTCGACGCGAGCCGCAGCAGACCCGCCACCTAGCAAGGTAGGCGCGCGAGGCCTTCAGAGCAATGATCGAGACGTCTCGCCGCGCGCCATGGCCTCGATCTTGTGGGCGGCGGCGTCCAACGCCTCGGCGGCGCGATCCTGGACGCCGACGCTGTCGGCCTCGAAGCGGGCGAGGTGACCCTCGGCGGCGGCCAGGCGCGCCTTGGCGTCGGTGAGTTCGTCGGCCATCAGCAGCGCGCCCATCAGCATCAGGCGGGTCTCGCCGAGCTGGCCGACGTCGAGGCTGACCTGCCGCACCTGGGCGTCCACCAGCGTGGCCAGACTCCGGAGGTGAGCTTCCTGACCGTCCTCGCAGCCGACCACATAGGGCTTGGCGTTGACCTCGATGGTGAGCTGGGCCATGGCCTTCACGCCTCCGCGGTTTCGAGAGCGCTGCGAATCTCGGCGATGGCGCGGGAGAGCGCCGCGGACGCCTGGATCCCGGCCTCTTCGAGCTGGCGTTCGCGGGCCCGGGCGGCGTCGAGTTCGGCGGCGAGCTGGGCTCGCTCCTGGTCGATCAGGCCGCCCGCCGCCGCTCCCGCCTCGGCGACGCGGCTGGCCAGACGCTGTTCGAGCACGGCCACGGCCCGGTCCAGTCGCTTCGCCGCGCTTTCCAGCCGGCTTCCGTGTCCCGCGTCGGCCGTCATCCAAAGGCGCTCCCGTGATCCGCTCGGCCTCGTTTATAGACCCGCCGGGCGATGAGGAAAGGGTCGGAGACCATGGGAGAGGGGCGATTGATCATCGTCACCCGACCAGCCCGGGGCCGGCAAGCGCGGCGTGGCCAATCGGCTGGCGTGTGACCGGGAGGGCGAGGCGGCCATCCGGTTCAGTCCGACGACGTCTGGAAATGGTTCGTCAAGGGGCGGCATCGCTTTCTGGCGCCGGAGTGGCACAGCCAGAACGTGGCCGCTGACGGCCACTCGGAAATCCCCGATGGAATCGCGACCGTCGCCTTTTGTCCAACCCTTGACTTCCCGCCGGCCGCCCGCGAAAGGGCGCCCCTCGATGGTCTTCCCGCCAAGGATCCGGCCCGATGACGGTGCGCGTCGCAATCAACGGTTTTGGCCGCATAGGCCGGCTGGTCCTGCGCTCGATCGTCGAGCACGCTCGCCGCGACATCGAGGTGGTGGCGATCAACGATCTGGGACCGGTGGAGACCAACGCCCATCTCCTCCGATACGATTCCGTGCACGGACGGTTCCCCGGCGTGGTGTCCGTCGATGGCGACAGCCTGGACGTGGGCCTGGGTCCGATCAAGGTGACGGCGATCCGCGATCCGGCGGAGCTTCCGCATGGCCGTCTCGGTATCGATATCGCGTTGGAGTGTACCGGACTTTTCACCAAGCGCGACAAGGCGGCCGCGCACCTTTCGGCCGGCGCGCGCCGGGTGCTGGTGTCGGCGCCGTGCGAAGGGGCCGACCGAACGATCGTCTATGGCGTCAACAGCGCCGCCCTGACAGGGGACGATCTCGTGGTCTCCAACGGTTCGTGCACGACCAACTGCCTGGCGACGGTGGCCAGGGTGTTGCTCGACAGCTGCGGCGTGGAGCACGGCTACATGACCACGATCCATGCCTACACCAGCGATCAACCGACCCAGGACACCCTGCACGCCGACCTCTATCGCGCTCGTGCGGCGGGCCTGTCGATGATCCCGACATCCACCGGCGCGGCCAAGGCGCTGGGCCTGGTCCTGCCCGAACTGACCGGCAAACTGGATGGTTCATCGATCCGCGTGCCGACCGCCAACGTCTCGGTGGTCGACCTGAAAATCGTCGCCAGCCGCGAGGTGACGCGCGAGGAGGTCAACCAGGCGATGAGCGAGGCCGCCGCCCGGGGTCCCTTGCATGGCATCCTCGGAGTGACAAACGACCCCCTGGTGTCGTGCGATCTCAATCACATCGCCGCCTCGGCGACGGTCGCCCTGCCGCAGACCCAGGTGGTGTCCGGCCGGCTGGTGCGAGTTCTGGCGTGGTACGACAACGAATGGGGCTTCGCGACGCGGATGGCGGACACCGCCCTGGCCATGGCCAAACATGGCCAAGGGGAGTGAGTTTCCGCACCCTTGACCTGGCCGATGTCCGGGGAAAACGCGCCCTGGTGCGAGTGGATTTCAACGTCCCCATGGCCGAGGGCGAGGTCACCGACGACACGCGGCTGCGAGCCGTTCTGCCGACCATCGCGAAGCTGCGCCGAGCCGGCGCCAAGGTGATCCTGATCAGCCATTTCGATCGGCCCCGGGGTAAGCGCGTCGCGTCGATGAGCCTGAGGCCGGTCGTCGAACCGCTGGCCGCCTTGCTGGGCGCGCCGGTCGCCTTCGCGGAGGACTGCGTGGGTCCGGCGGCAACGGCGGCCGCGGCGGCGCTGAACGCCGGTGATGTGCTGTTGCTGGAGAACCTCCGCTTCCACGCCGGCGAGGAAGCCAACGACGCGGCGTTCGCGCGCGAGTTGGCGTCAAACGGCGATCTCTATGTGGACGACGCCTTCTCCGCCGCCCACCGGGCCCACGCATCGACCGAAGCTCTCGCGCATCTCCTGCCAGCCTATGCCGGCGAGGCGATGGCCCGGGAACTGGCGGCTCTGGCGGCGGCGCTCGAAAGCCCTCGCCGGCCGGTGATGGGGATCGTCGGCGGATCGAAGGTCTCCAGCAAGCTCGATCTGCTCCACAACCTGATCCTGAAGCTGGATGCGTTGGCGATCGGCGGCGGCATGGCCAACACCTTCCTGTTCGCCCAGGGCTGGGAGGTCGGCGCGTCCTACTGCGAGAAGGATCTGGCCGCCGAGGCGCGCGGCCTGATGGCGTTCGCGCAAAGGCACGATTGCGAACTTCTGCTGCCGGTAGACATCGTCGTCGCCGAGCGGGCCGCGCCGGGGGCGGCGGCGCGGACGCGGGGCCTGGGAGAGATCGATGGGGGCGAGCGCATCCTCGACGCCGGCCCGCGAACGGTCGCACGCCTCGGCGCGGCCATGGACGCTGCCAGGACCCTGGTCTGGAATGGCCCGTTGGGGGTGTTCGAAACCCCGCCGTTCGACAAGGCGACGACCGCGGTCGCGCGCCATGCCGCGGGTCTGTGCAGGAGCGGCCGGCTGACCGTCGTGGCCGGCGGCGGCGACACCGTGGCGGCGCTCAACCAGGCCGGCGTCGCTGGCGACTTCACCTTCGTTTCCACCGCCGGCGGCGCCTTTCTCGAGTGGATGGAAGGCAAGATGCTGCCGGGCGTGGCCGCCTTGCAAGTCTGACCATCGCCGCTACGCTCAGCCAGTCGCTACAAGAGGGGGACGACGTTCTCGATGGCCCGGATCACGCTGCGTCAGCTTCTCGACCACGCCGCCGAGCACGGCTACGGCGTGCCGGCCTTCAACATCAACAACATGGAACAGGGCCTGGCGATCATGCAGGCCGCCGCGTCGGTGGAGGCGCCGGTGATCATTCAGGCCAGCCGAGGCGCGCGGCGTTACGCCAACGATATCGTCCTGGCCAAACTCATCGATGCCCTGGTTGAGCTCCACCCGGCTATCCCGGTGTGCATGCACCAGGACCACGGCAACAACGAAGCGACCTGCGCAACCGCTCTGCAACACGGCTTCACCAGCGTGATGATGGACGGTAGCCTGACCGCCGATGGCAAGACTCCGGCCGACTACGCCTACAACGTCGGCGTGACGCGCAGGGTCGCGGAAATGGCCCACTGGGTAGGGGCGTCGGTGGAAGGCGAGCTGGGCGTACTCGGAAGCCTCGAGACCGGCAGGGGGGAAAAGGAGGATGGCCATGGCTTCGAAGGCAAGCTCGGCCACGACCAGCTCCTCACCGATCCGGATCAGGCGGTGGATTTCGTGCGGTCCACCGAGGTCGATGCGCTGGCCATCGCCATGGGCGCCAGCCACGGCGCCTATAAGTTCACCCGCAAGCCGGACAGCGCGGTGCTGGCCATGGGGGTGATCGAGGAAATTCATCGGCGACTGCCCAACACCCATCTGGTGATGCACGGCTCGTCTTCGGTGCCCCAGGATCTGCAGGACGAGATCAACCGCTACGGCGGCGAGATGCCCCAGACCTGGGGGGTTCCGGTCGAGGAGATCCAGCGCGGCATCAAGCATGGCGTGCGCAAGATTAACATCGACACCGACAACCGGATGGCCATGACCGCCGCGATCCGCAAGGTGCTCGCCCTGGCTCCTGGCGAGTTCGATCCGCGCAAGTATCTCAAACCCGCCATGGACGCCATGGGCGAGGTCTGCCGCAAGCGCTTCGAGCAATTCGGCGCGGCGGGTCAGGCCGGTCGGATCAGGCCACTGCCGATGGCCGCCATGACGAGGCGCTACGCAAGCGGGGAGTTGTCGCCGAAGTTCGGGACGACAAGGCAGGCGGCGGAATAGGTGAGCGGCGCAAAGTCATGAACTGCCCGTGACGGCGTCTTGCCGCCTCTATCTGATCACCCCGCCCGCCATCGAGGACATCGAGGGGTTTGCCACCGATGTGGCGCGGATTCTGGCGACCGGTGAGGTAGCCGCGCTGCAAGTCCGCTTGAAAGGGGCGCCGGAGGGAGCGATCGAAGACGTGGTTCGGCGGCTCGGTCCGATCGCGCGCGCCCAGGAGGTGGTTCTCATCCTCAACGATCGGGCGGACCTCGCCGGTCGACTCGGCTGCGATGGGGTTCACCTCGGGCAGGGTGACGGATCGGTGGCCGACGCGCGCCGACGGCTCGGCGGGGATCGGATCATCGGCGTCACTTGCCACGACAGCCGCCATCTCGCCATGGACGCCGCCGAGGCCGGCGCCGACTACGTCGCGTTCGGCGCGTTTTTTCCAACGACGACAAAGGAACCCGCCGCGTCAGCCGATGCCGAGGTGCTCTCGATCTGGCAGGAAACCATGCTCATCCCCTGCGTGGCGATCGGCGGGATCACGGCGCAAAACTGCCGCGCCCTGGTGACGGCGGGCGCTGACTTTCTCGCCGTCTCGGCCGGGGTTTGGCGCGCGCCTGGAGGCCCCGAGGCGGCCGTCCGCGCCATCGCGGGCGAAATCGCCAAGGGGCTCGAGGCTCGCCGGTGAAACCGGTCGCCGCCTTGCCTTGCCTGGGGGGCTCCACTAGGGTTCGCCGCCGAAATCGCGGCCCTTCCTCAAAGAGATCGTATGAAGATCAACGGCAACGCCATTCGAGTCGGCAACGTCATTCAGCACGATGGGGGACTTTGGGTGGCCGTGAAGACCGCTCACGTAAAGCCCGGCAAGGGCGGCGCCTTCGCCCAGGTCGAACTGAAGAACCTCATCGACGGACGCAAGCTGAACGAACGCTTCCGCTCCTCCGACACCGTCGAGCGCGTGACGCTGGAACAGAAGGAATTCCAATTTCTCTACGAACAGGGCGAGACGCTCGTTTTCATGGACCAGAAAACCTACGACCAGATCGAACTCCAGAAGGATTTCGTCGGCGAGGACCAGGTCCGCTTCCTCCACGACGGAATGGTCGTCAGCCTGGAGTTCCATGACGAGAGGCCCATCGGCATCGAGCTTCCCGAGAACGTGGTGCTGGAGGTGGTGGCAACCGAGCCGACGGTGAAGGGCCAGACCGCGTCTTCGTCCTACAAGCCGGCCAAGGCGTCCAACGGAATGCGGATCATGATCCCGCCGTACATGGGCGAGGGTGAGCGCATCCTCGTCTCCACCGAAACCGGCGAATACCTGCGGCGGGCCGACTAAGAGCGGTGACCACCCCGACCGCGCTCGTCAAAGTGATGATCGACGCCGCCCGCAAGGCCGGGCGGGCGCTGGCGCGGGATTTCGGTGAAGTCGCGCAATTGCAGGTTTCGAAGAAGGGCGCGGCCGACTATGTGTCGTCCGCCGATCTGAAGGCCGAACAAACACTGTTCGAGGAACTGGCGCGCGTCCGTCCCGGCTACGGATTCCTCGGCGAGGAGCGCGGCCTGATCGAGGGCACGGACAAGACCCACACCTGGATCGTCGATCCGTTGGACGGAACCACGAATTTCCTGCACGCCATGCCGCACTTCGCCATCAATATCGCGCTGCAGCGCGAGGGCGAGATCGTGGCCGCGGTCACCTACAATCCCATTGGTCCGGATCTCTTCTGGGCCGAGCGCGGCCGTGGCGCCTACCTGAACGACCGGCGCCTTCGGGTGGCGGCGCGAACGCGCCTTGAGGAGACCGTGATCGCCACTGGCATTCCGTTTCTGGGTCATGGCCAGCATGGGCGATTCCTCAAGGAGCTGCACCAGATCAGCCAGCGGGTATCTGGCGTGCGGCGCTTCGGGGCGGCGGCCCTCGATCTCGCCTGGGTCGCGGCTGGCCGGTTCGATGGTTTCTGGGAGCGCGATCTCAATGCGTGGGATTTGGCCGCCGGTCTGCTGCTGGTCACTGAAGCGGGAGGCCGGGTGACCGACGCGGACGGAGCGGAAGGACCGCTTCTTGGTGGCTCCATATGCGCGGGAAACGCGCAGGTGCACGCGCTCCTGCTCCAGCGCCTGAAGGCGGCGGCCGGTTAGCGACGAAGCGCGGCGGGCTGGGGGGCGAGACATGGGACCAACACGAAGGAAAGTGGCGATACTCGCCGCCGCCGCCGCCTTCTCTCCCCGGCTGGCATGGCCCGAGACACGAGAGCCGATCATCATCGCCGATGGCGGGGCCATCGGCAGTGGACCGCTCTACACGCGAGAATCTTTTGAGCGCGCGATCGTCGAAGGGGCCGACTTCCTGGCGGCGGAACTCGTCGCCACACAAGATGGCGCGTTGGTGGCCCATCCGGGCCGCGAACTCACCTTGACCACCGATGTCGCCGATATTCCCGATTTCCTCGCCCGCAGGACGACCAAGCCGGGAGGGGCCGAGGGGTGGTTCACCGAGAACTTCACGCTCGCCGAACTGAAAACCCTCGCCTACCGAGACCCCTCGGCGCGCGGAGTGCGCGCCCGCGCCGGCGAGCCCAAGCCGACGATCCTGACGCTGAGGGAGGTGATCGCCGTGGCCCGCGCGGGCAGCATCCAGACGGCGCGGGTGATCGGGGTCTATCCGACGATGCGGGATCCGGCCTATTTCGCATCGATCGGACTGGCTCTGGAAGGTCGCCTGGCCGAGGCCGTTCACGCCGAGGGTTACGACTCGCCCGCGGCGGCGATGTGGGTCAGCTGCGCCGAAGCGGCGTCCCTCAAGGCCTTCGGGTCGCTGTCGAGAGTCCGCAGGGCTCAGCGGATGGGCGCGGGGGCGGTCCCGACCAACGTCGACTCGGCGGACGGAATCGCTCAAATTCAGAACTGGGCGCAAGCGATCGGGCCGGAGGAGGAACTGGCCCTGGATCATCCCTCGCTTTCGACCGACGCCCATGCCTCGGGCTTGGCGGTGCACGCGTGGGCGAGTCGATCACCCCGCAAACCCGACGATACCCGCAAGGCGCTGACGAGGTTGATGATCGGTGGGGCCGACGGAGTCGCCGCGAACCAGCCCTCCCTGGCGGTGCGGGCGCGCGCCGAAGCGCTCCGCGCGATCGAGCGAATGAGACCGCTGGCGATGCGGGCTCAGGCCGCCTCCCCGCCGAATTGAAGCTGGGCCAACCGGCCGTAGAGGCCGCCGCGCGCCGAGAGTTCGGCATGGGTGCCGATATCGACCACGCGGCCGGCGTTCATGACCACGATCCGGTCGGCCTTCAGCACGGTGGCAAGTCGATGGGCGATGACCACCGTTGTCCGGCCGTTCATGGCCTCATCGAGCGCGCGCTGGACGAGTTGTTCGCTTTCCGCGTCCAGGGCACTGGTGGCCTCGTCGAGGAGAAGGATGGGCGCGCCGCGGACGAGCGCCCTGGCGATGGCGACGCGTTGCCGCTGGCCACCGGACAGGGTCTTGGCTCGCTCGCCCAGCGGGGTATCGAAGCCCCGAGGAAGCGCCGTCAGGAAACCCTCGGCCTGCGCGTCGCGGGCCGCCGCGATCAGCGTGGGTCGGTCGGCGTCTTCGCGGCCGAAGCGGAGATTTTCGAGAGCCGATCCCGAGAACAGCGGGGCGTCCTGGGCGACCAGCGCGATGTGCTTTCGCACATCGGACGGATCTGCCTGGCGCAGGTCCACTCCATCGATTCGCACGTCGCCTTCCTGAGGGTCATAGAAGCGCAGAAGCAGGCGAAAAATGGTGCTCTTGCCGGCGCCGGAAGGGCCGACGAGAGCCAGCCGTTCGCCTGAATGCACGGTCAGCGCGAAGTGATCCAGCGCCGGCAGATCCGGGCGACCGGGATAGGCGAAGACGACATCGTCAAAAGCGATCTCGCCGCGAGGCGGCTCCGGGAAGCGCGCGGGCGCGAGCGGCGCCGCGATGGCGGTGCGCGCCATCATGAGTTCGCCGATGCGGTCGAGCGCGCCGAGAGTCTTCTGCACGTCGCCCCAGGTCTCGCCGAGCGAACCGACCGCGCCGGCGGCCAATACCGAGAGAAAGACGAACTGAAGCAGACCGCCGGGGGTCATGCTGTGATCGACGAAGGCGGCGACCGACGCGCGCCACAACAGCAAGCCGACACCGGTCGCCACCAGGATCATGACCAGCGCCGTCATCACGGCGCGGGCCCCGACGCGCCTCACGGAGGCGCGGAAAGCGGACTCGACCAAGGCCTTGAAGGCGACTCGCGCATCGGCCTCGCGTCCGAACGCCTGGACCGTGTCCAGCCCATCCAAGGTCTCGCCCGCGTATCCGACCGCCTCGGCAAAGCACGCCTGGGCCTGAATCGAAAGACGGCGCACGCGCCTGCCGATGGTGATCAACGGCACGACGACCATCACCGCGAGCAGCGCCACCAAGCCGGTAAAGGTCGGGTTGACGATAACCATCATGGTCAGCGCGCCCAAGACAGTGAGTATGTTGCGTAATGCGACAGACACCGATGAGCCGACCATGTTTTCGACAATGGTGAAATCTGTCGTCAGTCTGGAAAGAACCTCGCCCGTGCGTACTTTCAGGAACCAGGCTTGATCGAGCCCGACGACATTGATGTAGAGCGCCGAACGCATGTCGGCCACGACCCTCTCGCCAAGCTTGCCGACGAAGTAAAACCGTCCCGCCGTAGCCATGGCGAGGACCAGGAGAACCGCCGCCAACATCCCGAAATACCGGCCTATGGCCGGCGCGGCGTGGGAGGCGAGACCCTGATCGGCCAGGATGCGCACGGCGACCGTGACGCCGAGCGTCGCCGCGGTCGAGAGGGCAAGGAATCCGCCGGCGAGGGCGGCGTCACCCCAATGCGCTCGCACGTAGGGGGCCAGAAGCGCCAAGGGTTCGAGATTGCGCCCGGAACCAGGCGGTCCCTTCGAACCATCAATGGTATCCAGGCGGTGGGTGTCGGCGGGCGCCGGATCGATGCTCACGCCTGGCCGCGCCCTTGCCTTGGGACGCCACGCTCGTGTATAGGCGCCGCTTCCCGGAGCCCAGCCGTTCGGCCGGTCGCCCCTTGCCGTCCTCGTCGGTCAAAGCTCGCCATGAAACCAGACACGCATCCAGACTATCACTTCATCACCGTGACGATGACGGATGGCACGACCTACCAGACGCGCTCGACCTACGGCAAGGAAGGCGCCGCGCTCAACCTGGACATCGACCCAAAGACCCATCCCGCGTGGACCGGCGGGGGCCAACATCTGCTCGATCGCGGTGGCCGCGTGTCACGCTTCACCGCCAAATACGGCGGGTTCATGAAGAAGTAGGAACGTCGCCGCTTCCCGATCGCGAGTATCCTCGACATCCCTGTCCGCCCGGCGGACACAAGGCAGGTCATGACGCTCGCCACCGCATCGGCGCCAAATTCCCGCGGGAATCTCGTCGCCAGGGTTGCGCGAGCCTATCTGGCGCCTCGTTGGAAAGGTCTTGCCGCCTCGATCCTCTGCGCGGCCGCTTTCGCCACCTTGTCAGGCCTGCTGCTCGGCATCCTTCAGCCGGCGGTCAACGACATTGTCGTTCACCCCAAAGCGGGGGCGATGAACAGGATTCCGCTGATCATCGTCGCGCTCGCCATCGGTCGGGGCCTGGCTCAGGTTCTGCAGGCGACGATGGTCAACCGCATCGGCAACGGGATTGTCGGGGATGTGCAGGTCGATCTGTTCGCCAAACTCGTGCGGGCCGATCTGGCCCATCTGCGAGCGTCGCACAGCGGCAGCTTCATCTCTTCGGTGCTCTATGACGCTGGACTGATCCGCGAGGCGGCGACCACCGGTCTGGTGAACCTCATTCAGCAAGGTCTCACCCTGGCGGCGGCCGGTGTGGTGATGGCGTTGACCGACTGGAAACTCGGGATGTTCGTGGTCGTCGTCGCACCTTTGGTGATGCTGGTCCTGCGTCGCTACGCCCGGCGCGGCGTCAATGCCGCGCGCGGTGCGATGCAGGCGACGTCCAGCCTGTCCACGGCGCTCATGGAGGGCCTGGACGGCATCCGGGTCGTCAAGATGGAGAACCGCGAAGCCTATGAGATCGCGCGGGTCGCGGCCGTGGTCGCCGATCGCCAGGGACATATTCTGCGCGGTGACAACGCACGGGCCGTGGCGGCGCCGGCGTCCGAGACGTTGATGATGTGCGTGGTCGCCGCGATTCTCGCCTACGAGGGGTGGCGAGCTGGCGCGACGCATCCCGACGTCGGCGCTTTCACCGCCTTCTTCGCCGCCCTTCTGATGGCCGCCCAGGCTCTTCGCCAGGTCGCCAACCTCTTGACCGTGCTGACCCAGGGGATGACCGCGGCGCGGCGCCTGTTCGCGGCTCTTGATATCGAACCGGAAATCGCGGACCGGCCGGAAGCCGCCCAGCTGCCGCGTGGGTCGGGAGTCGTCGCGCTGGAGGCGGTGTCGTTCTCCTATCTCGGCGGTTCCCCGGTGCTGGATCGGATATCCTTGGTCGCGCGGCGCGGCGAGACCGTCGCTCTGGTCGGCCCATCGGGGGCGGGCAAGAGCACCGTGCTGGGGCTTATTCCGCGGTTCTATGATGTCACCAAAGGCCGTTTGACCATTGATGGTCGCGATATCCGCGATGTCACCCTGGCTTCCTTGCGGAGCCAGATCGCGCTGGTGACCCAGGAACCCTTCCTGTTCGACGACACGATCGCGGCCAACATCGCCTACGCCCGCGCCGGTGCGACGATGGCCGAGATCGAGGCCGCCGCGAAGGCGGCGGCGGCCGATGGTTTCATCACCGCGCTGCCGGCGGGCTATGGCGCCGTCGTCGGCGAAGGGGGTGCGAGACTCTCCGGGGGCCAGCGTCAACGCATCGCCATCGCCCGGGCGTTTCTCAAGGATGCTCCGATCCTCCTGCTCGATGAAGCCACGAGCGCTCTGGACGCGGAGAGCGAGGCGCGGGTGCAGGAGGCGTTGGCGCGCCTCATGACCGGTCGAACCACCCTGATCGTCGCCCACCGCCTATCGACGGTGAAGGCCGCTGACCGGATCTACGTCCTGAATGGTGGACGCATGGTGGAAACCGGAAGCCATCAAGATCTGATGGCCCGTGGCGGCCTCTACGCGCGGCTCGCGGGTTCGCGGGATTTGGCCCACGTTTCGGGGGCCGCGGCGTGAAGCGACTGCTGAGGTTGAAGGCCGTCCAGGAACTGCTTTCGCGTCTGATCGCCGCCTATGTCGATCTGGTCACCGCCACCCTTCGGTGGCGCTACGAGAACCGTCAGAGCGTGGACGCGGTGATGATCGGGTCGCACGGCGCCCTGGGCTTCTTCTGGCACGGGCGGATCGCCCAGGCGATGGCGTGCCGCCCACTTCTCGCGGACAAGCCGCGGCGCGTGATGATCTCCTTATCGCGCGACGGGGAATTCATCGCTCTTGCCGCGGAGAGGCTCGGCGTGCCGACCATCCGCGGTTCGGCCGGCAAGAATGATGGAAGTCTCGTCAAAGGCGGAGCGACCGCCTTCCGGCGGGCCGTTGATCGCGCGCGCGCGGGCGAGGTCGTTCTCCTGACGCCGGACGGCCCCCGTGGTCCCCGGGAGGTGATGCCCATGGGTCCGATCCGCCTCGCCCAGGCTACCGATTGTCCGGTCTTCCTGATGGGACTGGCGGCGCGCCCCACGCTCCTCCTAGGTGGCTGGGACGCCGGTCGTGTTCCACTGCCGTTTGCGCGCGCGGCGCTCGTGGTGGCCGGTCCGCTCGGCGTCCCGGCCCATGCGGAGGAAGCCGAACTCCAGACCCTGCGCGGCGAATGGCAGGCGCGAATGCGGGCGGCCCAGGCGCGCGCCGAGGCGCTGTTGTGATCGGTGGACTTCCGATGTCATTGCGACTCTACGGAATCGCGACACGCGCCGCCGCTCCTTTCGTCCCGATTCTGCTGCGATCACGTGTTCGACGCGGGCTTGAGGAACCCGCCCGACTGGCGGAGCGGCTTGGACATCCGGGTCTCGAGCGGCCGGGCGGCCGGCTGGCCTGGATGCATGCGGTGAGCGTGGGCGAGGGCCTGTCGCTGCTCCCTTTGATGGAAAGGCTACGGAACGAGCGTCCCGACGTCACGCTATTGCTGACTACGGGCACCCTCGCCGCCGCCGACGTCATGGCTCGGAGGCTGCCCCAAGTCGTGCTCCATCAATTCGCTCCCATCGATTCTCCCCGAGCGATGAAGCGTTTCCTGGACCATTGGAGACCTGAACTCGCGATTCTGGTCGAAAGTGAGTTGTGGCCGAACATGATCCTGGCCGCGAAACGTCGCGGCGTGAAACTCGCTCTGTTGTCGGCGCGGATGTCCGAACGCAGCTTTCGGGGATGGCGTCGGGTACCCACGGCGGCGGAACACATCCTCGGGGCCTTTGATCTGGTGCTCGCCAAGGACCCGCTCGCGGCGCAACGATTTGCCGCCCTTGGCGCGCGGATCGACGGCGCCGCCGACATGAAATTTGGCGCCCCTCCATTGCCCGTGAGCCAAGCGGCCCTAGCCGCGCTTGGGCGCGCTCTTGAGAACCGGGTGGTGATCGTCGCCGCGAGCACCCATGCCGGCGAAGAATCGATGCTTCTGGAGCGTCTTTCCCTGATTGATCGCAAAATTCTTGGGACAGCGCTTTGCGTCGTTGTTCCCCGCCACCCCGCCCGGGGATCCGAGATTGCGGCGATGGCGACCGCGCGCGGCTTCAAGGTGGCGCGCCGCTCCTCGCAACTGGACCCGTCCGGCGCGGACGTTTACGTCGCCGACACCTTGGGCGAGATGGGGCTCTGGTACCGCTTGGCGAACCTGGCGATTCTCGGCGGAAGTTTCGCGCCCGGGATCGGAGGACACAACCCGCTGGAACCCGCTCGCCTCGGCTGCCCGTTCATCACCGGGACTCAGGTCGAGGCATGGCCGATCTACGAGGGGCTGGAGGCGGCCGGGGCGACGGCCACGATCTCCCGGCCGGAGGATCTGGACGGTTGGCTCGAAGCCGCCCTTCTGCGGACCGGAACCCTGGTTCCCATGGGCCGCCGGGCGCGGGATTTCGTCGTCGCCCGCGACGCCGGCGCCCACGTCACGACTGATCGCGTCCTTGGACTGTTGCCGCCGTGACGCTGGCCACGCCGAGGCGGTGGTATCGGCGCGACCGGCCCCCCGGATGGCTTGCCCGGGCTATGCTCGAGCCCATTTCCCGCCTCTGGGCCGGCGCGACTGCTCGCAGATTCGTCAATGCCGATTCAACGGATCCGGGCGTTCCCGTGATCTGCGTCGGCAACCTCACGCTTGGCGGCGCGGGCAAGACGCCGGTGGTGCGAGAGTTGGCGCGGCTTTTGGCGGCGCGGGGTCTATCGGTTGCTGTTCTCTCGCGCGGTCACGGCGGTCGCCTGGTCGGCCCGGTGCGCATTGAGGCCGCGCGGCACTCCCACCGCGACGTCGGCGACGAGCCGTTGATGATGGCCGTGGATCATCCCGTTTGGGTGGCGCGCAATCGCCTCGGCGGGGCTTGGGCCGCGGCCGGATCCGGAGCCGACGTCGTCATCATGGACGACGGGCATCAGAATGCCACCGTGAGAAAGAGCCTCTCGCTGGTCGTCGTGGATGGCGAGACGCGCGACGGCGAGTGGCCGTTCGGCGGCGGCGAGGTGTTTCCGCTCGGCCCGATGCGCGAGACTTTGGATCGCGGCCTGGCTCGCGCCGACGCGGTGATCCTCCTGCTGCCGGCGGATCTGCCCCGCGCCGATCTCGACCTTCTCGCTCTCTTGGCGCCGACGCCTGTGTTGATCGCCAGAATTGACCCGACGCCGCCGCCGCCCGGTCCCCAGGTCGCGTTCGCCGGGATCGGCAAGCCCTGGAAGATGGAACGGGCGCTGCGGGCCGCCGGCTGCGACCTGGCGGTGTTCATTTCCATGGCCGACCACGCGGCGCCCACCGAGGCGAGCCTTCGCCGCTTGGCGGTTCGCGCCGAGGCGCTTGGCGCGGGCCTGCTGACCAGCGAAAAGGACTGGGTTCGGCTGAGCGAGGCTTGGCGCCCGCGCGTCGCCGCCTGGCCGATGCGCGTCCACTTCGAGGACGAGCAGGCCCTCGATCGGCTCATCGATCAGGCGCTGAGGCCGATCGACTAGGCGCCGGCCATCTCGGCGAACGACCAGGCCGCGTCCGCCAGCAGAGGCACCCGCGATTCCATCGCCGCCGCCTGCGGGCTGTTGGCGGTGCCGTCGCGGACCCGGCCGACGATCCCCTGCAGGATGCCGGCGAGACGGAAGGAATTGTAGGCGAAATACCAGTTCAGGTCCGGAAGCCCGGAGCGTCCGGTCATGCGGCAGTAGGCCGCCACATACTCCTCCATGGAAGGAATGCCTGTGTGCTCGAGATCGGCAATCGCGGCGATCGTCCCGTTGACCCATTGCATCAGGACGTAGGTGAAATCGGCGAGCGGATTGCCGAGGGTCGAGAGTTCCCAGTCGAGAACCGCGACGACTCTCGGCTCCGAGGGATGAATGACCATGTTGTCGAGGCGGTAGTCGGCATGGACGATGGTCGTCTGGTCATCTTCCGGAACGGTCCTCGGCAGCCATTCGATCAGGCGCTCGATGGTCTCGATCCGCCGCGTTTCGGACGCCTTGTACTGCTTGGTCCAGCGGTCGATCTGGCGCGCCATGTAGTTGCCGGGCCTGCCGAATCCCTCGAGGCCGATGGCGCGATAGTCGGTGTTGTGCAGATCCGCCAGGGTCTCGAGCGCGGCCATGTGGATGGCGTGACGTTCCGGTGGTGGGCTGGCGGGCAGGGACTGGTCCCAGAGTATCCTGCCCTCGACCATGTCCATCACATAGAACATGGTTCCGATCACGTCGTCATCCACGCACAGGCCATAGGGGCGCGGCACCGGAAAGCCGGTGGGATGGAGGCTCGAAATCACCCGGAATTCGCGGTCCACGGCGTGGGCCGATGGCAATAGCGTGCCCGGTGGTTTGCGCCTCATGACGTATTTCCGCGCCGGGGTGGAGAGCTGATAGGTCGGATTGGACTGCCCACCCTTGAACTGGCGCACCGCGAGGGGGCCTTTGAAGCCTTCCACGTTCGCGGTCATCCATGTCGCGAGCCGGGCTTCGTCGAACCGGTGACTCTCGGCGACCGGCTTGGTGCCGGTGTTGAGGATTTCCCTGGTTCGTTCGGGGGTGGCTTCGTCGTCCGCCATGGTCGCGTCCTCGGGGCCGGTGGAACGCGGACTGTAGCGAGGCCGTCGCGGCCTTGCAAAGACGTCCCGGCCTCACTCGCAGAGCGCCCGCCAGCCGATGTCGCGGCGATGGAAGCCTTCCGGCCAGTCGATCTGCCCGATGACCGCGTAGGCCCGCTCGCGGGCCCGCGCCAGGGTGGCGGCGCGCACGCAGACGTTCAGCACCCGGCCTCCATCGGCGATCAGCGCCCCGTCTGACCGGCGCCCGGCGCCGGCGTTGAACACCACCACATCGGATCCGAAGTCCGCCTCCGCGCCGACGATCACCGAGCCCCTCTCGGGGGCGCCGGGATAACCCCTGGCCGCCAGGACGACACAGATCACTGCGTCGTCCCGCCAGACCGGCGACGGCATTGCGGACAGGCCGCCCGCCGCGGCGGCCATCAGGTATGGCGCGATGTCGCTCTCCAGACGGAGCATCAGGACCTGGCACTCGGGATCGCCGAAGCGGACGTTGAATTCGACCAGGCGGGGTCCTTCTGAGGTCACCATCATTTCGCAGAACAGCACCCCCCGATAGGGCGCTCCTTCGGCCGCGATACCCGCGAACGCCGGCTCGATCAGCCGCGCATTGGCTTCATGGATGGTCGAGGGCGAGAGCACGGGGGCGGGGGCATAGGCCCCCATGCCGCCGGTATTGGGGCCAAGATCGCCATCGAAGGCGCGCTTGTGATCCTGGGCGCCCCCGAAGATCAGGCTCGTGCGTCCGTCGCAGATGGCGAACAGCGAGGCGATCTCCCCGTGCAGATACTCCTCGATCACCACCCGCGCGCCGGCCTGGCCGAAGCGGCCGCCCAGGGCATCGTCGATGGCGGCGTTGGCCGCTTCGAGGGTCGGCGCGATCACCACCCCCTTGCCCGCCGCCAATCCATCCGCCTTGATCACGAAGGGCGGATTGAAGCTCGGCAGGAAGGCCTTGGCCTCCGAGGGAGCGGAGAACACCCCGAATCGACCGCTGGGCAGTCCATGCCTGGCGGCGAAGGCCTTGGCGAAGGCCTTGGAGGTTTCCAGCCGACCGGCGGCGGCGGTGGGGCCAAAACAGGCGATTCCCGCCGCCGCCAGACGGTCCGCCAGCCCGGCCTCGATGGCGGTTTCCGGTCCGATCACGACCAGGGCGGCGTTGATCTCCCGCGCCAGTGCCACTTGACCGTCGAGATCGACGGCCATGACCGGTCGCGTCTCGCAGACACGCTCGATTCCGGCGTTTCCGGGTGCGCAGACCAGTCGCTCGACTAGCGGCGATTGGACGATCTTCCAGGCCAGGGCATGCTCGCGCCCGCCCGAACCCACCAGGAGGATGTTCATGCCGGGGCTTTCGCGCGCCTCTGGTCGCGCCGTCAAGGCGCGGTCCGCGCTCCATCGCCCGGCGCGTCGGCGCGGCCGGGGAACACGACGGTGAACGTGGAACCGGCGCCCTCGGCGCTCTCCACCGCCAAGCCGCCCCGATGACGGTTCATGATGTGCTTGACGATCGCCAGGCCCAAGCCGGCGCCGGTCCTCTCGCCGTTCTTCTGACCCTCGATGCGATAGAACCGCTCGGTCAGCCTGGGTAGATGTTCGCGCGCAATGCCGGGGCCGGCGTCGGATATCCGCACGGCGGCGTGGCGTCGGTCGGGACCGATGTCCGGGACGAGGATCGAAAAGTGTCCGCGATCTGGCGGCCGGCTCGCGAGCCGGGCCGCGTGGTCGAAGACGGCGATCACCTCCACGCTCACCAACCCGCCCCGCGGGGTGTACTTGAGGGCGTTCTCCGCCAAATTCTGCAACACCTGGACGATCTGGTCGCGGTCGCCGGTGACCACCGCCTCGCCGGCCGCTGGAATCATCAGCGAGAATCGCGCGCCACGTTCCGCCGCCAGGGGTTCGAGAGCGTCGAGCACGTCCCTCGCCGCCGCCGCGAGGTCGATCTCGTCCGAAGGGGGAATGTGCTCGCCGAGTTCGATTCGCGACAGGCTCATCAGGTCGTCGATCAGCCGGCGCATGCGCTCGGCCTGATCGTGCATGATCGCCAGGAATCGCTCCCGCGCCCCGGGATCGTCCCGTGCGTGGCCCCTCAGGGTCTCGATGAAGCCGGTAAGCGAGGCCAGCGGCGTGCGCAGCTCGTGGCTAGCGTTGGCCAGGAAGTCGGCACGGGTCCGCTCGCCGCGGCGGATATCGGTTTCGTCCCGCAGCGTGAGCATCGCGGTCGGACGGCCATCTCCCGTTAGCGGCGCCGCGCGAGCGCGCCACGGACGGCCCTGGACGCCCCCGGATTCGTAGGTCGCCTCGCCGATGATTCGGCCGAACAGGGCTTCATCGACCGCCCGCAGGACTTCCGGCGCGCGCAGGGCGGTGGTCAACGGACCCTCCCGGCGCCGCAGGCGCAGCAGTTCGCGGGCGGCGCGGTTGGCGAAGACGAACCGGTGGGCGTTCGGATCGCCGGGAGCTGTGGCTTCGATCAGCAGCACCGGGTCGGCCAACGTCTCCAGCATCTCTTCGTAAGGGCCGTCGGGCGCAGGTTCCGACGCCACCGGGGGGCGAGCTTCGGCCTCCGCGCCCGGGGCCGCGCCCGCCGCGCGCGTCGTCAGCCAGACCGTGAGGACGGCGACCCCTACCGACGCCGCAAGACAAGGTCCGGGCTGAGCGAGGCCGAGACCGGCCAGCGCCAGGAAGCCGGCGGTCCCGGCCACTCCCGCGACGGCGACCGACCGTGCGCCGGCGACTCGTTGTCCGCGCCTTGCCCGCGGTCCGTTCACGATAGGTCGCATCTCATGAAGGCCCGTTCGTCGCCTTGAGGCTATGCATGACGTCGATGTGTGTCGCATGCGTGACAGTCACCGTCTTCGGCTCGCCGGCCTTGAAAGGCGCCCAATTGCGGTCGTATTAGGCAGGCTCCGTCGAATCCGAGCGCCGCCCCACGTGAGAGCCTTTGCATGAAGCGTAAGTTCCTCGTGGCGGCCGTGGCGCTGTCGCCCTTGCTGGCCGCCATCGCCGGCCAGGTCCACGCCCAGGTTTCGATCACCTCCTCGACCTCCGCGCCCATCGCCACGGCGACGGCCAATAACGGCGCTCCGGCCAACATCGACGTCGCCGGCGGCGGTTCGATCGGCGTCACCGCCCCGGGGGCCGCGATCACCATCAACAGCAGCAATTCCGTCACCGTCGAGGGCGCGCTGGGGTTCACCAATATCGACAACGCCACCGGCGCGCTCATCCTGGGCGGCAACAACGGCTCGTTCGTCAGCACCGGTTCGATCACCGTCACTGAAACCTACACCGATACCCTGGATCCCAACAACGACGGCCTGAACAGTGGCCATTTCGCCTCGGGGAAAGATCGCATCGGCATCGACGTCGCGGGTCCGGGAATCTTCACCGGCGGTATCACCTCGGCCGGCTCGATCCTGGTGCAGGGAAACAATTCCGAGGGCATCTATATCTCGGCGCCGATAACCGGCAGCCTGCTGATGGAGACGGTTACCGGTTTGCCGATCACCTCCAGCACCGCCGTGCGGGCGGGCTCGATCACCGTCACCGGCAACAACACCACCGGCCTCGAGGTGACGCCCGGCGGAGGAGTTGGGGGGAATGTCACCGTCGCGGGGGTCACCGCGCGTGGCTACAACGCCCAGGGCGTGAATATCGCCGGCGCCGTCGGCGGCTTCGTGAACATCTCCGGCGCGGTCAGCGCCACGGGCTATGAGACCACTACCCGATCGACCATTCCCGCCATCTCGGTCCTCTACGGCGCCCAGGAGATGCAGCAGGGCGGCGCGGCGGCGACCATCGGCGGCAGCATCGGCGGTGGCTTGATCCTCAGCACCCCGCCGCTGCCGCTCAGCACCACCAACCTCGACCAGGACGGCGACGGCGTGCCCGACGCGCTTCAGGGCGCCGGCTCGCTGACCTCCTACGGCGCGGCGCCGGCCCTGCAGATTGGCGGCGTGGCGGTCACGGGCGGTGTCGCCCCGGCCATCACCATCGGCGCCTATTCGGCCAGCAAGCCGTTCACGCCCCTGGGTCAGGCGATCAACGGCTACGGAGTGGTGATCAACGGCGCGGTGACCGCTAACGGGGTCTTCGATCAGCTCACCTCGCCGTTCCTGCCCGATCCGGTGGCCGCCACGGCGATCCAGATTGGCGGCCAGATCCTGGTCACTCCGGAGTTCTTCACCACCACCGGATTGACCACGGTGGTCACGCCCGCCGTCTATGCGCCGAGCGGAAGCGTGACCATCGCCGGAGGCCTCTACAATTCCGGCGCCATCCAGGCCGATAGCTACCAGGCCGACGCCACAGCCATCCATATCGGCGCCGGGGCCACCGTCCCGGCCATCGTCAACGATGGTCAGATCACCGCCCTGTCCATCCAGGTCAATTCCCTCACCACGGTCACCCCGGCCAGCGGCTCGACCCCCGCCGTTCCGGCCCCGGCCCCGGTCAATGTCACCGCCATCCAGATCGATTCGGGCGCGGTGGTGAACACCATCAACAACACCGCCGGGATCATCGCCGAACTCACCGGCGAGGGGGGACCCGCCGGCAACGTCGTCACCGGCATCATCGACAAATCCGGATCGGTGACCACGGTCAACAACAGCGGCTCGATCCTCGCCGAACTCAACCAGACCCTCGCCTTGAGCCCGATGCAGGGGGCGACGACGGCCATCGACATCTCCAGCGGGACCGCCGCCCAGGCGATCACCCAGACGATCTCGCCCAACGCCGCCAAATCGTCCGTCTACAATCCGGCCACCACCTACGCGATCGGGGCCATCGTCAGCTACGTCAACCCGAACCTCACCTACGCCGCCAACAACATCTACATCGCCACGGCCGCGGTGGGCCTGTCCGACGATCCGGTGGACGATCCCGCCCTGTGGCGCGAGGTCGGCGCGCTCACCCCGTCCATCGCCGGCGACATTCATTTCGGATCCGGCCCCGACACCCTGGATGTCGAGGGCGGCACGGTGATCACCAGCGCCAACGGCCTCGGCCACATCGACATGGGCGGCGGTCTCAACACCATCATCGTCAACACGCCGACCGTGGCCGCCGGCGCCACGGCGCCGCCGCCGAGCTTGGTCGCCGGCTACTTCACCGAGACCGGCGGCGGCCAATTCGCCATCAACGTCGAGAGCGGCACCCTCAGCGACAGCAACCCCAACACCGCCAAGGCCACCAGCGTGAACGTCGGCGCGAGCGGGATACTGCTGGTCGCCGCCGATCCGGCCAACCACACCTTCACCCAGTACCAGACCACTGGCGCCTCGACCTTCCAGAACGGCGCCCAGGTCGGCCTGAGCTTCCTCAGCCTGCAGACCGCTCCGGTGGCTACCTACACCATCCTGCAGACCGTCGGTGGTGGCGTCCTGACCACCGGAACCTTCGGGAGCGGCGCGTTCAACAACGCGCCCTTCCTCTATACCGCGACCGCCTCCTCGGCCGCCGGCAGCGGCCAGCTCGACCTCACCGTCACCCAGCGCACGCCCGCTCAACTGGGCTTCGACAAGGCCGAGGGCTCGGCTCTGGAGGCGGTGCTGGCGGCCATCCCGGCCAATCAGGCAATTCTGCGGAATGTCCTGTCCCAGACCACCCAGGCGGGTCTGAAGGGGGCCTTCGACCAGCTGCTGCCGAGCCAGGGACTGGGCGTGTTCGAATCCATCGACGCCGCCGCCCAGAAGATCTCGGCCATGACCGGGACCACCCCCGACGCCGGCGCCCAGCATGTCGGCGGCGGCAACAGTCTGTGGCTCCAGGAAGTCAACGAGCGCGTCGATCGCAGCGACAACGCCGTCAGCCTGGGCTCCAACTCCAAGCTGCTGGGCCTGGTCGGTGGCTTAGAACACATGGGCCAGGGCGGCGGGGCCGTCGGCCTGACGCTCAGCTACATGAACGTCCAGGAACAAGACGCCGACGCCGCCGTCGGCGAGCACGTGGTCGCATCGCTGCTCGAGGCGGGCGCCTACTACCGGCGCAACCTGGGCGCGTTCAGCTTCTCGGCCCGCGGCGCTGGCGGCTATGCCTGGTTCGACAGCGACCGTAGCTTCATCGCTCCGGGCGCGTTCGACACCGCTTCCGCCCGCTGGGGCGGGGAATTCGTCGATGCCCACGCCCAGGTGACCTACGAGGTGAGCTTCGGCCGCTTCTACGCCCGGCCCGAAATTTCCGCCGACTATCTCCGTCTGCACCAGGATGGCCACACCGAAACCGGCGGCGGGACCGGGTTCGATCTCACCGTCGATCCCAGCTCCAGCTCGCGGCTCAGCGGCCAGGCGATCCTGGTCCTGGGAACCCAATACGGCAAGGGCGCCTGGCTGCGCCCCGAGATCTACGCTGGCTATCGCGAGATCTTCGCCGGCCAGGTCGGCGATACGGTGGCAAGCTTCGCCGGCGGCGGCGACCCCTTCACGATGAGCGCCGAGAACGATAATGGCGGCTGGATGACGGTGGGCTTCTCGATCAAGGGCGGAACGCCCTATTCCTACGTCGCCCTCGAGGGCGACGCCGATTTCCGTTCCGGGGAACAGCGCTATGATCTGCGCGTCGCTGGCCGCTCGATGTTCTAGCGGCCGATCGGCGGGGCGTTGAACATTCTGATCATCGACGCCGTCGGCGTGGCGGCGGCGATCTGCTCGATGAGCAGCTTCGCCCCGCAGCTGGTCAAGATCTGGCACGATCGGGACGCCTCCTCGGTGTCCCTGCGCATGTATCTGGTCACCGTTGCCGGCTTCGCTCTGTGGATCGCCTACGGCATTCTCATTGCCCAGTGGCCGATCGTCGCCTCCAACACCGTGTGCCTGGCCATGTCGGGCGCGGTCATCGCCTTGAAATGGCGTTTCGACCGCCGCCGCCGCCGGCGACCGTGAACTCCGGCTCGGCGCAGGGTCCCGCCGGGCAGCCCCGCTGGCGCGAAATCCTCGCTCCCGGCCTCGCCGCCCGGGTCGGCCTGATCATCCTGGGGGTGTGGCTCAACGCCGCCGACGCCCTGGTC
>DASRLN010000004.1:0-2832 GCA_035648435.1 Caulobacteraceae bacterium
GATCACATCGCCTTCGGAGCGCGGGCTTCCAGCCCGCATGCTTTCTTTGGAACATCAACAGCTTCGCAGATGCGGGCTGGAAGCCCGCGCTCCGGCCGCGGAGGTTCGACGAACTCGCATCCCTTCATATTGGTCGAAGCGGACGACTAGGCGTCCTGACCGCACTCGCGCTCGAACAGATGGTGGACGCGCTGCGCTGGGCGCATGAGACCGGCGAGGCCCGACAGGCGCTCGGCCGCGAAATCTCGTATAATATCAAAGCCTTGAAGCTAATCGGCATCCAGGACGGTTGCGTGAGCGCACGGCTCGGCGAATTGGCGCGCTGGGCCGACGGCGTCGCGCCCAAGCCAGAGGCGGCAGGCCGCCGTCCGACCTTCTTCACGCTGTCGACCAGCGCCTGGGAGGTGGCCAATTCCGGCCAGGTGGTCGCGCATTTCCCGCTTGATCAGAAGCTCAGCTTCGCCGGAGCCTACGCGGCCTTCGACAATGAACGTGAGGCGGTCGCCGAGGAGCGGACGGCCTGGATGAACATCGTCGCGATTACGGCCGATGCGAAGCTCGACGGCGCGGACCGCCGGGAGCTCCGCCACGCAATCGGACTGGCGCGCACGGTCGGCGCGCGACGGCGAGGAAACGCCGTTTTCGCAGAGCGCAGAGCTTCACGCCTCGCCATCGATGGTCCTGGACCCGAGTTCGTACAGGGCAGCGGCGGCGACCCGGCCCAGTTTTGCCGGTCCAAAGATTCCGCGTCGGCGCCTTGAGCCACCAACACGCGGGAGGCGGGGGGCGCGGGACACGGCGGTGGTTCACGGTGTAGAGCGGGGCGATGAGCGGCATCCGCGACATCATCCTCGCCTCAGGCGCCGGCGGCGAGCCGATCATTGGTCACGCACCCGACCCGCGACCGCGCCGACCGCGCTGACCCAACCGCCCCTTGACCCGATCACAGGAGACCGAAACTTGCGCCTGATGTCCAGACTCCGCGCCGCGGCGCTCGCCCTGGCCTGGCTGGCCGCGTGGCCGGCTCACGCCGCGCCACTCGCCGGCGCTCTGAGCGCCGGCGCGGTGGCCGCGCCCGACCGCTACGGCGCCCTGGCGGCGGAGGAGGTGCTGAAGGCCGGCGGCAATGCGGTGGACGCGGCGGTGGCCACCGGTTTCGCCCTGGCGGTGACCTATCCGGAGGCCGGCAACATCGGCGGCGGCGGGTTCATGACCCTGTGGGTCGCCGGCAAGCCCTATTTCCTCGACTATCGCGAGACCGCCCCGGGCAAGGCTGGCGCCGACATGTATCTGGACGCCAAAGGCGATCCGGCCCCCGGCCTAAGCCTGGTCGGGAACCTCTCCTCGGGCGTGCCCGGCACGGTGCGCGGCTTCGCCGAGGCCCACCGGCGGTTCGGCAAGCTATCGTGGGCGCGCGACCTGGCGCCGGCGATCCGCTGGGCCAGCGCCGGCTACCTCATCTCGCCGCCGATGATCGTGGTCCGCGACGGAGCGAAGAAGGGCTTCGCCGGAGCCACCAACTTCGCCCGCTATTTCGGCGGCATGAAGGCCGGCGCGGTGTTCCGCCAGCCCGAGCTCGCCGCCACCCTCACGCGGATCGCCAGGGACGGCGACAGGGACTTCTATCAGGGCCGGACCGCCGATCTGCTGGTCGCGCAGATGGCCCGGGGTCCCGTCAAGGGCCTGATCACCCGCGCCGATCTGGCCGCCTACAAGGCGGTCTGGCGCCAGCCGGTCGAGGGCCGTTGGAAGGGCTTTACGGTAATCACCGCCCCGCCGCCGAGCTCCGGCGGCGTCGGCCTCATCCAGATGCTGGACATGAAAGAGGACGCCGCGCCGCTGTTCAAGGGTGTCGCCCTGAACTCGCCGCAGTACATGCACCTGGTCTCGGAGATCGAAAAACGCGTCTTCGCCGACCGCGCCGAGTACATGGGCGATTCCGATTTCGTCAAGGTTCCGGTCGCGGCCCTGACCGACCCGGACTACATCGCCCGCCGCGCCCGAAAGATCGATCCGGTCAGGCCCTCGGCGATGGCCGCGGTCCGGCCTGGCCTTGAGAAGCCCCAGACCACCCACTTCTCGATCGTCGATCGCTGGGGGAACGCGGTCTCCAACACCTACACCCTCAACGGCGACTATGGATCGGGCGTGGTCGTCGAGGGCGCCGGCTTCCTGATCAACGACGAGATGGACGACTTCTCGTCCAAGCCCGGGGTCCCCAACCAGTTCGGCGTGGTCGGCTCGGCGGCCAACGCCATCGCCCCCTTCAAGCGCCCCCTGAGTTCGATGACCCCGACCATCCTCACTCGCGGCGGCCATGTGGCCATGGTCATCGGCACGCCGGGCGGCTCGCGCATCTTCACATCGGTGTTCCAGGTGCTGGCCGACGTCTATGACTACGATCTGCCGCTGAAGACCGCCCTGGCCCAGCAGCGCTTCCACCACCAGCTGCTCCCCGAAAACACCATCTACTTCGAGCCCTTCGCGCCGGCCGGCGCGACCCTCACCAAGGCCCTGACCGCCCGCGGCTACACGGTGGTGAACCAGGACTACAACGGCGACATCGAAGCCATCGAGATCATCGGCGGGACCCCGATCCCCGCCTCCGATCCCCGCGATCGCGGCGTGTCGCTGGTGGTGCGGTAGGGGAAACATCCGAACGGATGATCCACCCGCTCGCCATTTGTTCGACGAACCCTCGCCCCGCTCTTGGCGGGGAGAGGGCAGGGTGAGGGGTGTTTCCGCCGGGCGTCATAGTCCCGGAGATGTTTCGCCGAGCGGCGCCACCCCCTCACCCCGCCCTCTCCCCCATGAAGGATGGGGGCGAGGGTG
>DASRLN010000005.1:0-10359 GCA_035648435.1 Caulobacteraceae bacterium
CACGTCTCCCCTCACCAACGCTTCGCCGGCGACCTCACGATCGACGACGCATGGCACGGGGCCGGTGCGGCAGGCTACGCCTTCACCGTATAGAACTCTCATCTACTACTCCTCGCCGGCCTCCCGGCGCACGGGCAATCGGGTGAACGCCGCCGCGCGCGCCATGGGTCCGGGGAAGCCAGGAAGATTCTATCCACAGATGTCGCAGATGGGCACAGATCAGAGGGTTTCGACCACCGTCGGCCCGCCAGACGATCAGATCCTCCTTCATCCGCGCCCATCTGCGGCATCTGCGGATGAAGAATCGCGGCTGCGGCGCACTCACCCGATTGCCCTGGGAATGGCGATGGTTGCGCCGCCTTCGCCCGGTCCCCATGGATGGCTGGCGACCGCGCGCTTGGCTACAGGCCGAGGTCGTTGTTTTCGGCGCGGCGGTTGGTGATCCAGGTGTCTCCGAGAGAGGCCTCGAGCCAGAGGCGGTCAAAATAGGTGCGAAGGGCCGGCAGGGCGTCGAGGACGACTTCGAGCCGGCCATCGACGACGCGGACGAGGCCAGCCTCGCGCAGAATCCTCACATGGTGGGAGACCGCCGGCCGGGTGACCGGAAGTCCGTCGGCGAGTTCGCCCAGGCGCCGGGGCCGGATGACGACACGCTCGAAGATCTCGCGCCGCATCGGTTCGGCGAGGGCCTCGAGACGGCGATCCAATCTAGTCGCCACCGGCGTCCGCTCCATGCGTGTGGGCTGCGAGGGTGAGAAGGACGTCGAGGTATTTCCGCAGGCAGGCGGCCGGATAGGGCCGCGCGAGATAGAAATGGTCGCGGGTCCGGACCACCACGCCGGCCCGGATGAGGACGCGCAGCCGGTGGGCGATGTCGCCCGGCCGCGTTCCGGTCTCAGCCGCCAGACAGCCGGTGTCGCGGGACCGACCCGCCACCCGCTCCAGCACCACGCGGCGCAGAGGATCGCCGAGAACCCCGAGCAGGCGCCGGGCCTCGGCCATTTCCTTCCCGGACACCGCGAGCAGGTCGGCGACGCCGTCGAGCGTGTGTTCGGAGTCCGGGCGGAACCATTTCAGCACCGTGCAGGCCCCCGATCGGCGAAGTCCGCCAAGGACTACAGCCTGACAGCTTCGATCGACCGCATCGCACAGGATTTATCGATCCAGCGCACGAATTGGGGAAAATCGATGTGAATTGTCGCCTCGAGACCGTCGGTCGACATTCCGGTCAATCAAAATCATCGCTGGGTAATGTTCGGCCGTCGCTCGCGCCCACGCGATGTGCCTGAAAGGCGACAGAGACATGGCGATGGCGATACCCGGACTTCATCCGAGTTGACCAAGCCAATATCGCCGAAGACTATCACCAGACGGCGCCGCCTTGATCGCGAGACTACTAGCTCGCGTGGACCCGGGGACTGTTCAGCGCGCCGCGCGAAAGTTTGTTCGGAGGGACACGACTTGAAAATCGCCGCCATGCGCGTTCGTCTTCTCGCCTCGTCGATGATCGGCGGCGTCGCCCTCGGCGCCCTGTCGGCCGGCGCGGCGCACGCCGCCGCCGCCGCCGCCGCCAGCACGGCCAACGCCTCGCCGGAGGCCACGGTCGGCGAGGTGGTGGTCACCGGCACCCTGTTCCGGCGCACCAACGTCGAAACCCCGTCGCCTGTCACCGTGCTTTCCGCCGCCAAGATCGACGCCGCCGGCATCACCACCATCGCCGACGCCGTCCGCTCGATATCGGCCGACAACAGCGGGACGATTCCCACCGCCTTCGGCAACGGCTTCGCGGTGGGGTCGTCGGGAGTGGCCCTGCGGGGCCTGACGGTCAACTCGACCCTGGTTCTGATCGACGGCCTGAGAACCGCCAACTACGCCCTCGCCGACGACGGCGAACGCGGCTTCGTCGATCTCAACACCATCCCCCTGAGCATTCTCGATCGGGTCGAGGTGCTCAAGGACGGCGCCTCATCCCTCTATGGCGCCGACGCCATCGGCGGGGTGGTCAACCTGATCCTCAAGCCGACCTTCAAGGGCCTCCAGGGAAGCTTCGAAGTCGGCGATTCGCAGCACGGCGGCGGGTTCACGCGCCGGGGCGACGTCACGGTCGGCGTCGGCGATCTCGAAACCGACAAATACAACGCCTATTTTAACGTCGAGTATCAGAAGGACGACGCCATCCACGTCGGCCAGAGAGGCTTTCCCTTCAATACCTCGGACCTCGCCGCGCTCGGCGGCAATAATCTGATCGGCGGCCAGCCGACCAACAATTCCGGATCGATCTACGGCACGGTGACGCCGGGCATGCTGAAAAACCCCAACGACGTCACCACCGGCGTGGCCAACCCGGGCGCCGTCTCCCAGCCACTGCGCCCCTGCGGGGCCGGATCGGCGCAGCAGGCCGATCCCCTCGGCAATGTCTATTGCGCCCAGAATTTCGCGCCGTTCCTCGACGATCAGCCCAACCAGCGGCGGTTCGGCGTCTATTCCCGGTTCACCGCCCAGCTGACCCCCGACATCCAGGCCTATCTGTCGGCGAGCTACTATGAGAACAAGGTCGATGTGGACTTCTCGCCGGCCCAGATCCAGAACTCGACCCCGAACAACACCAACAACATCGCCCTGCCGGCGCTGCTGCCGACCGGGGCGCTCAATCCCAACGACCCGTTCGCGGCCATGGGTGAGGCGGCGCTGATCAACTACGCCTTCGGCGACATCCCGGCCAGCTTCCACGAAGACAATCACGTCTATCGCATGGTGCTGGGGGTGAAGGGCTCGTATTCGGGTTGGGACTTCAACCTAGGCGGCGTGTTCGCGCACACGTCGCTGGACACCGACAACGAGGGATTCATCAACTACCAGCAGCTGACCAGCGACATCGTCAACGGCGCCTACAACTTCATCGATCCGTCGATGAATTCGCCGGCCACCCGCGCCGCCCTGTCGCCCTCGCTGCTCAAGACCTCGACCACCGACCTGGATTCGGTGGACGCCTATGTGACCCATGGCCTGTTCCAGCTCCCCGGCGGTCCGCTCAACCTGGGCTTTGGCGGCCAGGTCCGCTACGAGGCCACCAACGATCCCGATCTGAACCCCAATCTCGCCGCCCAGGGCCTGGGTATCGCCCACACCATCGGCCATCACACGGTGTTCTCGGGCTTCGCCGAACTGGATGCGCCGGTCCTGACCACGCTCGATCTCGACGTCTCGGCGAGATACGATCACTATTCGGACGCCGGCGGGGCGTTTTCGCCCAAAGCCGGCTTCAAGTGGACGCCGATCCGGCAGCTGGCCCTGCGCGGGACGTTCTCGCGGGGTTTCCGCGCCCCGAGCTTCTCGGAGAACGGGCATAGCGCCGCCGAAGGTTTCGCCACCTACACCCTGCCGGCGGCCTATATCGCCGCGCACGGCGGCGACGGCTATACAAACCCCTACCCCCTGGGACTTCTGACCACCGCCAATCCCAACATCAAGCCGGAGACATCGACCAGCTTCACCGCCGGCGCGATCTTCGAGCCCGACCGGCATTTCAATATCTCGGTCGATTACTATCACATCAAGAAAACCAACGTCATCGCCCAGGCGAGCCCGTTCACCGCCCTGGCCGACTATTTCGCCGGCCTGCCGCTGCCGGCCGGCTCGACGATCACGGCGGACAATCCCGATCCGGCCCATCCGACCCTGCTGCCCAGGCCGATCATCGCCGCGGCGCCGTACATCAACGCCAACTCCGAGGTCACCGACGGCATAGACATCGATTTCCGCGCCCATTTCGACTTCGGCGAACACGTCAGGTTCACCAGCGACGTCAGCCTGACCGATGTCTTCAGCTTCAAATACGACCAGCCCGGACAGCCGGTGGTCGATTACGTCGGAACCGAAAGCCCGTATAACCTCTCCTCCGGGGCCGGCACGCCGAAATACCGCGGGGCCTGGACCAACAGTCTCGATATCGGACCCTTCAACCTCACCGCCACCGCCTATTACACCAGCAGCTTCAAGATGTACGCCCTCGACCTGGCCCCGGGCTGCTTTTCCACCAACACCGTCACCGGGGCCGACGTCCCGCCCAATTGCACCGTGCCCCATTTCATCGACGTCGATCTGACCGCGACCTACAAGATCAACGACAAGATCGAGATCTTCGGCGGCATCTCGAACCTGTTCGACATCAGCCCGCCGTTCGACCCCATCGACTACGCCGGCGTGAACTACAACCCGACCTACCACCAGGCCGGCATCGTCGGCCGGTTCTTCAGGATCGGGGCGCGGGTGAGGCTCTGAGCGCGCTTGGCGCCTCGCCTCGCATCACCTGCGACGGGGTGAGCCCGAGGACCTGACGCATGCAGCGGGCCAGATGGCTCTGGTGACAGAAGCCGCTGTCCAGCGCGGCCTGGCTCAGCGAGACCGCGCCGCCCTCGATCAGGGCCTTGGCGCGATGGACGCGCCGCTCGATGACATATCGATGGAGCGGACGACGGAGCGTCTGGCGAAACAGGACGCGGAAGTGGGACTGACTGAGGTTGGTCAGCTCGGCGAGTTCCGCGAGCCGGATCTCCGCGTCGAGGCGCGCCTCGATGTAGTCCAGCGTCAACTTCAGCTTGAGCCTGGAAAGCCTGGCCCCCGACGGGACCGGATCGATGGCGCCGTACTGTTCGAGAAGCCGGCTGGCCAGGGCCACCGCCATGCTATCGACGAACAGGGGATCGCTGGGACCCTCGGCCTCGGCTTCGACCTTGAGCAGCAGGGCGACGCGGAAGATGCGCTCATCGCGCTGCTGGATTCGCGGATCGACGAGCTGGCGTCCCTCCGAGCGCGCCATGTCCCGGGCCACGCTGGCCAGAAGCGCCGGGCGCATCCAGATGGTCATCAGCGATGTCGGATCATCATCGTCGAAGACGGCGGCCGACCCGGCGGGAATGACATCGATGTCGCCGCGGGTCTGAAGGTAGGCTTGGCGAACCTTGTCGCGGCGGTAAGTGACCCTGGCCGGCGCGCCGAGATGGATCATCAGCCGGTGCTCGCAATTGGGCGCATGTTCGAAGCGGCCCGGAGAGGCGGCCGTGACATTGACCTCAACCTGGCGCCAGGCCCCTCGCTCGATCAGGACGACTCGCGGATCGGTGGGCGTCATGACTCCCAAGTTCCAGGCAAACCACGGGCCGAAATACCACGCCGGCGGATCGATCTCCATCATGCCCTTCACGCCCGCCGCCGGCCGAAGCAGGCCGGGCCGCCGATCCTGAGGCCGGGAAAGGCGAAGGTCGCGCACGATCCGACGGTCGCGAGGTATCGTTCGGAGCGTGGGGCGGCCTCACCCAGTTCGATATCGACGCGCGCTGGCCTCGCGCCTCCTCGGCGCGACGCACTTCGACTGGTACTTTCGCGCGCCGGACGGGGAAGGCTACGAGGCGGCGGCGAGCCGCGCCGATGCATGGCTCAAGGGGCTGCGCGGTCCGGTCATCGCGGTGTCGCACGGCCTTTTCGGCCGCCTGATCGGCGGCGCCTATCTCGGACTGCCCCACCGCGAAGCCCTGCGTCTGCCGGTTCCGCAGAACGTCATATGGCGCCTGCGAGATGAGGCGATCGAGCCGATCGAAGTGTGAACGCCGCGCACCGCCGGTCCCGAGCCGCGCGCCCTACCGCCCGAGATTGTCCGTGCGACGGATGAAGTCGGCGACGTTGTCGTGGAGTTCCTTCAGCGCGGCTTCGTGGGCATAGACCATGTGGCCGGACTGATAGTAGTGATACTCGATGTTGCTACGCAGGTTGTTCGGAATCGGCATGTGGTGCATCTCGTACCAGCCCTCGTAGAACGGCGTGGCGAGATCGTAGTAGCCGCCGTTGACCATCACCTTGAGGCCGGGGTTGTACTTCATCGCATAGGCGAGGTCGGGCATGACGTTGGTGACGCCTTGCGCCGGACTGTCGGCGCCGGGAGGCTGGTGGGCGAAACTCCAGTCCTTGCCGACGTCGATCTCGGGCTTGTAGACCTTGCCCTCGCCGAAGCCGAGCTCTTTGCGGACGTAGTCGTTGAACACCGAGACATAGGCCGAGCTGATCGCCGCCGACTGCGGGTCATAGTCGGCTTCCTTGCTCAAGGGATCGATGTCCGGACCCGAGAACCGGGTGTCCAGCCGCCCGGTGGTCAGGCCATCGGGGTCCTGAAGGTTCTTCGAGAACTGGCCGCCATCGATGCGCAGATCGGACTTCAGCACATAGGCTGCCCGCAGGCCGGTGTAGGCGGCGAGCTTGTCGGCCACCGCCTGGCGGCGCGTGGGGTCCAGTTCGGATCCGGCCTGGAGCGCGGAGGCGTATTCGCCGGTGGCGAACTGTTCGACCTGGGCCAGGAACGGCAGCAGTTCGGCCGGGCGCTGGCCCGCCAGGCGGTTATGGTACCAGGCGGTGGCGGCGTAGGTCGGCAGGGCGGTGACGTAGGCTTCGTCCGTACCCGGATTGAACGACGGGGCGTCGGCGCTGAGGTCGAAATTGAGGATCTGCGAGAGCAGGATCACGCCGTTGAAGTCGATGTCGTGGCCGGTCTCCAGGGCGTTGACCAGCACCGCCGAGCGCGGCGTGCCGTAGCTTTCTCCGAACAGGTATTTGGGCGAGTTCCAGCGCCCGTATTTGGACAAAAACCCCATGATGAATTCGCCGAAGGCGTAGGCGTCGGCGTCCACCCCGTAAAAAGCCTTTTCCTTGTCCTTGCCGGCGACCCGGCTGAACCCCGTCCCCGGCGCGTCGATGAACACCAGGTCGCTGACATCCAGCAGGCTGTAGGCGTTATCGACCAGCGAATAGGGCGCGGCTGGGGTGTGACTGTCGTCGCGGGTCACCACCCGGCGGGGGCCGAAAGCGCCCATGTGCAGCCACACGCTCGATGAGCCGGGACCGCCATTGTAGAGAAAGGTGATCGGCCGGTCGGCGGAAGGCGCGCCCCGCTTGAAATAGGCGACATAGAACATCGACGCCTCGGCCTTGGGATTCTTGTCGTCGTCCTCGTCCTTTTCGGGCTTCTCCTTGCCGGAAAGGTCGGTCGGCTCGCGCTTGGCGGCGTCGTCCCAGCCCTTGGGGTGGACGACGATGGTCCCGGCCACCGCGCGGTAGTCGATGTGCTGGCCCTCCACGGCTACCGCGCCTTCGCTGGCGACGCTCTCGGGCGAAAACAGCAGGCCCCGGTCGGGCGCGGCGGTGGCGCCGGCGGAATCGATCCTGGGCGTGGCCGGCCGGGGCGGATTGCCCGGGGTTTCGGCGGCGAGGGCCGCGCCGCCGATCAACGTCGTCAGGGCGGCGAGCAGAAAAAGGGTGTTCATCGATGGACTTCCATTCGGCGGCGAGACCGCATTCCATAGGCGGCGTCGCCCGCCCGCGAAAATTACCAATTGGACAGGTTCGGCCGGCGCGCCCCGGCTGCTATCTCAGTGCTTGCAGCCAGGCGATCACCGCCGCCTCCAGCGCGATGCGGCGGTCGGACCAGGAATGGTCGGTCGGCATGTGGACCGTCGTCACCTTCGCCCCGCCGCCGGCCCGGATCGCCGCCACCAGGGCGTCGGTGTCGGCCGCCAGACCGTCGTCGGAGGTCATCGCCAGATAGGGCGTATCGACGAGCCCCCGGGCGGCCTTGGCGAACGGGTGGCCGATGGCGTTGGCGGCGACGTCGGCGGCCATCGACTGGGCGGTCACGCCGGCCAGGGTCTCCATGTTGTCCGCCATCTCCCGCACCCGCACACTCTCGGGGGCCGCGCCCAGGCGCGACATGTCCGCCGCCGAGATGCTGACCATGCCGATCAGGGTCTTGTCGTGGGCGGCGGTGTTGATCACCACCCAGCCGCCCATGCTGTGGCCGATGATCACCAGCCGGCCGGTGTCGATGCCGAGAAATTTCGCGTGACCCGGATCGCGGACGAAGGCCAGGGCCGCGTCGGCGTCCTCGAGAGTCTGCCCGAACCGGAACGCGCCCGGGCTTCCCCAGGAGCCGCGATAGTTCAGGGTGATCACGTTCCAGCCGGCGCGCCGGATCGCCTGGGCGAGATCGAGGTTCTTCTCATTGCCCGGCAGGCCGTGGAACAACACCACCGTCGGGTGGACGCCGGCCCCCGCCACGAGATAGGCCAGGCCGTTGATCTCGACCCCATGGCTGGCAATGTGCAGCACCTCGCTCCGCGCCGGATGGGCCGCGTCCGGGGCCGGATCGGCCCAGATCGCTGGCGGCAGGTCCGGCGGCGGCGCGGCCCGCGCGACGCCGGCCGCGCCGATGACGGCGGCAAGCCAGAACAAGACGGAGAGGCGCATGAGTGGCTCCAAGCTTCAACGGGTTGGCCGATCGGGGCGGCGACGCCTTTTTCGCCGCCAAGACGCCAGGACGCCACGACCTTTGATCAGGTTCAATCGCGCAGGCCCAGGCCGTCGATCCGCGCCGTTTCCTCCGGCGTCAGCGGTCCCAGCCCTTCGGCCTCCAGGCAGCCGGCGAGTTCGGCGCGGTTCTTGACGCCGATGACCACGGTGTCCACCCCCGCCATGCCCAGGGAGTAGCGGTGGGCGACCACCGCCGGGTCGGCGCCCAGTTCGGCGCACAGGGCGCGGAAGGAGGCGGCGCGGCCGTGGTCGGCCGCTTCGGGGTGACTGGCCTTGATGGTCCGGTCGATGGCCGCGGTGAGGGCGCCGGCCTGGACCGCGCGGATGCCCATCACCCCGGCGCCCCGCGCCTTGGCGGCGGCGATGATCTCGCGCGGCCGGAGGGCCTCGGCGAAGTTCTTCATGCCGCCGGCGCTGTCCATCAGATTGGCTACCGCCTGGACGACGTCCGGCGCCGGCGCGTGGGCGATGGCCCCCAGGATCGTCTCCGGAACCCCTACCCCGGTGATCCCCCAGGCGCCGATCCGGCCGGCCGCCTTCAGGCGTTCGAAGGCGGCAACCACCTCATCGACATAGACCGACCAGGGCGTCGCGAACGCATCGCGGCGTTCGGCGTGGCGGGCGTAGACGTAAGTGTCGGGGCAGATGTTGCTGTGCAGGAAGAAGACGTCGGCGCGCTCGAGCCGCATGGCCGCCAGACTCGCCTCCAGCGACGCCACCAGCCGCCCCGCGGCCTCGCCGGCGGCCGGGCGGCCGAGCTGGCACTTGGTGGTCACCCGGACGCCGGCGGGCAAAGCGCCGTCGAAGGCCGCCGCGATCACCGCCTCGCAGTCGCGGTACATCGGGGCGGTGTCGATCAGGGTCACGCCGCCATCGACCGCCGCGCGGACCGTGGCCACCGCCTCCTCGGCCGTCGTCGCGCCCCACCCTCCGCCGAGGCCGCCGCCGCCCAGCGTGATGCGGCTGACGCCGGTCAGAGGGCCAAGGGTGGTCGTGCGCATGGTGATCGTCCTTCATCACCGGCCCCACTATAGAGGTCTTGATAGAGGTCTTGTCGCCAACGGAGCGGCCGATGACCAGGGTGTTTCGCATCGGCCTGCTGGGCGCATCGAGGATCGCGCCCACCGCCGTCATCGGACCGGCCGCCGGCGACCCCGGCTTCGAGGTGCGGGCCGTGGCGGCGCGCGATCCGGACCGGGCGCGGGCCTATGCCCGCGAACATGGCCTCGCCGAGGTGGCCGCCGACTACGCTGCCCTAGTCGCCCGCGACGACATCGATGTCGTCTACAACGCCCTGCCGGCCGCCGCCCACGCGCGGTGGACCCTGGCGGCTCTGGCGGCGGGCAAGGCGGTCCTTTGCGAAAAGCCCTTCGCCCTGAACGCCGGCGAGGCGCGCTCGATGGCCCGGGCCGCCGCCCTGGCGTCCCCGCCGCTCGTCGAAGCCTTCCACTACCGCTTCCACGCCGTCATCCGCCGGGCCGAGGCGATCGTCCAAAGCGGCGTGCTCGGCGCCCTCCGTCGCGCCGCCGCCGAGTTCCACGTCCCCATCCCCCGGACGCCGACGGAGCTTCGCTGGCGCGCCGACCAGGGTGGCGGGGCGCTGATGGACCTCGGCTGCTATCCCCTGCACGCCCTGCGCACCCTGATCGGCGCCGAGCCGCGCGTCGAGAGCGCGGCGGCGCTGTTCGAGGATGGTGTCGATACGCGATTGCGCGCCGAACTCGGATTTCCCGGTGGCGTGCGCGCCGACATCGCCTGTTCCATGACCGCGCCCCGCCCGGCCGCCTGGCTGACCCTCGAGGGCGAGCGCGGCAGGCTCGACATCGTCAACTTCGTCGCCCCGCAACTCGGCTGCCTATTCACCACCACCATCGCCGGCGAGACGATCGCCCGCCCCACCGACGGCCCCACGACCTACGCCGCCCAACTCGCCCATCTCCACGATGTCCTGACCGGACGAGCCGCCCCCCTCACCGGTGGCCCCGACGCCATCGCCAACATGACCGC
>DASRLN010000006.1:0-25244 GCA_035648435.1 Caulobacteraceae bacterium
GGCACCACGATCGCCCAACGGCTCGATACCGCCGGACAACCCGACATGCCTGAGAGCGCGATAGCCACCGGGTGCATCGACTTTGTGCTCGCCCCCGAGGAAATCGCGAAAAAAATTATACAAATCGCGTTCGGCGCCTCCCAACATTTGGAAAACCGGAACGGCGGCGAATCTCTTTGGCGCCCCTGAAGGCGCACCGCTCAGCCTTCCACAAAACGACGGTTTTCGGATAAGTTCGCTGGGCGGCCCAATCGCGTCCCGTCGCCCATTGTTTGGCGGACACCCGGGTGAGTCCTTGCACGACCGGCTCTAAGAGCGGACCTCCGCTATGTCGCAGATGGGTGGAAACCGGCCCTTAGTGCCGCGACCACCACTTCCTAGCCGCCACGGCGGCCCACACGGCCTCCACCAGCCCGAACGGCCAGGCACCCTGCATGAAGCCGTAGGCGCTCCCAAGCACGCAAGAGAAGGCGAAGGCGAGCGTCCACCAGTGCGACCGCGACTCCAGTGCGTAGCAGACCAGCATGGCGGTTACGGCGAGGAGGCCGAAAGCGGTCAGGGCGTTCATGCGCAGAGTTTAGGGGCGGCGGGGGTTGCGGGCGAGAGGATGGCGTAACAGTGCCCAGACCATAATTGGCGCGCCGACAGCGCCTGGAACAAGCCAATAGGCCAGCGTCGGCAGTTCCCGCCACAATGGCAGGTTGCGGCCATTGTCGATATAGAAGGCGGTCAGCAGCACGATGTATGAACCGCCCATGCCAATGATATGCCGGCGAACCGCGCCCACCTTAATCGACGCGCGGCCGAACCATGCGGCCCCGAACGCGACCGTTGCGAGGATGAACAGCGGATAGTCCTCTGCCCACCGGACGGCGGACAGGCCGGCCGCCGTTCCGAACACCACGGCCAGAGACCGAAAATAGATGGTGCCCAAGGTCGAATGACGGCCGCGGCCCTTGCGGCTCAGCATAGCGACGGCGCCAGCCGCCACGCACGTCAGGCCCGCCAGCACATGCAGGCCGACGGCGGCGAGGAACACCGGCGACGTCGAGGGGATGGGAAGACCGGCAAAGACAGTGACGGCGCCAGACATATATCAGCTTAGGTCATGACGGTCGGTCGCTCCTGGCGCGGTCCGCTCCTTCAAAAGCCAACCGAACAGGAGGCTCGCGGCGACGGCGCCGGCGAGCTGGGCGAGGATGAACATCGGGGCCGAGCTCGGCGCAATGCCGGCGAAGGTGTTCGACACCGACCGAGCGATGGTCACCGCTGGGTTGGCGAACGAGGTCGAGGCGGTGAACCAGTAGGCCGAGGTGATGTAGAGCCCGACGATCATCGGCGTTGCGTCCGGACGAAATCGGATTGACCCCAGGATCGAGGCGATCAGGCCGAAGGTGGCGACGAACTCGGCGAACGCCTGCGACGGCCCGTCGCGCAGCTTGCTCGACACCTGCCAGATCGGCTCGGCGAACATGGCGTGCGCGACCCAGACGCCCAGGACGCCCCCCGCGACTTGCGCGAGAACGTAGGCGCCGGCCAATCCCCAGCCGATCTCACGGCGCAATGCAAAGACTAGGGTGACGGCCGGGTTGAAGTGGGCCCCGGAGAGCGGCCCGAAGACGGTGATCAGAACAACCAGGCCGGCGCCTGTTGCGAGCGTGTTGCCCAGGAGCGCGATGGCAACGTTGCCGCCCGCCAGGCGCTCGCCCATGATCCCGGAGCCGATGACGATGGCCAGCAGCAGCGCGGTCCCGAGCGCCTCGCCGGCGAGGCGGCGTGACGGCGAGAAGGCGTGTAGCGGCGGCTCCAGGCTGGCCTGGTTGGTCTGCGCCGTGTCCGACACTCTCAGCGCGCGGGCTCGCGCTGGCCCGTGGTCTTGCCGATCTCGTCGAGCCGCTTCTGCAGGGAGAGGCGATCAAGGCTCGCGACCGGCAAGTTGACCAGCAGGCTGATGCGGTTGTTGAGCATCCGCCAGGTGTCGGTGAAGGCCAGCGCGATCTCCGCTGCGTTGCCCGTGGCCTCGGCCGGATCGGGCAGACCCCAGTGGGCGGTCATGGGCTGGCCCGGCCAGATCGGGCAAACCTCGGCGGCAGCGCTGTCGCAGACCGTAAACACGAAATCGAGCTTCGGCGCGTCAGACCCCGAGAACTCCTCCCAGCCCTTGGAACGGAAGGCTTGCGGCATGAAGCCGTTGAGCTTGAGGAGTTCCATGGTGCGCGGATGGACCTCGCCCTTGGGCATCGAGCCGGCCGAGAATGCCTTGAACTTCGGCGCGCCCACCCGGTTCATGATCGCCTCGGCCATGATCGAGCGGGCCGAGTTGCCGGTGCAGAGGAATAGAACGTTGAAAGCTTCGGCGGCCATGGTCCTCCCCTAAGAGCAGCAGGCGGACACCGGCGCAGGCGCCGGGGCCGCCTCGGCGGCCGCGCAGCAGGCCGCCCTGGGCGCGGCGAGCGCGGCGCCCGGCTCGTCCTCGCCGTAGCTCGTCGCCTCGCCAAAGGTGAAGAAGGTCTCCCAGCGAAGGCCGTTCGGATCGTTGACCCAGGCCTTGTCCGACTGGGCATAGCAGCAGGTGGTGGCCTCTTGGTCGCGGGTCACCTCGCCGGCGGCCTTCAGCCGGCCGGCCAGTTCGGCCAGCTCCTCGCCGCTTTCGACCTGGATGCCCAGGTGGTCGACGCCCGGCACGCGAGCCTTGTCCGAGATGGCGAAGTTCACCCTCGGATCGTCCAGCATCCACTTGGCGTAGTCGTGCTTGAGGACGACCGGCTGGGCGCCGAACAAGGTGGAGTAGAAGCCGACTTGGATAGGTCTTCGACGGCGACGTGGACGTGCAGGCGCTTCACGAGAGGGCTCCTTCGGGAACTTCACAACAGGCGGAACGGGGGGCCACTGCGGCCAACGGCGCACAAACTTCCGGACGGCCCTGGCAGCAGTCTTCCATCAAGTAGACCAGCAGTTCGCTCATGCCGTCATAGTCGGCGGCGTAAATGATCGAGCGGCCGTCGCGGCGACTGGTGACCATGCTGGCGTTGGCCAGGATGGTAAGCTGGGCGGAGAGGGTGTTGGGCGTGATCTCCAGTGAACGGGCGATTTCGCCGGCGGCGATCCCGTCTGGCCCCGCCTTCACCAGCAGGCGAAACACGGCCAAGCGGGAGTCTTGGGCGAGAGCGGAAAGGCGTTTGATGGCGATGTCTGATTCCATAATTCCAATATTCTGGAAATTCGGTCCAAGTCAATGAGACATAACCCCGTTCGGTCGCCGACCACCGTGAGGCCTAGGGACCGCTATGGGTCGACTCCCACCGTTGACACATCGCACAGGAGCGGATCTTCGCCGGCCACCATCCTTCCGGCCTCAGCCAGGTACCAAGTGTTAGATTTTATCCACTAGGTGACCTATCCAGGCATCTTCATTGACGGCGCCGCGTCCGCCGCGGCCGATGCACGGGAAACGACACTGCGAGGAGGGGAGGGCGGGCGCACCGGAACCAACGGAACAGCCGGGCGGCCTCTGGTGAGTCAGACCGGCGCTTCGACGCGCGAGGTGCGGCGGCCCGAAGGCCGCCGCTGACGCGGGCCTAAGCCCGCGCCTTGATCATGACGTGCCGAATGCCCTTCTCGGTCGCTTTCTGGCCGAGGTTGAGAGCTGGCCCGAAAGGCTGCATCCCTTCGCCGCGCTGGGGATTCAGCGTGTTGGCCAGGGTGAAGACACACACCGGCTCGAGTTCAAGCATCTCGTCATTAGCGCGGAAGGGGGCGGCGCGGCCGTGCCTGTCGAAATCGGCCTTGGCCAGGACCAGGGTGACGTTCTTGGACTTGGCCCACTTGATGGCGAGCTTTTCGGCGCCCTTGGCTCCAGTCGTGGCCAGCGCCATGTCGGGCCATTGGGTCCGGGCCCAGTTCAGTGCGTCGAATATCCTGTTCGCGTCATCCGCGGTATCGGCCATCGGTGAAGCGCGGAAGGCGATGATGGTCGCGCCAGGATCGGTTGCGGCGTGCTTGCGAGCCTTTCTGGAACGGATGGCGTCCCGTGCTTCGATCAGGGCGGCCGTGGTGCGCGACGCCTTCACGCTGCCCCTCCAAGGCGTCCAGACCTCGCCAGTCGCGGATGTGTAGCTGGCGGCGGCGGAGTCCCGGACGAATTCGATCGCCATCGTGGCAACGTCCGCGGCGCGGGCTCTTCTGGTCGCTTCCTGCATCTCGGTGTCGGCAATCTCAGATCCGTCGAAGTCCCGGCTGAGCCTGTTCAGGTCGTCGCGGGCGCGGTCCGCCTCGCGTTCGATGCGCTGGCCTGCGGAGTGAAAGGCGCCGATCAACGTTTCCGACACAATCGACTGGAAGTCTTCCAGGGCGGTGTCGCTGAAGACGTCGAGCACCTCGTTCATCAGGGCATGGCCGAGTTGGGTGAGGGCGTCCTCATGGGGATGGGGACGGGGATCGTCGAGCGTCAAGGCCTGGGCCTCGAAGTGGGTCATCTGACCGGTCAGCAGGGGAGAGAAGGAGGCGGGTTTCATTGGGAAAGTCCCTTTCAGGAGTTGGAGGGTGGAGCCTGTCGGCTCGCTGACCGCCTCGCGCCGACGGCCCGACGCGCCCCACAAGGGCTTTGAGCGCAGCGTCCCTTGTGGGGGGTGGCGGACGGTGGCGAGGTCACTCGAGCCAGAGGGCTTCGCCCCCTCACGACGGGACGCCTCGCAAATCGCCGGTCTCTCCCATTTTCCCGGACAATGACCTTGGAGCGAGCCAGAGCGCCTTGCAGCTCATGCCCGATCGTGTCCTACCCTAGGCGGCAAGGCCGGCGAGAACCCTGCGAACGATCGGATCGTGGTCAAGCGGGGAGGCCTTCCCCGGTTGGTGAGCTCGGCGATGATGATCGGCGCAGTAGGGGCCATCGCCGGGGACGTCCTGCCCGCAGAAACTGAAATCGGCTCCGTGCGGGTCACCGATCGGCCACTTGCAGACATGCCCGTGAAGCCCGGCCATCGACCGGACCCGCCCAGGTCCATCGAACTGTTGCACGACCGGCTCTCGCTTGGCGTCTACGCATGGCGGCGCAGCCAGGCGGCCTGGTTGCGGGGAGGCTCTGTGGACAGTACGGGCGGACCTGACGCGGGGTGGCGCGTTCCCGCCCGCAGCTCGGCCGGACAGCCCCAGGCGATGGATCTTGCCGATGACGGAGTTGCGCGTGACGCCGCCAAGCTGCTTGGCGACCTGGGAGGCGCTCAAGCCCTCAAGCCACAGGGTCTTCAGACTTTCGACGCGGGGGTCGGTCCAGCCGGTGTCGGACATGGGGGTGATCCTTGTTGAAGCGCTCCCATCGAGCGCACCCAATCCGGCCCTCCCTTTGCCTCCCCCCAACGGCGACGCTCGCGGCGCCAGCCCGCCGCCGCTGTCACACCCCAATCGGCGCGACCTGGCGGTCCCACACCCCGGGAGGATGCCTACATCAGCCCCAGAGCCTTGAAGCTGGCGACGTCCGCCCGGCCGACGACGACGTGGTCATGGACTGAAATGCCGAGAGCCCTCCCGCCCTCGACCACTCTCCGTGTCATGTCGACGTCCGCCGCCGAGGGCGTCTGATCTCCGGAGGGATGATTGTGCACCAGGATCACAGCCGACGCTGACAGCTCCAACGCCCGACGCATGACTTCGCGGGGATAGACGGGGGCGTGATCGACGGTGCCCTGGTTCATGACCTCGTCGGCGATCAGCTGATTTTTCTTGTCGAGGAAGATAACGCGAAACGCCTCGCGTTCGCAGTGGGCCATCGTGAGCTTCAGGTAGTTGATGAGAGCGCTCCACGAGGAGACAACGCAGCGCCCTGGCAGCTCCGCCGCGGCGAGGCGGCGCGTAGCGTCGTAGATCAGCTGAAGGTCGACGGCAACGCCTGCATCGACGATCCCCGAAAGGGCTGCAGAGTCGGCCGCCAGGACCCGCCGAAGGCAGCCGAATCGGCAGAGAAGCGCGGTGGCGTGGGCCTTGGCGCCGCAAGGCATCGAGCGCGACAGAAGCAGTTCGAGCGTCTCGGCGTCGTTGAGGGCGTCGAGACCCCTGGCCCTGACCCTTTCACGGAGAACGTCGGCCGATGCGCCCAGGCGCGATGAACCGGCGTAGGGGGCGGTCATCTCGCCCACGCCCTGAGCATCGTCGAAGAGATCGGGCGCATGAGGTATCATGGCGCACGTCCGGGGCGACCTGGTCGCGCGCGGGGTAGAAAGTTTGGGCATGAGAGCCTCGAGCTGTCGGCGCCGGGCCAAGTCCCGGTTCGCTCGCCCGACCGCGCCCTCCCTCCTCCTTTGCGGGCACGAAGCCCGACGGCCTACGCGGCTTGCGCCACCGCCTCCGAACCAGCCTGGCTGTAGGCGATCAGATGATCGACCGCCCGCTGCGCATGACCGGACGCCTCCAGAAGGGCGGAGGGCCGATCCTTCAAGATCCTTGCCCAATGGGCGAGGTAGGCGGCATGGTCTTCGAGCAGTTGCGGGCGCAGACCGATACGAAGGCCAAGCGCCGCGGCCCCGATCTCGGCGACCAGTTCCTCGAAGGCGTAGGCCTGGTCGCCGAACCGCCGCCCGAAGGTCCGGTTCAGTCGGTGCTCGGCTCCCGACCAATGCAGTTGCTCGTGGGCCTTGGTCGCCAGGAAGTCATCGACGGAGCGGAAGGCTTCCGGCGGTGGCAGGCGGATGATGTCGCGATCTCGCTGATAGAACGCGCTGCCGCCGCCAAGTTCGATGACCGCCGGGATGGCGTCGAGGATGGCATTGCGCGCCGTCTCCCGAGCCGCGGGGTCCACTTTCGGGGCGCGCAGGTAGCGTTCCGGACAGTCCGTCAGCTGCTCGGCGTTGAAGACGGTGTAGCCGCGAAGGTAGCGCAGCACCCTGGCCTCGTCGCCGCCGGCGCCATCCTCCGGCTCGGCGACTTCGCGGCCGTCGACAACCCGGGTCTTGTAGAGGATTGCGGGCGAGCCCTTCTCGCCCTTCGTCACCGGCGCGCTGATCGTCAGCGCTTGCCGGAAGGTGAACCAGTAGGGGGACACGAAACCCCGCGCCGCGCCGACGAAGGCCAGGAGCCAGGCGTTGCTGCCGGTGAAGGCCTGGCCGTCCGAGCGCTGCGGCGATGTCGGATCGCCGCCGCCCACCCAGGGCTGTCGCCACGGCGGCACGCCGCGCTCGATGCGCGCGATGATGTCGGCCATCAGGGGTTCAAGGGGATTGGACATGGGAGCCTCGGGCCGCCAGCGCCGGGCCAAATCCCGGTTCGCTCGCCCGCTCGCGCCCTCCCTCCTCCTTTTCCCCCAGCGAACGATCAGCTGCACAGCAAGAGCCGCGGGCGGGGACGCCTGCGGCTCCCACCTGGTCCCTATGCGGCAGCCGCAAGGATGGTCTGGGCCGGCCACTTGGCGAGGATCGCCGTCAGCACCTCGGGCCTATCCGTGGGGACGAAGACGCGAGGGGTGTAGTTGATGATCTCGACGAAGCAGCCGAGCACGGTGAAGACCGAGCGTTGCGAGGCCGCCCCGACGATCTCCAGCCGGTAGCGGTCCATCACCTTCGCCCGGCGCAGCCACAAACCGCCCGCCAGCGCGATCGAGCTATTCTCGGCGAGCACCATCTCGGCGGCCGCCTCGCCATTGCCTACGGCTGTGGCCGTGTCGGTTAGACCGAGGGCTATCTTCAGCCCGGGGATTTCACCGCTGCCCAGAACCCGACCGAGCCAGCGCCGGCCGTCCGGCGCCTTGAGGCGGCGAACATTGGTCTGCTTGGCCGGCAAGCTGCTCCAGACCGGCAGGAGCAAGCCGGTCACGAGCACGAGCTGGCGGGTGTGCCACGGATCGGCCCGGGCGACCTCGGCGTCCCAGGTCGCACGCCAGACCGCCTCGGCCACGGGCTCCCACGCCGATTCCTCATAGACCTTCAGGGGCGTGACGCTCCGCTTCTCCGGACGAATGATGCGGACCGCGGGGACCAGGCGGTCGTCGTCGTCGGTCGTGGTCAAGCCCTTCACCGCGAGGCCGGCGCGTTGGGACTTGGCGTTGACGACATACTCGAGGGCAAGCGGATCCAAGCCCACCAGGGCGTCGGCCGACATCGTCATCACCCGACGCGTCCGGACCTGGAAGGTGATGATCTTGGTCTCGGCGCCCGTCAGGCTGTCGGTTCGGATCACCTCGTCGGAGACCACCGTGAGGTCATCGGCGAGGATGTCCTCCATCCCGCGGTCCAGCGCACCCGACGACGCGGCCCGCTCCAGGATACTGCTCAGGATCTGGTCGAACGCCACGAAGAGGGCGTTCTGGTCCTCGATCCGCAGCGCCAACAGCCGATTGAGGAAGGTGTTCATCGGCGGCATGTCGTCGGACTTCTTCAGATTGCCATCGCCGTCGATCAACTTCAGGCCGGTCTTGTGCTCGAAGCTAACCCTGTCCATCGCCTCGACCGAACCGAAGTGCAGCGCGACGTAGAACGCCTGCAGCGCCCGATGCGCCCAAGGGCTTTCGAGATTGTCCTCGGCCCTGAAGAGGCCCGCGCCCGCCGTTCGGCGCTCGCCCCGGGTAAGGGCGCCCAGGCTGTCGAGCCGCCGGGCGATCGTGCTCAGGAAGCGCTTCTCGCCGTGGATGTCGGTCGTCACCGGCCGGAACAGCGGCGCATGGGCCTGGTTGGTGCGGTGCGAGCGACCCAGGCCCTGGATGGCCGCGTCGGCCCGCCAGCCCGGCTCGACCAGGTAGTGGGCCCGCCGGCTCCGGTTCAGGACGTTCAGGTCGGCGTGGTAGCTGCGGCCAGTGCCGCCGGCGTCCGAGAACACCAGCACGCGTTTCTTGCCGGACATGAAGGCGTCGGTCTCGGCCTTGGCCGCCGAGGCGCTGCGGCGCTCGACGACCCGGCGCCCGTCGCGCTGGACGACCCGGCGCGAGCGGCCGGTGATCTCGGCGACGTTGTCCGTGCCCAGCGCGTCCAGCACCGCGTCAAGTACACCGGGGACGGCGGGCAGGCAGGCCAGGTGGACGACGAGTTCCTCGCGCAGCCGAAGCGCCTCCTGGCTCACGACCGGGCGGCCGTCCACCGTGACCGGGACCATGGTGACGGCGCCGTCCTCGTCCTCGATCGCGTCCATCGCCGTAACCGGAAACGCGCCCATCAGATAGTCGAGCACCTGGTCCTTCGGCGTCATGTCGATGGTCAGGTTGTTCCACTCCTCCGGCGGGATCTCCGCCAGGCGCCGCTCCATGACCGCCTCGTTGGTCGAGACGATCTGGACCACGGACGATCGGCCTTCAGCGAGGTCCTGGCGGATCGAGGCGATCAGGGTCGGGGCCTTCAGGCCGGCGAGCAGATGGCCGAAGAAGCGCAGCTTGGAGCCCTCGAAGGCCGACAGCACGACCGAGGCGGCCTGGCCGCTCTTGGCCTTGCCGTCCTCGGTGATTCCCACCGCCTCCAGAGCAGCGCGCAGGTTCTGGTGGATCAGCTGGTAGGCGTCTGCCCAGGCGTCCCAGATCTCGACGTCACCCTGAGCGAGCGGATGACGCAGCGCCTCATATTCCACGCCATCGAACGACAGCGAGCGGGCGATGTAGAGCCCCAGCGCCTTCAGTTCGCGTGCGATCAGCTCCATGACCGCGACGCCGCCTTTTTCGACGGCGTCCATGAAGGCTTCGCGGGTAAGGAACGGCGCTTCGGGGCCGCCCCACAGGCCGAGCCGGGCGGCGTAGGCGAGGTTCTCCGGCGTGGTCGCCCCCGTCGCCGAGACGTAGAGGATCCGCGCGCCCGGCAGCCGGTTCTGCAGCGCCAGGCCGGCCATGCCCTGCAGCGAGGCCTTCTTGGGCCCGCGCGCACCCTTGCCGCCGCCCGCGGCGTTGGCCATGGCGTGCGCCTCGTCGAAGGCGATCACACCGTCGAAGTCCGCCCCCAGCCACCCCACGATCTGGTCGAGCCGCGAGAGGCGGTAGCCCCGCGCCGGCTGGCGCAGCGTGGCGTAGGTGGTGAAGAGGACGCCCTTGTCCATCCGGATCGCGTCCGCCTGCTTCCACGCGCTTTGCGGGGTGATGTCGGACGCCGCGCCGCCGATCGCCCCCCAGTCGCGCCGCGCATCCTCAAGCAACGCGTCATTCCTGGAGAGCCAGACCGCCCGTGTGCGGCCCTGCGCCATATTGTCGGCGATCACGCCGGCAATCTGGCGGCCCTTGCCGCAGCCGGTGCCGTCGCCCAGAAAGAAGCCGCGGCGGAATTGAACCGCGCCCTCTGTCTCATCCGCCACCAGGATAACCTGATGGGCGGCCTCGCCGAGCCGCCAAGCGCCGGGCAGCATGCTGGCGTGCGCCTCGCCGGCATAGATGATGGTCTCCAACTGCGCGTCGGAGACGAGGCCTTTCTCGATCATGCCCGTCGGCAGGACCGGGCGATAGCTCGGCGCCGGCGGCGCAACCGAGGCCATGGGCCCCGATTCCACGAGGGCCGATGGGTGAGGCTGGGCCTGCGGGAGGGCGACCCGGCCCAGCGCATAGGCCTGATAGAGGCCGACGTCATGGCCCTCGCCGGACCAGTCGGTCGCCTCATAGGCCAGCGGCGCGGTTGAGCCCAGGAAGCCGAGCCGGGTGGAAGGCGTCGCCAGCGCCCGGGCCCGGGGCGCCAGGAAGGCCACGGCGGAGACCGCACGAAACTGCCGTGGCTGAGCGGTCGGCCGAGGATCGAGCGAGGCCGCCAGCTTTGCGCCGTCGGCCACGGTCTCGCAGACCACGACTTGGTGAGGGGAGGGGGCCTCGGGCAGGCCACGGTCGAGCACCAGCAAGCCGGTCTCGACGGACGTGCCGTGCTTGGCGTAGGCGCGAGGAGGGAAGGCGAGGGTCGCGACGATGCGCCCGCGTAGCCGAAGCTTCTGTATGGCGGCGACGTCCTCGAAGAGGCGCGCGGGCACGATCGCCGACAGCCGGCCGCCTTCGGCCACGCAGTCGATCGCGGCGTGGAGGTGGGCCTCCAGGTGCTGGAAGGGCGGATTGGCGATGACCGCATGAAAGCTGCCCGACGAGGGCAGAAGGTCCTTCAGGTGGACCGCATCATGCCGGGTGCGCGAGGCGGCCGGGAATAGGCCGTCGAGAAGGGCCGCCCGGTGCGGCGCCAGCTCGTTGAGCTGCAGGGCCGCGCCGCACGCTTCGGCTATGATCGCCATCAGCCCGGTGCCGGCGGACGGCTCGAGCACCAGGTCGCCCGGGCGGATCTGCGCCGCCGCGACGGCAAGGGCCGCGAGCGCCGGCGGGGTGGAGAACTGGTCTAGCGCGACCTGCTCCTCGCTGCGGCGCGTGTGGGTCAAGGTGAGGTCGGTGACGGCGGCCAGCAGCGCGGCGATCTCGGCCGGCGCGTCTTCCAGGCGGCCGATCTGCGGGGCGAGGCGCCGCAGCTGAAGTACGAGCGCGGCTTCCATCGCATCGTAGGCGTCGCGCCACGACCAGGCGCCGTCCGCATCCGCGCCGCCGAAGGAGGTGGTCATGACTCCCGCCACCAGTTTGCGGTCCAGAGCGCGGGAGCGGTTCAGGTGCGGGACGAGGGCTCTCGCGGCGGCCAGGCTGTTGGCGGCCTTGTCAGAGGCCTCGCCGAAACCGAAGAGGGGAAGAAGGGCGTTCATGGGGAGGGTCCTCATCGCCCGGGGCGGAGGGCGCCTCCCTCCAGTCCCGCCGGGCTCGCGAAGCCCTCTCCCTGCCTCCCTCCTTTTGCCCCGGCCGGCCGTCCACGGCGCACCTGCTCGGCGACACCAAAAGAGCCCCCCGCCCGAAGGCGAGGAGCTCTCAAGGCTCAGGCGGCGATTTGCTGGACGGGCTCGCCCGGGATTGGCTCCGGCGACGGTTCCTCGCCGTCGTCAGCGCGCGCCTCGCCGCCCTCGTCGCCGATCACGCTACCCGCCGCTTCCCACGACAGGACCGCCGGCGCCCATTGTCGTTCGGCGGCCATCTCCGCCGCGAAGGCGACCAGCTCGTCCTTCTTCAGGGTCTTCGCCCGCGGATCATCGACCTCCATCTCATCGAGCAGGGCCAGCAGCTGCTTCTTGCTGTGGACAGCCAGGTAGTCCGCGTCAGGGGTCCAATGGGCGGAGATGTCGGCGGCGCAGATTTCGGCGATCTCCGCGGCCTCGGCCCGGGCCGCGTGGCGGATCGAACCGGTGCGGGCCTCACGCACGTTGAGCGAGATGGCCACCAGCTCCGCGAGCAGAGCCATCTTGTCGCCATGGGCCAGGGTGTCGATCCAGGCGATCGGCCGAAGGCCGGACGCCTTGTAGTCGACGCGCCGGGCCTCAAGCCGCGCATGTACCTCGCCGTCCAGCGCCGGGATCGCCGCCGTCTGGCCGCGCGAGTAGCGGGTTGCCGAGATGGTCACGGCCGAGGTCTCAGCACTGACCCCGCCGTGCAGCGCTAGGTGCTTGAAGAGCTGGGCCAGGAGCGCCGTCAGCGCCGCGCCGGGATTGTCCGCCAGGTCGCGGATCAGACCGCGCGTCGCCACGTCGGTGCGAGTCTCGTGCAGCACATGGCTGGCGCCGGTGACATCGACATCGGCCTGCGGGACCTCGACATCATCATACCCGCGCCCATAGCGCCCCTCAGCTCCGAAACCGCCGCCCGCCTCCTCGCCATCCTCCTCTTCGTCATCCGCTTCCGCGGCGGGGGCCGGGTTGGCGAAGAAGCTCGCCGCCACGCCGCCTTCAGCGTCCGGAAAGAGGATGACCGCGCCGAGCGTGGTGCGTCCCAGAGGTATGCGGGCGACCTCCATCTTCGCCCGCAGCGCGGGCAGGATCGTCGCGGCGGCTTCTTCGCCGCAGAGATCGGCCTGGCCCACGTCCGCCATCGTGCTGGCAGCGTCCTGCTGCGCCGCCTTGTAGGCGGACTTGACCTCCTCAGTCAGGTCGCCCTGGTAGACGTAGGGCAGGTTGAAGAAGCCATCCGGCGCCCGAAAGCCTTTCTCGCCGCCGATGTAGACCGACAGCCCGGCGGTTTCGAACGCCTGGACGACCGAGTCGACCCGGCCGCGCCAGAGCTGCGTCATCATCTCCGGATCGAGCAACACGTCGGGCAATTCGCCGAAGAGATCACTCTCTACCCGTCCGCCGGCGGCCGTGTAGCGCGCCATGCCGACCAGGCTGAATCGAGCATCGGTCACGTCCGTGCGGGTCCGCTCGACGCGATTGCTGAGCTGATAGTCCTGGAAGTGGCCGTCTAGGGCGGTCTGGGCGATGTCGCCCTGTTCCTTCTGGTCCGGGATCCTCGCCAGCTGACGCGCGTGCTTCAGGTTGATCTTCCCCTGGCGCAGGGCCTTGAGCGCCTTGGGATGAAGCCCGGCCAGCGCCGAAAGACGCCGGATTTCCAGCTCGTCGTAGCCGAGCGCACCGGCGATCGAGGCGCTGTCCATCTTCGACTTGCGCATCTTGCCGATCGCCACGATCACGTCGGCGATGTGGATTGGCCAGCGCTCGGCGTTGGTCAGGACGGCCGCGGCCGCCTGGGCAGCCTTGGACTCGAAGACATCGCAGCGGACGGGATGGGCCGCCTCGATCCGGCCCGCCTCGAGCAGCAGCTCCAGGGCGAACAGACGGCGGCGGCCATCAAGAGCCATGAAGGGCTTCTCGCCCTTTCGACCGGGCCGCACGCACAGCGGGACGACGATGTCGGCGACGGCAATGGTTTCCGCGAGCTGAGGAATGCCCTCGTCGGCAGGCTCCTTGGCGCGGATGTTTTCGGGCGCGATGCCGATGTCGTGCAGCGGGACAATGGTCTGGATCGGCGCTGCAGGGCCAATGGCGGTCCGGGGGGCGGTGTCGGTCATGAGATCAGGTTCCAGCGCCGTGGGCGAGGGCCATCCTGCCCCTCAAGCGCACCCAATCCCGCCCTTCCTCCTTCCTTTCAGGGCCACCGCTACCCTAGCCGGAAAAATCCGACGGACGCGATCCCGACGGTGTTGTCGGATGGCCAATGTTGACTGAGGCTGTGTCAAAACGCGACTTTTCGCGACAAGCGCGCAATATTATTGCGGGCGGTGCAATGATTATGGACCCAGCACAGCATAACTTGATTGATGATCCGCTGTCAGCGGCAGAATCTTGTGCTCAATTCAGGCGCGATTCTATTTTTACACAGCCTCGACTCGTTGCTGACCTTGGGAGAGTCAGCTTCGTGGCGACCGAGACGTTAGCGGCGTCCGGCTCGTCGGATTTGAAGGTCTACGCCGGTCATCCGCAGGCGCCACTCCGTCAACTGCTCGCTGACGCCGAAGTGGGCGGCGATGTCCGTGGCGCTGCGCCCCCTAGAGCGATGAACTACAATTGCGTCGCGCGGGAGAAGCATCGCGGCCGCAAGCCAGTCCGCTTCGTCTTCCTGCTCCGGCGAGTAGTCGCTGAGCAGCAACATGCCGGTGGACGACAGCTGCACGTTGACCGGCGTGTGCCTGAGCAGGATGTGGGCGAGCTCGTGCATCAATGTGCTGCACTGCCGCGCCCGCCCTTGGACCGGATTGAGCAGGATTGCGGTCGCGCCGCCCTCGCGAATCGTCATGCCCGACCAGCTGTCGGGGTCGCGGTCCAGGAGCTGCTCGCGACAGCCGTCGGTCACTCCGAGCGCATCGAACTCCAGGATCATCACGCCGAGGTGAGCCGCGTAGGCCCAGGGATCGAGCGGGTCTAGGCCATCCAGCAGCAGGGCTTCGCGCACCGAGGCTGCCATGCGTTCGGCCTCGGCCTTGAAGCCCCGGCGCACGTCACACGTCGATGCTGCTGCGCGCCTGCACCGCGTGCTGGGCTGCCAGGATAAGCTCCCCAAGGGCCATGGCGGTTTCCGCGGCGACGGTCTTCTTCTTCCGGAAGTGCACCACCGCCCGGGGCGCCTCCGGTCGGTCGGCGTCCAGGCCCAGGAACTCCCGTGGGTCGCGCTCGAGCCACCGACAAAGCTTGGCGAAGGTTTGGAGGTCCGGCATGTGGCCGTTTTCGACGCGCGACAGCGTCGAGTGGCTTGTCCCGACCTCAGCTGCGACCACCCGAACCCCGCGCGATCCGCGTTTGGATGCGACCAGCTGGCCGAAATCCCTAGTGTTTAGCGTCATTTAGCCTCAACTGAACGCGCCGCGCAGCCCCCGCTTGCGCGAAAAACGGTTCTCGCGTAATGTCTCACGCGTGAGACAAGTTGTCCCAGACCAGGGACGTCTCGTTCATAAGACAGGGAATCACGTTTCCCCCACTGACGTCAAGTAGAAGGATCAGGTTGATGGTGAACGCCAACGAGGGCTCCGCTACCGCCCCGGACAAAGACAAGCAGATCAACGTAGTCATCGGCACGCCGAAGGGCACGCTGCCGGGAAGGTTTGAGCCCACCGATTCGATTGCCAACGTTATCGACTATGCGGTGGAACAGAAGCAACTCGGCGGCGGCGCGGACGCCTTCGAGCTGTACCTGCGCAACGGCGACGACAAGCAACTGCTGACTCCTGTCACGGCCACGCTGGCCAGCCTCGGCGTCAAGTCGGGGGACAAGCTGATCCTGGCCGCGCACGGCTCGGGCGTCTAGGCGATGCCCACGGCGGCGGAACTGGTGGTCGGCGCGGAATTCGCCGACCTGGAGGAGGTCGCGGCCTTCGCCGGGTGGACCGTCGCCGTGCTGAATACCCTGGAGTTCGTCGTCGGCCTGAAGGCCGCCGACGGCTCGCCTTTCTGGGTGATCTGCGAAGCCGACGGCTACAAGGCGACGCCGCCCGCCTGGCGCTGGTGCGATCCGCAAGGCGGCGAACGGGACCAGCTCCATTCGGCGCCCCGCGCAGGCGGCAGCGCCTTCTTACACGACAGCGGCGTAATCTGCGCGCCGTGGAATCGCCTCGCCTACAAGACTGTGGATGCCAGAGGCCCGCACAGCGATTGGACGATTGGGAACTGGCAGGACAACGGGTACACGGGCGCCTGCAAGACGCTGACCGCGATGGTCATACGAATCGAGATCGAGCTGAAGTCACGGATTATTGGGCGCGTGCTGGTGGCGGCATGAAGTTCCTCCGCCGGCTGTTTCCAGGCCGAATCGCGCCGGTCGCGGCCGCCCCGGACCTGCCCCAGCTCTTCCTCGCCGTGGGCTGCGTCGTGGCGCTCCAGCAGTGCATGTTGCCCACGCTTCGCCGCCGCCACGAGGGCGTCGCCTTCTTGCTGGGGGGGACGGACGGGGTCTGCGCGGTCGGGCTTACCGCCGTCCGTCCGAAGGCGACAACCGGGCCGGGCCATTTCCACGTCAGTGCCAGTGAGATGGCCCGCGTGATCGCCTATGCGATGGACCTGGACTTGCAGATCGTCGCGCAGGTCCATACGCACCCCGTCGACGCGTTTCACAGCGACGGCGACGAAGACGGCGCGAACATCCGCTACGACGGCTTCATCTCGATCGTGCTGCCGCTCTACGGGGCCCACCTGCCCGAATTCACGGGCGCCGCCATCTACCACTGCCGCGGCGACCGCTGGTCGCTTCTCGACGCGACCCAGCTCGTCGTCGCGCCGGCCGGAGTCGCCCTGGATGGAGCCTGAGCAGTTCTACGCCCAACGCGACGACCGCACGGCCCGCTACGGTGAGCGGCGGCTCGACCCGCAGCGCGCGATCATCATCACCGCCGACACCGGCTACCTACAGACGCTGGAGGGGCAGGTGGCCGTGATCACCCTGGCGAATCTCCTCTCGCGAATGTCGCCGTCTTTGTCGCTCGGCTTCCCCGACGTCGCACTCGATCCGGCCCTGCCGTTCCAGGCGCAAGGCCTGCATGCTTTCGTTCTGGGCGAAATGCGCGGTGCCGATCCGTTCGGCCGGTTCGAGGCCAGGGCGCTGCGCCCCGGCGACTACGCCGTCCACCTGGGCCCGGAAGGCCCAGGCTGGATCACCCACGGCAGCGGGTGGAACGCCTACATCGGGCCCTCGTCCTCGCCCTTGCCGCCCGCCGGCAGCGGCAATCCGTTCGGCGCCGCTTTTGCCGCGATTATGGCCGCGGCGGCGATCTTCAACCCGCAGTTCCCCGAAACGATCGCGCCGCGGACGGCCGACACGTTCGGGTGGACCGCCGCGCCCGGTCCCAAGGTGCCGTTGGTTCGTCCGGACACGCTGGGGTCGGTGTGGATCGTGGGGGCCGGGTCGGTGGGCTCGGCGGTGGCTTATTTCCTCGCCCTCTGCGGGTTCCGGTTCGATCCGCTGCTGATCGACATGGATATCGTCAAGATCCATAACCTCGACCGCTCGCCCGTCTTCACCTTTGAAGATCTGCGGGGGCCGAAGGTCGAGGCGGTGAAGCGGTTCCTGGCGACCGCCGGCCTCACGGCGGCGGTGGACCCGACCAGCCTCCGAAGGTCGACAGCCTGGCAGACCCGCCAGGCCGGGACGCCGGACCTCCTGGTCTCCGCGGCGAACGAGGACAACGTTCGCTACGACATCGAACAGGGTTACCCGCCCGTTCAGGTGTTCGGCACGACCGGCAAAAGCTGGCAGGCGACGGTCTTCACCCTGGCGCCGCCGCACGATCCCTGCAGCTGCTGTCTGTTCCCGCCTGAGAAGCCGGCCGACACGGCATGCGCGACTGACAAGGTGCCGGCCGGCGAGACTGAAACGGACAGCGTCGATGCAGCGCTGCCGTTCCTGTCCTTCGCCGCCGGCCTGATGACAGCGATTGAAATCGCCAAGCTCGGGCTGCCCGAGCGGCCGCCGTCTGGCAACCGGGCCTACTTCCAGCCGCTCGCGGATGAGGTCGTAATGGCGATCCCGGCGGCGCGCCGGCCCGGTTGCGGCTGCGAGGACCGCTACGCCGCGGTGCACCAACAAATGGTGGGCGACGGGCGCTACAGACGGCTCTATGCCTTCTAGCCGTCCTTATGACGTGCTTGGGGCAGAGGAAGCGCCATTCCGTGCTCTCGATGTCCGCTTCCCGGACAAACGCCAAGGTCTCCTACTGGCGCATCGCCGACAGGGACCTAGACAGGCCGCGCAGCCTCGTTCCAGTCGCCATGCGGCTCCGGCGGCAGGGCGATCTGGCTGCGCACCCCCTGGCGCGCCAGCCGGCTCCGAAGGACCTCGGCGGACGCCTCGCCGTCCTTGCCGCGATCGGCGGCAATCATGACGAAACGCACGCCCTGCGGCGCCGACCAGCTGCGCAGGTTGCGCGTCGACATCAGCGCCCAGCCGGGCAGGGCGAAGCACTCGGTCGCCGAAAGCGTGGTGAAGAAGCCCTCGGCCACCAGCATCTCCGGAGCTGCCGGGTCGATCCGCACGGCGGTTCCCGGCGGGACCGGCCCGACGGTCTTACGCGACAGACGAAGGTCGATCGCCCGGCGGCCATTGGGCGCGAGATAGGTCACCTCGACGGCGGTGAACACACCTTGGCCGTCGGTGACGCCCACGAGCAGCGCCGGCCGCCGGAGCCGGTCGTCGCCGTAGGCGGACACCGGCGTCTCGCTGTTGTGGCGGGCGATCTCGGGGCCGGGCAGGGCGCGTTCGATGTGGCGCAGACGGCAATGGCGCTCCGAGAGCGACCCACGCAGCGCCCGGCCGCCCTGCCAGATCCGGCGCGCGGCCGCCAGGCGCTCAATATCGGAGGCGGCAACGACGCCGAAGGCCGCCCTGGCCTTGCCGGTCGACACGGAGGTCGGGGCATTTTGGGCGTCGACCAGGCCGTGCTCGCGCAGATGGTCGAGTACCGTGCGCCAGTCACCGTCACCGAAGGTGTGGACGATGATGCGCCCTTCCTTGAGCATCAGCGACACGGAACGGTCGTTAGCGCTGTGGCCCGGGGCCGGGATGTTGGCCCGGCACCCGCGGTCGTAGAGCTCTCCACCGAGCACGTCGACGATGGTTTTCAAGGACATGGCAAATCCTCCGTATACAGCACAACATAAAAACAGACCTTGGCGAGCTCCCGGCGCCCGAGGCATGCTTCCTCACCAGAGCAGACCCTCTCTCCATCCTCCTGCGTCGCCGCCGCGGCCCGCCCCTCTCCGCTGATCGCTCTTGGGGGCGTTGCGGGGGTCGCCCCCGCTGGAGGGGGTAGACGGAGACCCGGAGGGGCTCCGACTCAGGGGGAGGGCACTCCCCCCGGAATCGCGACAGCGCCTGCCTCCGCGCAAGATCGGGCTTGGTGACAAGCCCCTTCAACCTTCCCGTTCAACCGCTCCTAGGACGTTAGAAACCAAGGCGATTCCCACCGATGGGTGATAAGCTCGACTCATTGAGTTTTCCGCTCTGCCGTTACATCACGGCGCGAGCCGGGCAGGGGAGAAGGCGCCATGGCCGCTGACTTGGTGAACGGTGACGTGGAGGCGCGCAGCGGCGAGGCGTGGATCATGGGCTCACATCCCGACTCCGCCATCCGCGTGCGCAATCTGACCCTCTACCTCCAGCGGGGCGGCTCGCTGAAGGACGTCAGGCTGGTCGAGGGCGAGGACGGCGGCTGGACCATGTGGGTGCGCCTGCAAACCCGCGCCGGCGAATATCGCATCAACGTCTACAAGTCCGATGCGCCGAAGATCTATCGCGATGTCGGGCTGGCGATCGCCTGTTGCCGACAGGACTTCGGCTATTTCGGGCCGATCACCCTGTCGACCGACAAGCTCCCGGGCGGGGCGGCCGGGCAGGCGTCGAAGGACGCCGATATGAACGATGGCGGCGGCGACCTCGACTAGCGCCGGGGCAGTTCCGAATCTGAACAAAGCCGCCCGCCATTGGCCCGACCGATGGCATGCCAGGCTTCCTTCATTCCCGCTTTCGCAAGGTGACGACGACGCGCTGGGCATTCTCGCCGGCGGCGTCGCAGGCCTCAAGGATGGCGGGTATGAAGTCCCGCTTGATCTTGTCGGCCGCCACCCCCGAAAGGGTCGACAGCGTCAGCACGCCGGCGTCTATGCCATGGAACCCGATCCGTCCGAACCAACTGCCGTAGGCGCCTTGGCGGACGATGCGCTGGAGCTCGGCGTCAATCGCCTGCCATTTCGGGTCCTCGGCGCCCGGGGAGTCCATCAGCGCCGCGGGGGGAGGGGGGACAGCCGGTATCTCCCCCTTGGCGCGCATGATCCGGGCGAAGTTCAGCCGCAGGTCCGGGGCGCCCTCGGGATCGCGCGTCGCCATCCAGCCGAAGTATTTGCAGGGGTTCTGGATGGCCCGGTCTTCGAGGGCGATGGCCAGCATGGCGATCACCCGGGGCCCGTGGCGGCGCCAGCCCCAGGTGACCGACAGGGCGTTGTTTCGTTCGGTCTCCGGCAGCAGTTCGGCCGCGGCGGCGGCGATCCGGGCGGCGTCGGCGGGCCCCGCGCTGGCCGGGTCGGCGAGGACGTGGGCCGGGACCAGGGGCGCCAGCCTTGGACACACCTGGACGGCCGCCTGAAGCTCCTGACGCACCATTTCCGCCCGCCCCGACGTTGCAGAACTAGCCCCGCCAGATCCGCTTGCTCCCCCTGGAGAGCAAAGGGCGCCGGCCCTTCGGTTGCCTTGGTGATTGGTCGATGATCTGTCTGCGTGGACGTTGCCGGCGCGGCTTTCGCGCCGCTGATGTGCTGGACTCCGCGCCGTAGGCGCGTCCGCCTCTCGTACAGTAGATCTTTCGTTCATCTGGGACTGTTCTAGGCGCCGGTCTTCCGGCGCCTGGGCGCTATATCTTCCCGGGAACACGACCGCCTCCGAATAGAGCGCCCTGCGAGCTTGCGCCGCCTCGCGCAGGGCCGCGTCGGCGGCCTCCATCTCGGCCAAGCGCGCGACCAGAGGGGCGAGGTCGTAGGCCTCCACGCCGGCGGGGCGATTGGCGCGGGTGTAGTCGCGGACCATGAAGCCCGCCGCCTCCAACGCCCTGCGGTGCGCCCTGGCGGTGCTCTCGCTGCAGCCGAGATAGTCGGCGATCAGCGCCGAGCTCGGCCACACGCAGGCGATGTTCTGCTCGAGCCGGTCCTGGTTGAGGTGCTCGACGTAGAGCATCAGGGTCATGCGTTGCGGCACGGTGAGCGTGGGCGTGCCCTTCAGCACCGCCGCGGCGATCCTCGCCACGCTCTCGCCAGGGCGCCAGCGCCAGCGCTCGGCGCTGTCGCAGACCTGCGCGAAATTGGGGGCGCGCTTGGCGAAACCAGGTCGCCAGTCGCCCGCGGAGCTTGCGGTATCCATGTCGTCCCTTCCGTTGGGACGAGGCCGTTGGACGGCCTGGGGAAACCGGCAGGCGTTGGAGACGCAAATCCCCGTTTCCGGACTTGACGACGCGAAAAGCGCCCCCTAGGGTGTCCGGACCAAATCAGCCGCTACCACACGGCCACCTGCGATTTCCGAGAGCCTCCAGCGCCAACTGGGGGCTTTCGCCGTCTTGAGGGTCTCGTCTAGGTCAAGGCAAAAATCCTTTGGATGCGCCGGACGCGGACAAAACGAATCGCGACTCGGCACGGCGGAGCCTTTGCTGAGTCTGACCAAAGCCAAAGACCGGAAAACGTGCGGTTTTGCCCGGAAAGGGCCGCTCAGGGCGCTTGACGAACACGCCCATTTGGACGTGTCCGGCGCGGCTGCGATTCGCTGCGATCAAGCGCGCCGGGCCGCTGGTTTGGCGCCAGCGCGGACGGCGTCGCCCTTGCGCCAGGTCTGGAAGCCCCGATCGGCGTCCATGAACGCGGCCAGCATGTGCGGGACAAGCAAGTCCAGGTCGACGGGACCATTGGCCTCGGCGTAGGCGCGCAGATAGTCGGCGAGATCCACGGCGAGCTTGCCCTTCAGCCGGAGCCGCAGGTCGGTCGTCTTCTCCTCGGTGTCGATCTTGGCGAGGGCCAGGGTCGTCATTGGGGCGCGCGTCAAGGGTCAGGTTCCTTCCTGCGAGACAAGGAAGCGGTCGATCGCCGCGAAGGCGAAGTCGGTCAGTTTCAGGTTGTGGGCGTCGAGGTGGCCACGGACGCGCGCGCAGAGGCGGCGGGAGATTCGCACCGAAACCCGGTCCTTGGACCCACGCGTTGCGCGGAAGGTGACGGGGAGGCCGGCGTCGAGCGTGTCGGCGAGCTGGCCGAAGGCGCGTTCGTAGGCGAAGCGAACGCAGCCGCGAGGATTCTTGCGGTGGTTCAACGTCTCGGCGGTCTCGAGCATCTGCTCGTGCAGGCCTTCGGGCAGAAAGAGCCCGAGCTTCTCGGCGGTACAAGTCACGTTTCTGAATTCTCACTGATAGGGGGCGAGGATCATGTCCTTGTTGACCAGCACCCGAAGCGGCCAGCCGGCGCGCACCGTGATGGTCGGCTGACGACCCAAGTCGCGGTCGGTGATGCGCTGACCGACCTCCTGGGCATTGTTGGCGACGCCGCTTCCGGCGCTGTTGATCACCAGACCCCCGGAGCTGCGCGCGCTGGCGTCCTGGGCGGAGGCGGCGCCGACGCTGAAGAGTGTCGAGAGCAGTATCCCCTTGGCGAGTTGCCCGAAATGGTCGTTGACCCGGTCGCGCAAGCCGCTCGCGCCGGTCAGATCCGCGCCGCTCATCGAGCCGATGTTGATCGAGCGGCCATTGGGCATGATCACCCGGTTCCAGGCGATCAAGGCGCGTTCCTGGCCGTAGGCGACCTGGCTGTCGTACTGGCCGATCAGCCGCGAGCCCTGGGGAATGAGGACGGTGCGGCCGGTGGCGTGGTCGTAGACCGGTTCGGTCACCTGGGCGATCACTTCGCCGGGCAGGTCGGAGTTGATGGCGGTGATCAGGGCGGCGGGGATCACCGTCCCCGCCTTGACCTCCCAGGGGCTGATCGCGTCCCGCAGGGGGCTCGCCAGATAGTCCTCCGACCGGGCGCCGGCGGCAAACTGCCGCTTCTCGCCCTGGCCGTTCTGGATCTGCACGTCGCCCGCCTCATGAGGGCGCACGGCGCCGTCCGGCGGTGCGAGGAGAGCGAGGCTCGGGGGACCGGTGTCGGGCGTGCCCTGGCTCGGGGCGCCGCCGAAGAATGGGCTCCCGGCCCGCGCGGCCGTGGCCTGGGCGGCCGCCGCCACGCGGGCCTGATCCACCGGCGTGGGCGAAGCAGGGGAGCTCGCGGCTGGCGCCTGGCCTGGCGCGCCAGGCGGGGGCAGGGACGCCGTGCCCGGCGCGGCGCGGACGGCCGGATCGGCGTAGCCTCCCGCGTAGCGATTGGCGACCTCGGGCTTCTGGGGGTTCTCCGTGTCGGCCGCCGCCTCGAGATCCTCGCTCTTCTTCGGGCTCGCGCTGGCGCCGCCGAAGCCAAGGTAGAAGCCGAGACCGACGATGGCGGCGAGAGCGGCCGCTCCTGCGAGAAGGTATTTGCGGTTCCAGCGAGTGACCGGGTTGCGCGGCGCGGCCAGCACACTGGCCGGGCGCTCCTTACGTTCCGGCCGCTGGTCGGTGACGATATCGACGATTGGCGGGTCGGGGGAAAGATGCGTCATGGGTCAGCCCCGCTGGCCGGTGCGCGTGATCCGCACGACCGTCTGGGGCTTTTCGCCAAGGCGAAGCTCGGCCACGTCGATCAGCCGATCGACCACGTAGTAGCCGCCCAGAAGGCGGTAGTTGACCAGTTGCGCCTGGTCCTTCGGCCCGATCAGGAACAGGGGAGGGGCCTCGCTCGCGCCTAGGTTGGCCGGGAACTGGATGTAGGTCTTCAGGCCGTCGTCGAAGACGCGCAGCGGCTGCCAGCGCGGCGCATGGCGGGCGTGCACCGCCTTGACGCTGTAGTCGAAGTTCAGGTGGTCGATGGCGGTTTCGGCGACGACAGATTGGGCCGCGGTGGCCCGCGCCGCCTGCTCCTCGCGCATCTGCTCCTGCGGATAGTTCCAGGCGATGACGCTGGTGTAGGTGTCGCCCTCCTGGCTGACCGCGTCCAGAAGATAGGTCCGCTGGTCGGTGGTAAGGATGATGTTGGTCCTCAAGGCCCCGCGGACGGGCTTGACGAACACGATCACCTGCTGGCCGGGGCCGGTCCCTTGGACCGTCTCGCCGAGCACCCAGCGCACCGTGTCGCCGGCGGCCTTGGAGATCAGCTTCTCCCCGGGACGCAGCGTGATCGCGGTGAGGAACCGCGGGCTGGTGTTGACGGTGTAGAGCCGTCCCGGCTCGAAATCGTAGTAGAGCGCCGCATTGACGTAGGCGCCGGGCGTCGGCGCCGAGGCGGAAGCCTTGTTGGCCGCCTGCACGGCGCCAAGCGGGCCAGGCCTCGCGGCCCTGCGCCGCCTCAAGATGCGCCGATGGTGGACCAACCCGGCCGGTGCTGCGGCCGCCGGCGTCGGCGTGGCTGCAGGCATGACGGTCAGGCCCGGTGACGAGGGCGCTTGAGGCGACGCCGCCGGGGCGACGGGGCTTGTCGCCGCCGAAACACCTCCGGCCGTCAGGGCGAGCAGCGTGGCGAGGCTAGATGCGCCCCTGCCGAAGAAGAGTTTCTTGTTCATGACGCTACAGCTCCCGGCTCCACTGGAATGACGTGATGAAGATGCCCAGGGGGTTGGCCCGCAGTTCGGCCTCGTTCTTGGGCGGGTTGATCTTGACGGTGAAGAGGCCCGTCCAGTTCTCGGTGGCGCTGCTGGCGCCCTCGTCGAAGGTCGTTTCGCGCCACTGCACCTGGTAGCTGTTGGGGCTGCGGGGCAGGATCGAGACAATCTCGACGTTGATGGCCTGAGAGCCGACCTTGGCGAAAGGGTCGTGCGCCTTGGCGTACGCGTTGAGCGAGCCGATCGCCGGACCGGCGACGAAGTGGTAGGCGCCGGTCCAATTGTCGCGGATCACGATGGGATCGATGCTCTTGGACCGCGTGAGCTTCACCCAGTCGGCCAGGAAGTAGCCGGTCTCGGCCGTGGACGGCGTGTAGGCGCGGCCGGCGACCTCGATGCGCCCAGGGCGGCCGTACTTGTCGACCGGCACGACATAGGTGGCGATGTGAGTGTTGCTGGATTGATAGATGAATCCCCCGAGCGACAGGGCCGCCAGGCCCAGCGCGCCGAAGGCCGCAAGCCGCCAGTTCCTGGCCTGTGCCACGGACGACCCGATGCGGTTGTCCCACTCCTGGGCCGCGCGCTGGTACGGGCTCCCGCGCGGGGCCGAGTCCCCATAGCGGTCATTGGGCCGTTGAAAAGCGTTCGTCATCGAAGATCATCCCCTCTGGAGTTCATGGCTCGGGCTCTTCGCGCGGCGGCGCGGGTGTCGCCGCCATGCCGGGGCTTAAGCCTTCCCCGCCAGCGGTGGCCGTCGCGGCGGCGCCGCGAGCCGCACCTCCCAATCCTCCGCCCTGGCGGGTTTGGGCGCGCGCCACGGTCTGGGCGGGGGTCGGTTGCGGGG
>DASRLN010000007.1:0-8183 GCA_035648435.1 Caulobacteraceae bacterium
GGGGTAAATCTGGTCGTCGATTCCGTGGGCGGATCGACCCTGCAGGGCTCGATCCTGTCGCTGGCCTATCGCGGCCGGGTCTCGATGGTCGGCGCGGCGGGGCGCGAGGCGATGAGCGTGGACGTCTCCAGCCTGATGGGCGGCAACCGTTCGCTCACCGGCGTCTTCCTCGGCGCCGAGATCGCCACCGACCGGGTGAGAGTGAATATCCAACGCCTGATCGACGAGGCGGCGCGGGGCGAGCTGACGGTGATCATCGACCGCGAGTTTCCGCTTTCAGAGGCGGCGGCGGCCCACGCGTACATCGAGAGCCGGCGGGCGGTGGGCAGGGTGGTGCTGATACCTTGAGTCCTGGGGGCTTCGAATGCGGAGTTTCGACGACATCCACGCCGGCGCGTCGGAGCGCAAGGGAGGGACGGCGGCGCTCGACGCGCTGATCGCCGAGCAAAAGGCCCGGACGCCGGACGAACTGGCCGCCACGCGCGACGATCGCTGGCTCGCCGGGATCACCCGCGTGGTCTTCCAGGCCGGGTTCAACTGGCGGGTCATCGAGAACAAGTGGTCCGGATTCGAAGCCGCCTTCCACCGCTTCGACCCGCCCCTCAACGCCGCGATGAGCGAGGAGGAGTTCGATGCGCACCTCAAGGACACCCGCATCGTGCGCAACGCCCAGAAGGTCGCCTCGGTGAGGACCAATGCCCAGTTCCTTGTCGATCTGGCCAAGGAACACGGCAGCGCGGCCAAGTTCTTCGCCGACTGGCCGGACACGGATTTCGCCGGTCTGCTGGAGCTGATGAAGAAACGCGCCGCCCGCTGTTCGGGCGAGACGGCGATGCGCCTCTTTCGCTCGATGGGCAAACCCTCGTTCATCACCTCGCGGGACGTGGCCGCGGCTCTCATCGAGGCTGGAGTCCTCGAAGCACCGCCGAAGAACCGCAAGGACCTCGAAGTCGTGCAGGCCGCGTTCAACGCCTGGAGCGAAGAATCCGGCCGCGACCTGACGGCGATCAGCCGTGTGCTGGCGATGAGCACCGATCCGGAGATGTCCCGCATGTCGCGATGAGTCGATGGAGCGCGATCGCGCGTCCGCGTGTTCGCCTGGATTCGCCTTCGCTACCGCGATAGAGATCGTCGTCGATTTGCCGGAGGTTCCATGGGGTCCATCGCCATCGCCTGTTACAAGCCGCGGCCGGGGTGCGAGGCGGCGCTGCTGGCCCTGGTGCGCGATCACATGACGCCCCTGCGCGCCGAGGGCCTGGTCACCGACCGTGCGCCGATCGTCATGCGCACGGCCGACGGAACCCTCGTCGAGGTCTTCGAGTGGGTGTCCAAGGAAACCATCGCCAGGGCGCACGAGAACCCGGCGGTGCTGGATCTGTGGAAGCGCTTCGAGGCGGTGTGCTGGTACGAGACGCCGGCCAATCTGCCTGAATTCCAGAACATGTTCTCCGGTTTCGAGGCGGTGTGAGCCGCCCGACGAACCAACCGGGCGCCCCCTCAGCGTAGCTCCAACCCCTCCAGCCGCCCGTCGGCGCGCCACGCCGCGAGTTTCTCGAAGAAACGCAAGGGGCCGGCGCCGTACATGTCGGAGAACAGGCCGCCCTTGTTTCCCGCCGCGCCTTCGCTGTTGTAATATCCCGGCGTGCACTCGGTGTAGAAACGCTGGCCCAGGCGCGCCAGGCTGCGCACCTCCTCCACATAGGCCTCCTCGCCCTCGGCGGTGGCCTCGAGGATCTGGCGACCTCGCGCCCGCGCCTCGCCGACCATGTAGGCGACGTGGTTGGCCTGTTCGTTCAGCGCCTGCGGCACGCTGATGGTGATCGCGGTCTGGGTAAATCCGAGGAAGAAGCAGTTGGGGAAGCCGTGGGTGGTGAGGCCGTGCACGGTGCGCAGGCCGTCGGACCAGTGCCGCGAGAGGGTCCGGCCGCCCCGGCCGACGATGTCGTAGCCGGCTCTGCGGGTAAAGGCCGTGCCGACCTCGAAGCCGGTGGCGAAGATCAGGCAATCGAGTGGGTATTCGCGGCCGTTGGCGACGAGACCGTTGCGGGTCAGCCGCTCGACGCCCTTGCCGTGGGTATCGACCAGGGTGACGTTCTGGCGATTGAAGGTCTGCAGATATTCGTCATGGAAACAGGGACGTTTGCAGAACTGCCGGTACCACGGCTTGAGAACCGCGGCGGTGACCGGGTCTTCGACGATGGCGTCCACCCTGGAGCGGACCTGGTTCATCTTGCGATAGTCGGCCAGCGCCATCAGCTCGGCCCGCTCCGGGTTGGTGAGCCGCCGGCCGAGGCGGCGCGAGGCTTCCTTGACCGCCGCGCCGTTGACGATGCGGAAGATGTCGGTCCAGCCGTCGTGGACGAGATCCTCGTCCTGCTGGCCGCCGCCGACCAGGATATTGAAGTTGTCCTGCCTCCGGCGCTGCCATCCGGGTTCCAGGGCCGCGGCCCAGGCCGGGTCGGTCGCCGCGTTGTTGCGCACATCGACAGACGAGGGGGTGCGCTGGAAGACGAAGAGATGCTTCGCCGCTTCGCCCAGATGGGGAACGCACTGGACGGAGGTGGCGCCGGTGCCGATGATCCCCACGCGCTTGTCGGCGAGACCACTGAGGCCGCCGGAGCTGTCGCCGCCGGTGTAGCCGTAGTCCCAGCGGCTGGTGTGGAAGGTGTGGCCTTCGAAGTCGTTGATGCCGGGAATGCCGGGCAGCTTCGGCCGGCTGAGGGGGCCGTTGGCCATGGCGACATATCGCGTCCTGAAGACATCGCCCCGGTTGGTGCTGATCGTCCAGCGCCCGTCGTCCTCGTCCCAGCGCAGCTCCGTCACCTGGGTCCGCAACAGGGCGTTGTCGTAGAGGCGATAGTGGCGGGCGATGCTGCGGCTGTGTTCGAGGATCTCAGGCGCGAACGAATACTTGTGTTTGGGCATGTAGCCGAGCTCTTCGAGCAGCGGCAGGTAGCAATAGGATTCCACATCGCACATCGCGCCCGGATAGCGGTTCCAGTACCAGGTGCCGCCGAAATCGCCGGCCGCCTCGACGACGCGCAGGCTCTCGTGCCCTGCCTCGCGCAGGCGCGCGCCCATCAAGAGGCCGCCGAAACCGCCGCCGATGATGGTGAACTCGACCTCGTCATGGACCGGCGCGCGGGTGAAGCCGGGCTCGACGTAGGGATCCTCGACATAGCGCGAGAACTCCGCCTTGACCTCGATATACTGGGCATTGGCGTCCGGGCGCAGGCGCTTGTCGCGTTCGGCGAGATAGCGGGAATGCAGGGCGTCGGGATCGAAGTCGATCTCGCCGACGATGTCGGTCAGTTCCGGGGGAAGATCCATGGGCGTTGCTCGTTCCTAGCCGGGCAGTCGTTCGAAGGCCGGGATGCCATCGGGGATATGATGAAAGCTCTGCTTGTCCGCCGTCCAGATGGCGATGCTCGCGCCACCGTAGACGCTGGGATCATCGAGCGTGCCGACCTTGATGAACACGGCGGGGAAGCTCGGCGGGCGGCTGACCAGGTGCGTGCCGCAGTCGGCGCAGAATTCCCGCGTGGGCGCCGGCAGGTCGCCCCCGGCATAGCCCTTCGCCTGGCCCTTGGCCCAGGAGAACCCCTCCGTCGGCATGCCGATCACGTGATTGGGCGCGCCGCCGCTGATGTATTGGCATTGGCGGCAGTGGCATTGCGCCTTCATCATCGGCTCGCCCTCGGCGACATAGCGTACCGCGCCGCAATAGCATCCGCCTTCCAATCGCATGGGTGTTCTCCGATCCGCGCCCCGCAGGTTGCCCCGCCGAGGGTCGGTGAGTCCAGTGGCCGTGCGCCCCTTCGTTCCCCGAGCGCGGGGTTCGTCAGCCCGCTTGCCTTGGAGGGCGCAAGTCGATGGCCGCGCGGATGTTTCCGGCGGGAAGCCAAGGGTGAGACTCGACCCATACCCGAAGTTGCAGGCGTCCGCACTCCAGTCGTTGGGCCATTTCGGGAAGCGCCGCGATGGTGATGTCGCCCAGGTCGGGGACATGGTAAGCGGTTACATATGAAGCGCGATCCCAGGATCGCTGTCGCGCGGCTAGGGTACCAGCGACAGGACAGCCCGCAAACGCTCGCTCAAGGGCTGGAGGAATACTACGCGGCGAACATAGGCAAGGTCACCCATCCGAGCCATCTTCCGCCGGAGAGTATCGGACTCTTTCTCAGCCACGACATGTGCCACGTCATTTTCGGGCTCAATACGACGCTCGCCGACGAGGCCTTGGCCGACGTGCGCACTCTCCTCTCCAGCGACGTTGGAACCCGGCGATACGCATCATATCTGGCGACGGACAAGCAGGCCCAGGCTCTGTTCAAGGAACTGGGCTACCTCAAGAGCGTGTGGGTGACGATCCTGGCCCTTCCACGAATCGTCCGCGCCGTCATCGAGGCGCTAAGAATGAAAAAGAGATGGCCGTGGAACCCGCCGCCCGATCTTGGAGAGCGGCGATTGGCCGACCTGCGCCTGGAGTTCGGCATCCGTGTGATTTGATGCGCCGACGGCCGGAGTCCACCCTCGCCAGCCGCACGGAAGGTCTGCTAACGGGCGCCGACGAGGCGTCCCTCCAAGAGCCCTTCGGAAGCCCCTCGGCGGGGACGCCAAAGCATCAGACTTGAACCACTTGAAACGGTGGGCTGACAAACCCCGCGCTCTGGGCGGCTACCCATCGACCGCTTCGGCGGCGGAGTGTGCTCCTCGGGGCGGCGGGGTCCCAGACGCGGCGGCGCTGAGGGCGCGGATCGCTTCCTCGACGCTGTGGAACATCCGATCCGGACCCAGGAGGCGGGTCACGCCGAAACGATCGAAGGCGTCCTGCGCGCGAACCGATTCCAGGCGGGCCACGGTGAAGTCCATGCCGGCGGCGCGCGCCTTGGCGATCACCTCGCGGAGGATCTCGGCGGCGGTGTAGTCGATCTCAACGATGCTGCTGGCCTCCAGGACGAACAGGCGGGCGATGTTGCTGGCGCGGCCGATGGCGTCCAGGGCGCCGCGGCGAAAGTCGTAGGCGTTGAGGAAGGAGAGGGGGGCCTGAAAGCCGAGAACCAGCACGCCGGGCTCGGTTTCACCCGGCTTGGCGGCCGAGGCCGGCCACCACACCGTCGTCCCTGGCGCCCGCTCGAAGAGGATCGGGCGGGCGCGGGTGATGGTGAACACCCCGTGGGCCAGGGACAGGAAGATACCGATGGCGACGCCGCTTTGGATCGGCAGGGCGACGATCAGAACGGCGGTGGCGATCGCCAGGGCGAACTCCGCGCGGGTGCGCCGCCATATCTCGGCGAATGTGGCGACGTGGAAAATCCGCTGGGCGACGAACAGCAGCACCCCCGCCAGGGCCGCCACCGGCACGCCGGCCAAGAGCCGCGCCCCGAAGGTCGCCAGCAGCATCACCGCCGCCGCCGCGAGCAGGCTGGAATACTGCGAGGCGCCGCCCGATCCGGCGACGACGGCGGTGCGCGGCGGACTGGCGTTGACCGGAAAGGCGCCGACGAGGCCAGCCAGCAAGCCGCCGGCGCCGACGCCGATGTAGTCCCGGTTGACATCCGGATCGCCATCGTTGCCGCTGAACGCCCGGGTGGTGGCGGCGGTCTGGAACATCACCACCAGCGAGACCAGCAGCCCCAGGCCGATCAGAGGCAGGGCGCTTTCCATGCCCAGGTGCGGCAGGCTGGGGTGGGGCAGGCCGCCAGTCACCCGGCCCAGCACTGCCACGCCCTGGCGGCCCAGGTGGAGAAAGGTGGTGGCCAGCGTGGCGCCGACCAGGGCGATCAGGGCTCCGGGAATGCGCGGATCGAGCCGCTCGCTCCCATAGACGACGGCGAACACGCCCACCCCGATGGCGATCGAGGCCGGGTTCACCCCACCCCACGCCGCCGCCAGGGCGGCCAGACGGTGATAGACATCGCCGCTCTCCTCCGGCAGGCCGAGCACCGAGGGGGCCTGCGAGAGGGCGATGTGCGCCGCTATGCCGGCCAGGAAGCCGGTGATCACCGGCCGCGAGAGCAGGTCGGCGATCCAGCCCAGCCTGAGCACGCCGGCGACGATCAGCAGCGCGCCGACGACCAGGGCCAGCCCCGCCGCCAGCGCCGCGTAGTGGGGCGAGCCGGCGACCGCCATCAGCGCCAGGGCGCCGGCGAAGATCGGGGTGATGGTGGAATCGGCGCCGACCGAGAGCCTCCGGTTGGCCCCGAAGACCGCGAAACCGACCGCGGCGGCGACGAAGGCGAAGAAGCCGATCTGGGGCGGAAAGCCGCCGAGGCGGGCGGTGGCCATCTGCTCGGGAATGGCGATCGCCGCCAGGGTCAGTCCGGCGATGGCGTCATGTCCCAGACTGACCGGCGTCGCCCCGCGCAAGGCGGCAAACAGCGACCAGGGGGCCGGCCTCGGCGCGGGGTGTTCGGTCATCGATGCGCAGACTAGGGCCTGTCCGCCCACGGCTCAAATCGACCCGGCCGGGTCATCGGGGGTCTTGCGGCGGCGGGCGTCGTGGGCCAAGCGGAAACGACGCGGTTTTTGACGACAACAGGGATGGAAGCCATGGCGCGGGCAACGCGGATTCTCAGCGAGGGCATCTATTTCGGCGAAGGACCGCGCTGGCATGACGGGCGGCTGTGGTTCAGCGACTTCTACGCCCACGCGGTGAAGTCGGTGTCGCTGGCCGGCGACGCGCGAACCGAGCTGGAGATCGACGACCGGCCCTCGGGGCTCGGCTGGACGCCCGACGGCTCGATGCTGATCGTCTCGATGACCAGGCGCCAGGTGCTTCGCCGTTCAAGCGGTGGGGCGATCAGCGTCCACGCCGATCTTTCCGACCTGGCCGGCTTCCACTGCAACGACATGGTGGTGGACGCCGCCGGGGGCGCCTATGTCGGCAACTTCGGCTTCGACCTCGACGCCGAGATCGAGGCGCGCGGCGTCGAAGGTGTGGTCGCGGACCACCCCACTGCCAACCTCATCCGCGTATCACCGGATGGCGCGGTGAGCGTGGCCGCCGCCGACATGCACTTTCCCAACGGATCGGTGATCACCCCGGACGGCAAGACCCTGATCGTCGGCGAGACCCTCGGCGGGGCTCTGACGGCGTTCGACATCGCCGCCGACGGATCGCTGAGCGGCCGGCGCCTGTGGGCGCCGACCCTGCCGCGCGTCCCCGACGGCATAGCCCTGGACGCCGACGGGGCCATCTGGATCGCCAACCCAATCGCCCCCGAGTGCGCGCGGATCGCGCAGGGCGGCGAGGTGGTGGAAGTCATCGACACCGGCCAGCCGTGCTACGCCTGCATGCTCGGCGGCGACGACGGCCGCACCCTGTTCATGCTCACCGCCCCGACCTCGATCGCCCACGAGGCGGCGGCGGCGGCCTTGGGCAAGCTGCTGATCGCGACGGTGGAGGCGCCGCACGCGGGGCGGCCGTAGATCAGCTCGAATCGCTCCGGCGGCCGAAGGCTTGCAGCCGTCATTGACACACTAGGTCATTGACATAGGGAGAGCTGATGGACTACGAGTGGGATGATGCCAAGAGCGAGCGGACCAGGCGTGATCGGGGCCTGCCGTTTGAACTGGCGGTTCTGCTCTTTGATGGCCCGATCATGGTCAGGGTCGATGATCGGATCGACTACGGTGAAGTTCGCCTCCTGGCCGTGGGCGACGTCGGAGGCGTCGTCCTGACGTGCGTCTATACCGAAAAGGGCGACCGCCGCCGGATCATCAGTCTGCGGCGGGCCAGCAGGAAGGAACGAGATGCCTATCATTCGACGGTCCCGCGCTGAGGTCGACGCCGGCGCCTTGGTCGCGGAGTTGCTCGCCCGACCTGCGCCGACCGAGGCGGAAATCGAGGCCATGACGGCCGAGGACGGCGACGCCTGGACCGACGACGATCTCGCCGGCGCGGAACTGGTGTTGCCCGCGCCCACCGCCGAGGAAATCCGGGCGCTGCGCAGCCGCCTCGGTCTCAGTCAGCCGCAGTTCGCCCGCCGGTTTGGTTTCTCGCTGTCTGCCCTGCGGCAATATGAGTATGGCCGGCGCAGCCCAAGAGGGGCGGCCACCACCTTGATCAGGCTGGTGCAGGCTGACGCGGAGGGTGTCGCCCGCGCCTTGCGAGCAGCGGTGGGGTAGGAAGCAACGGTCCTCTTTCGGAGCGCGGGCTTCCAGCCCGCTCTTGCCTGGAA
>DASRLN010000008.1:0-9040 GCA_035648435.1 Caulobacteraceae bacterium
CTCCACCACTTCGTGGTCCCCCTCCCCCGCTTCGCTGGGGAGGATTTGGGGCGGCGACTGCCTGCCATGTGCGTTTTCCCTTCCGGTGAAGGGGAAGAAAGCTTCGCGGCGAGATCGGTCGCGAGCGGCGCACTACGGAACCACCGCGGTCGTCTCGATCTCGAGCTTGGCGCGGGGTTCGATCAGGCCGGCGACGATGACCACCGCCATGGCCGGAAAGTTTCGGCCCATCAGGTCCTTCCAGGCCTGGCCCATGGCCGCCTGGGCGGAGAGATATTCATCCCGGTCGGTGACGAACCAGGTCATGCGCGTGATGTGTTCGGGGCCGGCGTTGGCCTCGCCGAGGATGGCCAGAGTGTTGACCAGCACCTGGCGGAACTGCTCGGCGAAATCGTCGGAGACGATCTCCTCCTCTTGGTTCCAGCCGATCGTCCCGGCCACGAACACCAGCCGTCCGGCGGCGGCCACGCCGTTGGCGTAGCCCTTGGGCCGGGGCCAGCCGGGCGGCAGCAGGGTCTGGGAGTCGCTCACCGTCAGTCGCCCTCGAACACCGGTCGGCGCTTGTCCACGAAAGCATGATAGGCGCGCTCGAAGTCTTTCGTCCGCATACAGATGGCCTGGGCCTGGGCTTCGGCCTCGATCGCCTGGTCGAGGCCCATGCTCCATTCCTGGTTGAGCTGGGTCTTGGTCATGCCGTTGGCGAAGGTCGGGCCCGACGCGATCCGCCGCGCCCAGGCCTCGGCCTCGGCGATCAGGGCGTCGCGGGCGACCAGCCGGTTGAAGAAGCCCCAGCGCTCGCCTTCCTCGGCGGTCATGTCGCGGCCGAAGTAGAGCAGTTCGGCGGCGCGGCCCTGGCCGATCAGTCTCGGCAGGATCGCGCAGGCCCCCATGTCGCAGCCCGCCAGGCCGACCCGGTTGAACAGGAAGGCGGTCCTGGCTTCGGGGGTGGCGAGGCGCAGATCGCTGGCCATGGCCAGGATCGCCCCGGCTCCGGCGCAGACGCCATCGACCGCGGCGATGATCGGCTGGGGACAGGCGCGCATGGCCTTGACCAGATCGCCGGTCATGCGGGTGAATTTCATCAGGCCGGCCATATCCATGGCCACCAGCGGCCCGATGATGTCGTGGACATCGCCGCCGGAGCAGAAGTTGTCGCCGGCGCCGCTCAGCACCACCGCCTTGGCGGCGCCATCATCGGCCAGGGCGCGGAATCGGTCGCGCAGTTCGGCGTAGACCTCGAAGGTCAGCGGATTCTTGCGCGCCGGCCGAACCAGGCGGGCGTGGACCACGCCCTCGCTCTGGTTCCATTCGAGCCGGGTCGGCGCGTCGGCTTCCTCGGTCATGACGGCGTCCTGATAGCGAAAGTGGCGGCAAGGCTAGCCGCGCCTTGAATTTGCTCAAGCATAAAATAGTCTGGGGCTCGTTTGCATCCGGAGCCGGCGACATGACCACGCACGCCATGGTCACCGGCGGGGGCACGGGCATCGGCCTGGCTATCGCCCGGGCGCTGGCGGCCCGCGGCCACGCCGTCACCATCCTGGGCCGCTCGGAGGAAACCCTCGCCGCCGCTTCGCCGTCGCTGCCAGGCGGAGATCACGAAATCTGCGATGTCACCGACGACGCCTCGGTGGCGAGCGCCCTGGCGCGGGCCGAGGCTGCGCGCGGACCGGTGCGGATCCTGGTCAACAACGCCGGCGCGGTGGCGACCGCGGCCTTCGAGAAGACCACCATGGAGGCCTGGAGCGCCTCGCTGGAGGTCAACCTTCTGGGCGCGGTGCGGATGATCCGCGCGGCGCTGCCGAGCCTGCGCGGCCACGACTGGGCCCGGATCGTCAATGTCGCCAGCACCGCCGGGCTGAAACCCTACCCCTATGTCAGCCCCTACGTCGCCGCCAAGCACGCCCTGGTCGGCCTGACCCGGGCCCTGGCCCTGGAACTCGCCGCCACCGGCGTCACCGTCAACGCCGTCTGCCCCGGCTACACCGGCACCGCCATCGTCGAACGCGCCATCGAGACCATCGCGGCGCGCACCGGCCGCGACCGCGAAGCCGCCGAGGCTGTATTCACCAGCTCGAACCCACAGGGCCGGCTGGTGACGCCGGAAGAAGTGGCGAACGCCGTCGCCTGGCTCGCCTCCCCCGAGGCCAGCGCCGTCAACGGCGTGGCTCTGTCGGTGTCGGGCGGGGAGATCGGATAGGGTGGCGCGGATGCTCGGCCGCCGGGCCTGGCCAATTTCGGCGAGTTTTTTACATCGATACAGGCGACCTCGGGATCCAGCATCGTGATAAAACATACACAAACCAAGGCGGTGCACGCGACGCCTGACTTTGTCCGAGGACCGATCAGCGGCGAAGTTTTTTACAGTTTTTGACACTTCTTGACAGGTTTTCAGCAGTTTTTGACCGGAAAACGACAGGAAATGGCGCCTTTTTGGGGTGAAATTCACCGCTTTTGCCGGTTGGCGCAGGGCGCCGGCAGCGGGCCGCAAACCAGGGCGCCGAGGTCGGCCGCGACGCATGGACAGGCGCTTGGCGAGGGGTCGGACATATTGCATTATGTAACATGTCTATCGGGGGTTGTCAACATGCATACCGATGCGTGTGCAGGACGGCGGCGAAGCCGAGGGACCAAATCCACACCGGTCCTTCAGGGAACCAGAAGGTCATGTAGACGCCGGCGGCGACCGCCTCCCCGCCCAGGCCGATCATCACCACTTGGCCCTGGCTCAGGGACTTGCGCAGACCCTGCTCGCGCCCGGCGACCGCCCCGTCGTCCACGCTGGCCTCCAGCCTCACCCCGGGACGGCGTTCGGGATTGACGACCGGCGCACCGCGTGAAGTTACTTTAGACGTGAAATCGCCCGCCACCAGAGCGAACGAGATCGGAGCGCGGGCTTCCAGCCCGCATCTTTTGACGCCACACGAAGGACCAGCCGTTGGCAAGGGGGGGCTGGAAGCCCGCGCTCCGGGCGCCTGGCTTTGAGGACGGGGGGCGCCTCGGAGGGTAGCTGGACCGCTCACGTCGATACCTTCGTGCGCGACCGCCTGCCGCCGATCGACGCCCAGCCGGTCTTTCTCTTCGACCTGCCGGAGTTGCGCTATCCGGAAGCGTTGAACGCTGGCGGGGTTCTCATTGATGATGCGATCAGGCGCGGCTGGGGAGACCGCGCCGCCATCCTCACCGACGAGGGCGTGTGGACCTATCGGCGACTGCTGGAGACCGCCAACCGCCTGGCGGGGGCTCTGGTTGACGATCTCGGCCTTGTTCGCGGCGGTCGCGTGCTTCTGCGAGCGGCCAATGGTCCGATGCTGGCCGCCTGCTGGCTGGCGATCCTGAAGGCCGGGGGCGTCGTGGTCACCACCATGCCGATGCTGCGGGCGAGCGAACTCGTTCCTATCCTGGACAAGGCCCGGGTGGGCCTCGCCCTGGTCGCCGACGAGCTGACGACGGAACTCCAGGAAGCGGCGGCGGCCAGCGCGGCCCCCGCGAAAATCGTCACCTTCGGCGAACTTCGGCGACTATCCGAGACGCGGCCGGCGACGTTCGAGACCGTGCGCACCCACCGCGACGATCCGGCCCTCATCGCCTTCAGCTCGGGAACCACCGGCAAGCCGAAGGCCTGCGTCCATTTCCACCGCGACATCCTGGCGATGACCGACACCTTCGCGCGCCATGTGCTGAAACCCGTCGCCGATGACGTCTTCCTGGCCACGCCGCCGATGGCCTTCACCTATGGTCTGGGCGGCGGCCTGGTCTTTCCCCTGCGCATCGGCGCGGCCACCACCTTCCTCGCCGGCGCCGGCCCGGACGCCCTCATCGACCAGATCCAGCGCCATCGGGTGAGCGTGCTCTTCGCCGCGCCGACCGGATACCGCCAGATGCTGGCCCGGCCGATATCCGGCGAACTCACTTCCCTTCTGCTCTGCGTTTCGGCCGGCGAGCCCCTCGACAGGGCGACCTCGGACGCCTGGTTCGCGCGAACCGGCCTGCGGCTGATCGACGGCATCGGGGCCACCGAGATGATCCACATCTTCATCTCCGCGGCCGGCGCCGACATCCGGCCGGGCGCCACGGGAAGGCCGGTGCCGGGTTTTCAGGCGACGATCCTCGATGACGACGGCGAGCCGGTTCCGATCGGCGAGGTCGGCCGCCTGGCCGTGCGCGGACCCACCGGCTGCCGGTACCTCGACGACGCGCGGCAGAGCGAATACGTCGCCGGCGGCTGGAACATCACCGGCGACACCTATCGGAAGGACGAGGACGGCAATTTCTGGTTCGTCGCCCGGGCCGACGACATGATCGTCTCCGCCGGCTACAACATCGCCGGATCGGAAGTCGAGGCCGCCCTGCTGGCCTATCCCGCCGTCGCCGAGTGCGCCGTCGTCGCCCACCCCGACCCCGAGCGGGGCCACATCGCCAAGGCCTTCGTGGTCCTCGCCGCGCCGGCCGCCGACGAGCCGGCCCTGGTCCGCGAACTCCAGGATTTCGTCAAGGCGGCCATCGCGCCCTACAAGTATCCCCGCGCCATCGCGTTCGTCGCCGATCTGCCCAAGACGGCGACGGGCAAGATCCAGCGCTTCCGGCTTCGGACGCCGTGACTGGAGGCGGAGGGTCTATCATTTGATCCGCAGATTACGCAGATGAACGCAGATCGCGTGAGGAACTCCGTGACCATCCCATTTCCCATCGAGCCGGTGCGCGCCAGGTTTCCGGCGCTGGAGCGGGCCGCGCCGTTTGTCTATTTCGACAACGCCGCCGGCTCGCAGGCGCCGCGGGGGGTGCTCGACGCCGTCGCCGCGCATCTGCTCAATTTCAACGTCCAGCGTGGCGGGCGGTATGAAAAGAGCCGCGAGGTCGACCGGGTCATCGCCACGGCGCGCGGGAAGGTCGCCACGTGGCTGAACGCCGGCGATGCGTCGGAGGTCGCGTTCGGGATGAACGCCACCTCGTTCATCCGCATCGTCAGCCTGGCCATCGGCCAGACCCTGGCCGACGATCGCAATGAGATCGTCGTCACCGATCTGGACCACGACGCCAACATCGCCACCTGGCTGGCGCTGGAGCGCGCCGGCGCGCGCTTCGCCTGGTGGAAGATGCGCGAGGACGGCAGGCTGCACGTGGAGGACCTTGTCCCGCTGCTGTCGGCGAGGACCCGGCTGGTCGCCTGCACGGCGGTCTCCCATGCGCTGGGCTCGCTCGTCGATGTCGCCGCCGCGGCGAGCGCCGCCCACGCGGTCGGCGCCGAGCTGTTCCTCGACGCCGTCCACTTCGGCCCCCACGCCCTGATCGACGTTGCGGCCTGGGACTGCGACTACATGGTCTCGTCGGGCTACAAGGCCTTCGCGCCGCACATGGGCTTTCTGTGGGGCAGGCGCGACAAGCTCATCGCCCTGCCGACCTTCCGCGAAGACTTCATTCCCGACGAGCCGCCGCACAAGCTGGAAGCCGGCACCTTCATCTACGAGAACGTCGCGGGCATGAGCGCGGCGATCGACTATCTCGAGGCCCTCGGCCGCGACCTGGCGCCCCAGGGCGCCTCGCAGACGCCGAGGGCGCACCTGGAAACCGCCATGGGCGCGATCCGATCCTACGAACAGAGCCTGTCGCGCGAGCTGCTCGGCGTGCTCACCGAGTGCGGCGCGACGATCTACGGCATCGCCGACCCGGACCACGTCGCCCGGCGCGTGCCGACCGTCTGCTTCAACCTGCCCGGCCGCGAACCGGCGATGGTCGTGGAACGCATGGCCGAGGCCGGAATCGGCATCCGCGACGGCCACATGTACGCCCCTCGCCTGATGACGAGGCTGGGGCTGACCCTCGACCGCGGCGCCGTGCGCGTTTCGCTCGTCCACTACAACACGACCCAGGAGATCGGCCGCTTCGGCGAAGCGCTGAGGAGCGTTACAAGGACCTGATCGCGGGGACCATCTCATGGCCGATGAACGGTTCGAGAGCGTGTGGGACGCCATTTGCGATACGCCGGAGGAGGCTGAAAACCTCAGGCTGCGATCCTCGCTGATGATGGCTCTGGAAGACCACATCGACCACGACGGCCTCACCCGGAGCCAGGCCGCCAAGGTCTTCGGCGTCACCCAGCCGAGGGTTTCCGATCTGGTGCGAGGCAAGATCCAGCTGTTCAGCCTCGATTGCCTGGTGAACATGGCCACCGCCGCCGGCCTGCGCATCCAGCTGAACGTGGCCAAGGCCGCGTAACGGCGTTCGCGCCGCGGTCGCGCCAACTCTAGGCAAACTTGTCCGGAGCGCCCAACGAAAGCTGTTGGCTTAGCCGTTCCCGTGCGCCGCGAAGCGTGGTGAAAAGATATCCTCCCTCCCCTTCATGGGGAGGGACAGACGACGCGAAGCGTCGGCAGGGTGGGGCTGCGTCGATCACCCACGGTGTCGTGGGGCTGCACACTGCCCCACCCCGGCCTTCGGCCGACCCTCCCCATAAAGGGGAGGGAGGGGTGAGGGGAGCGTCCGCCTGGAGGACAGCCTCGGCCGTGTCGGGTTGGTCGCAAGCGCCGGCTTGGCGTTGGGAAATGAGCGAATCTCTGCTTAGTCGCGCGAAGCGCGCAGCACGCCTCTCATGGGGCCGGCGTGGTCGTCGCTGGACCCTCACCCACGATCTCCAGCACCGCCGGCTCGTCCTTGGCGCCGTCGAAGTGCGGCTGGCCGGCGAAGTGGGTGGCGATGGATCCCGCCGGCAGGGGCGTGGTCTTGTCGGGGTCGTAAACCCTGCCCGTGCCCACCCACCACACGCCGGAGATCACGGTGATATGGCGGTCATAGGGATGGGTGTGCGGCCGGCTCATCCGATGCGGCGGCCACTTGACCAGAACGGCGTAGGGCCCGCTCTTGGCCGGATCGCCCCACAGTTTCGCCGTCAGCGGCCCCTTGTCCGGATCGCCGGTCCAGGCGATCTGGTTTGGCAGCGTGAACGACATCACCGTCGCATCGGGCTGCGCCCCCGCCGTCCCGACGACCGCCGCGGCGACGGCGATCGGCAAGAGCATGAGCTTCATCACGGTCACGATGTTCTCCCTGTCATGGCTTTGAGCCTGACGGCCCTGCTGTCAAGCGCGCCCGACGGGAAGTCGTGACTCGGTTTGAAATCTCTGGAAGGCCGAAAAGGTCGTTGATGCGATTCTCCAGGAGGAATCGCTTGAAATCGTTCACGTGACAATCGGCGCGCGATTTGGTGGCCGCGTCCGTGTAGAAATAGAGATGCAATCGCCCTTCCGGCTTCTGCTGGGCTTTCTCTTGAAACTCTTCGTGCCGAAACATCCACGCGCGGTCCGTCGCCAAGTCCACTAATCCCACGACCTCGGCCGGGCTGTCGCTGCGCAACCACCAATCCAACGCCGGCGCTCCCTTTCCACCAGCGGGCTTGGGGCAATGGCAGGTCTTCACCTGGACGGTGACGGCTTTCTTTCGCCCCCACGCATAGACCACCAGATCGATTCCATCGTCGGTCGTCATTTGAGCGGAATCGATGCCGAGCTTGAGCAGTCGGTATTGAATGAGAAGGACGCCGCTGGCGCCGATCTGAGCGGTGCTCATTCAGAACTCCCTTTTCTGGAGGGAAGACTACGCCTTGATTGCCTTCTTCTAAGGCCCGCGCTTAACCTTACGCGCTACTATCCGCTCGGCCATGTCTTCCGTCGATCAGAGCGCGTCGGACACGCCAGCGGCCTGTCAAGGGCCTCGGATTTCAAAACTGACCCATTGCCCGGTGAGGCGCACCTACCAGTTGTTCATCAGCCGGTTGGATGGCAGGGTTTCGTCGATGAGTTTGCGGGCGGTCTCGGCGCCCGCCACCGGCAGTTTGGCGGGATCGAGGAGGCCGATCTGAGCCAGGACGCTCGCCTGGTCCCAGTAGATGTGCTCGTGGGCGAGCTTGTCGCCGCGGAAACGGACGATGGCGACCAGGGGGACCTCGACGAACCTGCCGGTCGGAGCGACGCCCGGCAGCATCCAGTCGATCTCCCGGGTGTGGGTGAAGGAGAACAGCATCTCGTCGACGATCTGGCTCGCCCCGATGGTCCGGGAGACCGGCGTCAGTTTGGTGTCGGGCGGATTGCCGCCCACGAAATGGTCGCGGTAGAAACGGGTGAGGTCGGCGTGGCCGATGCCGCCGGTCATGGTCGGAACGTGGTTGACGTAAGGCTCGGCGACCATGGTGGCCATGGTCGCGGCGACATCGCGGACGCCGAACTCGTATTCGCAGTGCTTGTCCCAGAGGGCGGCGAGGTCGTAGTTCGGACCCATAGCCGCCTTCAGCGCGGCCACCGTGCGCTGATGGGCGAGTGAGGCGGCGGTCTTGTCGAAATGATCGCCGCCCGGCCGCGCGAAGGCGTGGTCCGTGCCCGGATAGACATAGAGTTCCGTCGCCGGCCGGCCGGCGAGGGCGGCCAGGATGGTTTCGCGGGCGGCGGTCTGACAGAAGCCGTCCAGCTCGGCGAAGTGCAGCACCAGGCGGCCCTGGATGTTGTCCGCCTCGGCGAGGTTGTTCTCGATACCGACGCCGTAGTAGCCGATGGCGACATCGACGCCGGTGCGGCAGGCGGCGAGAAAGGCGAGCTTGCCGCCGAGACAGAAGCCGACGCAGCCGACCTTGCCGCCGCTCCCCTCGCGATCCCGCAGGTATGCCGCCGTGGCGGCGAGGTCTTCCACCCCCTTGTCCTCGGAAAATCCCTCGTAGAGGGCGAAGGCCCGGGCCATGTCGGCCTCGCCGTAGCCGAGCTCCACGCCCGGCGCCTGGCGCCAGAAGAGGTCGGGGGCTGCCACCACATAGCCTTCCTCGGCGCTGGCGTCGGCGAGGGCGCGGATGGCGGCGTTGATGCCGAAGATCTCCTGCGCCAGGACGAGGCCGGGGCCTTGGCCCGAGGCGGGCAGGGCGAGATAGGCGCCGAACGCGCCGCTGCCGTCGCTCGCCGCGATCTGGATGTATTCACTGGGCATCGATCTCGCTCCTCTGCACAATTTACACGTCTCGCCCACGATCACCCTCGCCCCCATCCTTCATGGGGGAGAGGGCGGG
>DASRLN010000009.1:0-5168 GCA_035648435.1 Caulobacteraceae bacterium
CGCCGGGGGCGTCATCCGGCGGGATGGGGTGAACGGACATAGGCGGTATATTGCATATCGCGATGCATTTGTCAAGCGTTTTGCAAGATTTCGTTGCGACTTGCGAGTGGGCGTCCTTCGGAAACCCGCACGGCCATTGCAATCCGACATCAGGCCACGGGGGCGTGCGCCTCTCCAACCCCACTAGCGGCGCAGCAGCTTGACCGGACCCGTAAGCGTCACATATATCTGACAGATGATCGAGGTGCGTCGCACGGAGGCGTTCATCGGATGGCTGAACGCTCTGCGGGATGCGCGCGCGGTGGCCAAGATCGCCGCTCGGATCAAACGGATGGGCGACGGCAATTTCGGCGACGTGGCGCCGGTCGGCGACGGCGTAAGCGAGCTTCGCATCAATCATGGCCCAGGATACCGGGTCTATTTCGTGCGGCGCGGCGACGTGCTGGTGATCCTGCTCTGCGGCGGCGACAAGTCGACACAGGCGCGGGACATCGCCACGGCGAAGCAAATGGCGAAGGAGGTTTGAGATGACGGTGGAAACCAAGCCCTTCGACGTGGCGGAAGTTCTGCTCGATGAAGAGCGCATCGCGGCGTATCTCGAAGAGGCGTTCGCCGACGGCGATCCGGCCTTCATCGCCTCGGCGATCGGCGACGTGGCGCGAGCCCGCAACATCACCGCCATCGCCCGTGATACGGGACTGACGCGTGAGACCCTCTACCGGGCGTTTTCTCCCGGCGGCAACCCGACCCTCGCCACCATGGCCGCCGTCGTCAAGGCGCTCGGATTTCAGCTGTCGATCAGGCCGTTGGCTCGCTGATGGCGCGTGGCGTGAGGGGGCCGGAGTTTGCCGCCCCCGCATTGCGTCCCAGCCTGGCGCGCCATGAGGATCGCCACCCTCAACATCAACGACGTGGGCAAGCGCCTCGACGACCTCCTCGCCTGGCTGGCGGAGACGGAGCCGGACGTCGTCTGCCTTCAGGAGTTGAAGGCCGAGCGGGGCCGCCATGGCGCGCTCGTTGGTCGAGGCGGGGGGGTCAAAAGGGGTCGCGGATGAACCCTGGTCAAAAGGGGTCAGAGTTAATTACCGTCGGCCGGCTCATCGGCTCATAGAAGCTGTCCCTGGAGGGGGTGCGCCTGATCGTGATGTTCGTTACGCGGCCGTCCTCGAATCGGCGAAGCGAGGCGCCGGCCGAGCGCCGTCTCGATTTCCCGGCGGAATTTGTCGCGCCCAGCCACCCAGCCGCGTTGCGCCGCGTCGCGCAGGGCCGCAAGGGTCGCCTCGTCCAGCCCCTGGTCGAAGAGTTCGCGGTAGGCTTGGCGTCGCGCGGCGGCTGAACGGCCCAGGGCGCGGTAGAGTTCATGCTCGGTCACCAGCGGGTCGGCGCGCCCCTCGCCGTTATGGCCCCAACTCGACCAGCGGTGGTCTCGCGGGTGGACAACCATGCCGGCGCGCAGGGGGTTGGCCTCGATGTAACGGTGACAGGCCATGAGATGGGCTTCGCTGTCGATGATCGTCGATCTGAACCGGCCCTCCCATAGCGTCCCCGTGCGGCGATAGGCTCGATTGACGTGGCCGACGTAGCTGCGCCCCAGCGACTGCATCAGCCGGCCGATCCCATCGTCGGTCTGCGGCGTCACCAGCAGATGGATGTGGTTGGTCATCAGCACATAGGCGTGCAGGGCGCAGCCTTGCGCCCTCAGCGTCTCGCCGAGGCGGCCCAGGAGGAAGCGCCGGTCGGCGTCCTCGAAGAAGATCGCCTGGCGGTTGTTGCCGCGCTGGATGAGGTGGTGCGGATGGCCGGCCAGGACCAGCCGTGGGCGGCGCGGCATCGGCGCTCTCCAATGGAGCGCTTGATCGTGCGCCGCCAACTCTGTTCTGTCAATAAATGACTCTGACCCCTTTTCCCCCGGGCTCGCGGCTGGCGCCGGTCGTGCCGCGGTTTTGGCCGTTCGTCATGGGGTGTGCTCCGCCAACCTTCTGGAATCCCGAAGCTCCAGGGTCAGCGCGTCTCGTTTCGCGCCGCCGGATGAACCCTACGCCGCCACGCCGCCCATGCGCTGGATGTTGCAGCGCGCCCAGAGGGCCGAGAGGGCTTCGACGAGGTCATCCATCATGGCGTCGGTGTGGGCCGGCGACGGGGTGAATCGCAGGCGCTCCGTCCCCCTGGCGACGGTCGGATAGTTGATCGGCTGCACATAGATGCCGTGGTCGGCGAGGAGCATGTCGGAGACGAGTTTGGTGTGCACCGGATCGCCCACCATCACCGGGACGATATGGCTCACCGACGAGGCCATCACCGGCAGTCCGGCCGCGGCCATTCGCTGCTTGAGCGTCGCGGCGCGCTCCTGATGGCGCCGCCTCACCTCGTCGTGCGCCTTGAGCCAGCGGATCGAGGCCAGGGCGCCGGCGGTCAGCGCCGGCGGCAGGGAGGTGGTGAAGATGAAGCCCGCGGCGTGCGAGCGGATGGCGTCGATCACGGCCGCGTCGGCGGCGATGTAGCCGCCCATGACCCCGAAGGCCTTGCCGAGCGTGCCTTCGATGATGTCGATCTCGCCGGCCACCCCGTCGCGTTCGGATACGCCGCCGCCCCGGGTCCCGTAGAGGCCGACGGCATGGACCTCGTCGAGATAGGTGAGCGCGCCATATTTCCTGGCCAGGGCGGCGGTGGCGGCGATGTCCGAGATGTCGCCGTCCATCGAATAGACGCTCTCGAAAGCCACCAGCTTGGGCGCGTCGGCCGGTGCGCCGGCCAGCAGGCTCTCGAGGTGCGCGAGATCGTTGTGGCGGAAGATCCTGCGTTCGCATCCGCCGTTGCGGATGCCGGCGATCATCGAGGCGTGGTTCTGGGCGTCGGAAAAGATGATCAGGCCCGGAAGGATTCGCTGCACCGTCGCCAGGGTGGTCTCGTTGGCGACGTAGCCCGAGGTGAACAGAAGCGCCGCCTGCTTGGCGTGCAGGTCGGCGATCTCGGCCTCGAGTTCGACGTGATAGTGCGTCGTCCCCGATATGTTGCGCGTGCCGCCCGAGCCCGAGCCCGCCTCGTCGATGGCCCGGTGCATGGCTTCCAGCACCACCGGGTTCTCGCCCTGGCCGAGGTAGTCGTTCGAACACCAGACCACCACGTCGCGGGCCTCGCCCGACGGCGCGGTCCAGGTGGCGATGGGAAAGGCGCCGCAATGGCGCTTCAGATCGGCGAAGACCCGATAGCGGCCCTCGTCGCGCACCTTGCCCACGGCGGTCTCGAACGCGGTCTTGTAGTCCATCAGCCTTCATCTCCGCGATCGGCGGGGGAGAGAGGCGGTTCTTCGCACGAACCCGCCTCGTCTGTCATCTAGGCGCATTCCCCTAAAGGAGTCGGAAACGCGGGCGATCAGAGTTCGGCAAGCCGGCCGCGCAGGAGTTGCAGGATGGCCGAGAAGTCACGACCGCCGAAGCCGAGCCCATCGAACATCGCGTAGAGAGCCTCGGCCTGGGCGCCCATCGGCGTCGCCGCGCCCGAGGCGGCCGCCGCGGCCTGGGCGAGCTTGAGATCCTTGAGCATCAGGGCGGTGAGGAAGCCGCCTTCGTATCCCTTGTTCGACGGCGCCGTGGGGACCGGCCCCGGCCATGGGCAATAGGTGGTCAGCGACCAGCATTGGCCGGAAGATTTCGCGGCGATCTCAAAGAACCGGTCGGCGTCGAGGCCCAGCTTCTCGGCCAGCGCGAAGGCTTCGCACACGCCCAGCATGGAAACGCCGAGCAGCATGTTGTTGCAGATCTTGGCCGCCTGACCGGCCCCGGCCCCGCCGGCGTGGATCGCGATCCGCGCCATCGGCCCCAAGGCGGTCTCGACGGCGGGGAAATCCGCCGCCTCGCAGCCGACCATGAAGGCCAGGGTCCCGGCGTCCGCCGCCATGATGCCGCCTGAAACCGGAGCGTCGGCGGCGCGGAAACCCAGCTTCGCCGCCGCTTCGCTCACCACGCGGGCGCTGTCTGGGTCGATGGTGGAGCAATCGATCAGCAAGGCGTCCGGTCTGGCGTGAGGCAGGATGTCTTCATGCCAGACGGTTCGCACGTGGCTCCCCGCCGGCAGCATGGTGATCACCACGTCCGCCGAAGCCACCGCTTCGGCAGCCGAGGCGCTAGCCCGGCATCCGGCCGCCACCGCCCGTTCCACGGCCGCCGCCGAAAGATCGAACGCCAGCACCTCGCGGCCGGCCTTGGCGAGATTTGCCGCCATGCCCGCGCCCATGTGACCCAGGCCGATGAAGGCGACGCCGCTCATGCCGACGTCAGCCCGGCTTGCGGAACTTGTAGATGAACTGGTCGGTGTGGCCACGAATGGCCGGATCGAAGACCAGCTTGTCGCGGGTGTCGCCCGGATTGCGCAGAATGTTGCTCTCTCCCTCGAATTTGAAGCCGGCCGCGGTCACTTCCGACTTCACCGCCGCGGCGTCGATCCGGTGGGTGGTGTTGGTGCTGGCCAGCCCCGAGCCGTCGGGAGCGGAGTGGTCCAGGATCACGTAGACGCCGCCGGGCTTGAGCGCCTTGAACACCGCCGCGTTGAAGGTCGCCAGGTTGGTCGGGGCCATGAACGGGTCGTGGAGATCGTGGTAGTTCTGGCGGATCCACACCACATCGACCGGTTCGGGGGTGGCGAAGTCATTGGCCGGCCCGACGAGGAAAACCACATTGGGCCGCGTGGGATCCGGTCTGGCCCCGTTCGCCGGAAGAGGCGTCTTGATCATCTTCGCAAGCTCCGAGGGGACGAAGGCGTAGACGACCCCCTTGGGACCCACGGCGGCGGCGAACAGGTGGGTGAAATACTGGCCCTGGCCGGGGATGATATCGACGACCTTGTCGCCCCGCCCGACGCCGATGAAGGCCAGGGTTTCGGCCGGTTTGCGCGCCGCGTCGAGGTCGCGGTCGGCGGCCGGGCGCGATGGATCGGCCACCGCCGCGACGATCGAGGCGGGAATGGCGCCAACCGCTGCCGCCGAGACGCTCGAGGAGGTCATGGTCAACGTCATCGTCGCCAGAACGATCGCTAAATCTCTTCGCCTCATCATGGTTCCCTCCCGCCGTGTGCGTCGGTCATTCGAGGTTTCATAGCGCCTTGCGCCAAGCGGCGCCATCGGCCAGACCGCGCGCCAGACCGCCAACCCTCCGGTATCCCCATGATCGCCC
>DASRLN010000010.1:0-7163 GCA_035648435.1 Caulobacteraceae bacterium
GTACATCCGCTCATGGAGGAAGGCGCGCAGCCGGGCGAGAGCCTCGGTGGTTTCCGGCGAGAAGGCGACCAGCGCGTGGCCGAGCGTCCGGACCCTCTCCGGCGAGTCGATCCGCGCGGCGTCGGCGCGGGCGCGGGTCTCGGTCATCAGATCGCCGACCATGATCCCGATCAGGCGGCGCACGGCTTCCAGACGGGTCAGGCGATCGTCGAGATCGGGGTAATCGCGATCGACGCCCGCCAGAACCGGACCGATCAGGGGGACGTCGATCAGCTCATTGATGCCAAACAGGCCGGCGGCCAGGCCATCATCGACGTCATGGTTGTTGTAGGCGATGTCGTCGGCCAGCGCCGCCACCTGGGCCTCGGCCGAAGCGAAGGTGGCGAGGCGCAGGTCATGGCCGGCGTTGAAATCGACGATCTCGCGCCACGCCGGCCGGTCCAGCATGCCGCTGGCCGGGCCATTGTGCTTGACCACCCCCTCCAGCGTTTCCCAGGTGAGATTCAGTCCAATGAAGTCCGGATAACGATGCTCCAGCCTGGTCAGCACCCGGAAGGTCTGGACATTGTGATCGAAGCCGCCGAAGGCCGCCATCCGCTTTTCGAGTTCCTCCTCGCCGGCGTGGGCGAAGGGCGGGTGGCCGAGGTCGTGGGCCAGGGCGATGGTCTCGGCGAGGTCGGCGTCGAGCCCTAGGGCGGTGGCGACGGCGCGCGAAATCTGGGCCACCTCCAGGGAATGGGTGAGGCGGGTGCGGAAGTGATCCCCCTCGTGCGCCACGAAGACCTGAGTCTTCTCCTTAAGCCGGCGAAACGCGGTGGCGTGGATGATGCGGTCGCGGTCGCGGGCGAACGGGGTCCGTGTGGCGCTGGGCGCTTCGGCGTGGCGCCGGCCGCGCGACCGCGCCGGGTCTTCCGCCCAGGCCACTCGCCGTGCGCCGCCGGAGGCCATGGCCGCCTTCGATCCTGATCGCCCCTTTGCGCCGGGGCCTCCGCGCCCTCATATAGGCGACGATGGGGATTCCCAAGAAACGCGCATGACCCGGACCCAGGCCAGCCTCACCCTCTCCGACGCCGCCGCGCGCCGCCTGCGCGCCATCTCGGCCGCCGAGGGCCGGACGGTGATGCTGCGCGTCGCGGTCGATGGCGGCGGCTGTTCGGGCTTCCAATATCGTTTCGAACTCGTCGAGGCGGCCAATGACGACGACATATGCGTGGAACGCGACGGCGCCGCCGCGGTGGTCGATGTGATCTCCCTGGGCCTCCTCGCCGGATCCGAGATCGATTTCGCCGACGAACTGGCGGCGGCCGAGTTCCGGGTCAGGAACCCCAACGCCAAGACCAGCTGCGGCTGCGGCGTCAGCTTCTCGATCTGACCGCGGCCGGCGCCGTGCGCATCGCCACCTGGAACGTCAATTCGATCAACGCCCGTCTCGAAACCGTGCTGCGCTGGTTCGAGGAAGAAAGGCCCGACGTCGCCTGCCTCCAGGAGATCAAGTGCATCGACGAGAAGTTCCCCGCCGAGGCCTTCGAGCGTCTGGGTTACAACGTCGCGGTGCACGGCCAGAAGACCTACAACGGCGTCGCCCTGCTCTCCAGGACGCCACTTGAGGATGTCCGCAAGGGCCTGCCCGGCGGCGAGGGCGACGACCACGCCCGCTATCTCGAGGCCACCGTGTCGGGGCCGGAGCCGGTGCGCGTGGCGGCGATCTACCTTCCCAACGGCAATCCGATCGGAACGGAAAAATTCGCCTATAAGCTCGCCTGGATGGCGCGCCTGAACGCCCGCGCTCGCGAGCTGCTGGCTTTGGAAGAACCGCTGGTCCTGGCCGGCGACTTCAATGTCATCCCGGAGGCCGAGGATGCCGACAATCCGGCTTCCTGGCTCGGAGACGCCCTCTTCCAACCCGAGAGCCGGCGCGCCTTCCGCGCCCTGAAGTGGCTGGGCCTCACCGACGCCTACATGGCCGCCGACGGCGCGCCCGGGGGCTACACCTTCTGGGACTATCAGGCCGGCGCCTGGCAGCGCAATCACGGCATCCGCATCGACCATCTGCTTCTCTCGCCCCAAGCCGCCGACGCCCTCGCCGGGATCGTCATCCACAAGGACGTCCGCGCCGGCGAGCGACCCTCAGACCATGTGCCGGTGGTGGCGGAGTTCAAACTTCAGGGGTAGCTTCTCCGGCGGTCGGGCGCCGGGTCCGGCGGGAGAGCGCCATGATCAACCTCATCGCCGCCGCCGTCGCCTTCGTCCTGCTGCATCTGCTGGTCTCCGGCACCCGAGTTCGCGACGCCGCCACCGGCGCGATCGGCCAGGGCGCCTATATGGGTTTCTTTTCGCTGACCTCGGTGGCCGTGCTGGCCTGGCTCGGCTTCGGCTATGCGGCGGCCAGAGGTGGTAGCGCCGACACCGTCTGGTGGGGCGCGACCCGCGCGACGAAGGAAGTCCAGCTTGTCGTCCAGCTGATCGCCTTCCTGTTCATCGTCCCGGGCCTCTCCACGCCCAATCCGACCAGCGTCGGCCAGCAGGCGACCTTGGAAAGGCCGGACGTCGCCAGGGGCGTGCTGCGGATCACCCGCCATCCCTTCCTGTGGGGCGTGGCGATCTGGGCGGCGGGCCACCTGCTGGTGGGCGGCGACGCCGCCAGCCTGGTGCTGTTCGGATCGCTCCTGGCGCTGGCCCTGTTCGGGACCGCCAGCATCGACGCCAAGCGCAAGCCCCCTGGGCGAAACCTGGACCGCCTTCGCCGCCCGAACCTCGAACATCCCCTTCGCCGCCATCGCGGCGGGCCGGCAATCGCTGAACATCGCCGAGATCGGCTGGTGGCGCCTGGCGCTGGCCGTGGCGATCTACGCCGCCATGATCCTCATCCACCCCTACGCCTTCGGCGTTTCGCCCCTGCCTTAGGTCACGGCGAAGTCCATCCCGGCCCGCGCGTGGATCTCCGTGGTGTCGAACACCGGAACCGGCAGATCGGCGGCCCCGACGAGCAGGCCGAACTCCGTGCAGCCGAGGATCACGCCGTCGGCGCCATCCTCGCTGACCGCCTGTTCGACGATCGACACCAGCGCCGCGCGCGAGGTTGGTTCGAAGCGGCCCTGGACCAGCTCGTCGAAGATGATCGCGTGGAGCCGTTCGCGATCCTTTGGCCCCGGCGTCAGCGCTTCGACGCCGCCGGCGCGGAGCCGCTCGCGGTAGAAGGCCTGCTCCATGGTGAAGCGGGTGGCCAGCAGCAGCGGCCGCGCGCATCCGGCCGATCGGATCGCCGCCGCCGCCGCGTCGGCCACATGGATCACCGGGATCGCGATCGCCGCCTGAACTTCCGGCGCCATGCGATGCATGGTGTTGGCGCAGATCAGCAGGCCCTCCGCGCCGGCGCCTTCCAGCCCGCGCGCCGCATCGACGAGCACCGCCGTCGCCCCGACCCAGTCGCCGGCCGCCTGCATGGCGGCGATCGGCGCGAAATCCGCCGACCAGATTAAGAGGCTCGCCGAATGCTGGCCGCCCAGTCGCTCCCGCGCCATGCGGTTGAGCCGCTGGTAATAGACCGCCGTGCTCTCCCAACTCATCCCGCCGAGCAGGCCGAGGGTCTTCACGACACGGTTCTCACTTCGGAGCGCGGCCTTCCAGGCCGCATACTGGCGGCGACGACTGTACAGTAGGAGCGGGCTGGAAGCCCGCGCTCCAGGAAGTCAAAGGTCGGCATAGACATGACGCTCGCCGACCTTGCCCGGATGGGTGACGGCGCCCAGGTGGGCGGGACCGACGCTCTGGGCGAATTTCCACAGCGCGCCGGCGCCATAGGCGGTCTCGCGCGGCGCCCAGTGGCGCCGGCGGGTCTCGAGTTCGATCGCATCGACCTCCAGGTCGAGGGTTCCGGCGTCGGCGTCGATGGCGATGATGTCGCCGTCCTTGACGAGGGCAATCGGCCCGCCCTCCTGGGCTTCGGGTCCGACGTGGCCGACGCACAGGCCCCGGGTGCCGCCGGAGAAACGTCCATCGGTGACCAGGGCGACCCTGCCTCCCCTGCCCTGTCCCGACAGCGCCGCCGTGGTCGAGAGCATTTCGCGCATGCCGGGACCACCCCTGGGTCCCTCGTAGCGGATGACCAGGACCTCGCCGTCGCGGTAGTCGCCGGCCGCGACGGCGGCGAAACAGGCCTCCTCGCCGTCGAACACCCGGGCCGGGCCGCGGTGGACGCGGTGCGAGGCCATGCCGGCGACCTTGACGATCGCCCCGTCGGGGGCGAGCGAGCCCCACAGGCCGACGACCCCGCCGGTGGGCGACAGGGGGCTGGAGACCGGCCGGATGACGTCCTGGTCGCCGCGCAGGACGACGTCGGCCAGGTTCTCGGCCAGCGTCCGGCCGGTCACGGTCATGCACTCGCCGTGGAGGAAGCCGCCGTCGAGCAGGGTCCGCATCAGGGCCGGCACGCCGCCGGCCTCGCCCATGTCCCTGGCGACGTAGCGGCCGCCGGGCTTGAGGTCGGCGAGGTAGGGCGTGCGCCGGGCGATTTCGGCCACGTCGCGCAGGGTGAAGGCGACGCCGCACTCGTGGGCCATGGCCGGCAGGTGAAGGGCGCCGTTGGTCGAGCCGCCGGTCGCCGCGACCACCGCCGCCGCGTTCTCGAACGCCTGGCGCGTGCAGATGTCGCGCGGTCGCAGGCCGCTTTCGATCAGCCGCACCACCGCCTCGCCGGAAGCGACGGCATAGCGGTCGCGGCTCTCGTAGGGGGCTGGAAGGGCGCAGGACAGCGGCAGGGCGAGGCCAATGGCCTCGGAGACGCAGGCCATGGTGTTGGCGGTGAACTGGCCGCCGCAGGCCCCCTCGCCGGGACAGGCGCTGCGCTCGAGTTCGGCCAGATCCTCCAACGCCAGCTTGCCCGCCGAATGCTGTCCGACGCCCTCGAAGACATCGACCACCGTCACATCGCGCCCGCGCCAGCGGCCGGGCAGGATCGAGCCGCCATAGAGGAACACCGAGGGCACGTTCAGCCGCAGCATGGCCATCATCATCCCCGGCAGGGACTTGTCGCAGCCGGCCACGCCGACCAGGGCGTCGTAGCCGTGACCGCGCACGGTCAGTTCGACGGAATCGGCGATGACCTCGCGGCTGACCAGGGACGAGCGCATGCCCTCGTGGCCCATGGCGATGCCGTCGGTGACGGTGATGGTGCAGAATTCGCGCGGCGTGGCGCCGGCCGCCTTGACCCCGGCGCTGACCGCGTGGGCCTGGCGCATCAGGGCGGTATTGCACGGCGCCGCCTGGTTCCAGCACGAAACCACGCCCACGAACGGGGCCGCGATCTCCCGCGTCCCCAGGCCCATGGCGTAGTAGAACGACCGGTGCGGCGCCCGCTGCGGACCCTCGGTCACGTGGCGACTGGGAAGCCGTGATTTATCCCACGTCCCGTCGGGTTTCTTGGTCATGGCTGGCTTCTTAGTCTAAGGCGGGGCATCCCTAGCCGAGCGTCGTCGGCCGCGCAAAATCAGGGCGCGCAAGGAGACCCTCCATGAACCTCGCGGCCGTCGCCATCGGCATCGATCCGCCCCGCGAAGTGAACGTGGTCATCGAGGTTCCCATCGGCGGGGAGCCGATCAAGTACGAGATGGACAAGGCCTCCGGCGCCTTGGTGGTCGATCGGTTCCTCTATACGGCCATGCGCTATCCGGGGAACTACGGCTTCATCCCCCACACCCTCTCGGGCGACGGCGATCCCTGCGATGTGGTGGTCGCCAACACCCGCGCCGTCGCCCCCGGCGCGATCATGAGCTGCCGCATCGTCGGGGTGCTGATCATGGAGGACGAGGCAGGCGGCGACGAGAAGCTGATCGCCGTGCCGGGCCACAGGCTCACCCAGCGCTACGACGCGATCGACGATTACACCGACCTGCCCGCCATCACGCTCCAGCAGATCGAGCACTTCTTCGCCCACTACAAAGACCTCGAACCCGGCAAGTGGGTCAGGATCCTCCGCTGGGGCGACGCCGCGGAAGCCCGGACGATGGTGACGGCCGGGATCGAACGGGCCAAGGCCGAGGGGAAGACTTAGGGCAAACGGTGGCTCCGTTGCCTCACAATCCTCACGCGCGATCTACTCCTATCTTCGTCAGAAGGGCGGTATCGGCCGGCTGAATTGCGGCGCCGGCATCGTTTCCCGGAGCGCGGGCTTCCAGCCCGCTCCCTTTCCATCTGGCCACGACTGCGCCGGCCAGCAAAGCCGTGGTGATGGCATTGCCGCTGACGGCAAGAGCGGGCTGGAAGCCCGCGCTCCGGTCATGACGCGGTCTCGATGGCGCGAAGGGCGAGGATCGAGATCGAGTCTCCCTACAGCGCCTTTTCCACCGCTGCGGTGATCTCGGGGGCGAGCGGCTCGGTGCGCGAGCCGTAGGCGGCGAGGGCTTCGCCGTGCGGGCCGATGAGGATCTTGTGGAAGTTCCACGCCGGCACGGCGGCGTCTCCCAGTTCTCCCTGCGCCCAGGCGAAAAAGGGGTGCCGGCCGGCGTCCTTGACCTCGGTCTTGGCGGTCATCGGGAAATCGACGTTGAAATTCAGCGCGCAGAAATCCTTGATCTCCGCCTCGCTCCCCGGCTCCTGGCCGGCGAACTGGTTGCAGGGCACGCCGAGGACCACGAGGCCCTTGTCGCGGTAGTCGGCCCAGAGTTTCTCCAGCCCCTCGTATTGCGGCGTCAGCCCGCACTTCGAGGCGGTGTTGACCACCAGCACCGGCTTGCCCGCGAACTTCGACAGGGGCAGCGTCTCGCCGTCGATGTCGGTGAAGCTGAAATCATAAGCGGTGGTCATCGGCGCTCTCCTCGTCTGGCCAAGACTTTATCCACCCACCGCCTGTTCCACCGCAAGCGCCAGATCGAGCGCGCGCAGGCCGTCGGCGGCGCTGGCCATGGGCGCCGGCGCGTCCCCCCGCACCGCGGCGATGAAGCGCGCCAGGCTCGCCCCCAGACGGTCCCGCGCGGCGGGGCCGGCGGCGAAGCCGGCGTCGAAGGCGAAGGGGGTGTTGTTCTCGAAGGTGTTGGCCAGGAAGTCGATGGTCAGGTCCCCCTCCGGCCAGATCAGCCGCAGGGTCCGCTCCCGACCCTGCGCGACCCGCGAGGCGCGCGCGCACGCGGTGAAGCCGTCCTCGAACGTGATCTCGGCCTCGACCGTAT
>DASRLN010000011.1:0-14488 GCA_035648435.1 Caulobacteraceae bacterium
GATTGGCGTGATAGACGTCCGGATCGACGCCGTGGTGGAGCATCAGGCCGCGCAGCGTCAGACCATGGTCGATGAGGTATTTCTTCTGCAGGGCGTGGGCCGCCTCGCGCGCCAGACCGGTCAGATCGGCGACGAAATCGGTGATCCGCTCGGAGACGATCAGACCCAGCCCGGAGTCCAGCGGATAGAGGGTGTTGTCGAGGTCGAACAGCCAGGTGTCGATGTGGGTGAGGTCGGCGCCGGTCACGCGCGCACCAGGGTTCCGGCGCCGTGTTCGGTGAACAGCTCGACGAGCATGGCGTGGGGCCGCCGGCCGTCGAGGATGACCACAGCCTCGACGCCCGCTTCGACGGCGGCGATGGCGGTCTCCAGCTTGGGGATCATGCCGCCGGTGGTGACGCCGCCGGCGATGGCGGCGCGCGCCTCAGCGATGGTCAGCTGGCGGACCAGGGCGCCGTCACGGTCCAGGACCCCGGCGACGTCGGTGAGCAGCAGCATCCGCTTGGCCTTGAGCGCCCCGGCCAGGGCGCCGGCGACGGTGTCGGCGTTGATGTTGTAGGTTTCGCCCTCGGCCGAGACGCCGATCGGGGCGACCACCGGGATGTAATGATCATCCGAGTTGATCAGGCCTCGGATGAGTTTGGGATCGACCGCCGTCGGCTCGCCGACGAAGCCCAGATCGACGACCTGTTCGATGCTGGAATCCGGATCCCGGCGGGTGCGGGTCGCCTTGGCCACGGTGATCAGCCGCGCGTCCTTGCCGGAGAGCCCGACGCCGCGGACATCGGCCATCGCCCCGGCCTGGTTGATCCAGTTGGCGATCTCCTTGTTGATCGCCCCGGAGAGGACCATCTCGGCGACCTCCATGGCGGCTCGATCGGTGACCCGCAGGCCATCGATGAAGGTCGACTTCACCCCCGCCCGCTCCAGCATTCGCGAGATCTGCGGGCCGCCGCCGTGAACCACCACCGGCAGCAGGCCGAGCAGCTTGAGCAGCACGGCATCGGCCGCGAACAGCCTGGCCAGACCCTCCTCGCCCATGGCGTGGCCGCCATATTTGATCACCACCGTCTGGCGGTCGTAGATCTGGATGAACGGCAGGGCTTCGGCCAGGGTCTTGGCGGTCGCCCAGCCCGGCTCTTCCGGCGTCTCTCTCACACGCTGGTCCTCATGGCCGAGCGGCAATAGCGAACGACGGCGACAATGTCATGCGAAGGCGGCGGCGGCGATCTCGGCGCGCAGGAGGGCCATGCCGTCGCCCCTTTCCGCCGAGGTGGCGAGGACGCGCGGGAAGGCGGCGGGGCGGCGGGCGATGGCCAATGCCGTGCGCTCGGTCGTCGCCGTGACTTCGGAAGCCTTGACCTTGTCGGCCTTGGTGAGGATCACCTGGTAGGAAACGGCGGCCCCATCCAGGGCGTCGAGGGCCTCGGCGTCGGGCGCCTTGAGGCCATGGCGGGCATCGATGAGCAGATAGACCCGCTTGAGGTTCGGCCGTCCGCGCAGATAGGCGCGTCCGAGGTCCTGAAACCTGCGGGTCGTCCCCTTGGAGGCGCGGGCGAAGCCGTAGCCCGGCAGATCGACCAGCCGCAGCCGATCGTCGAGGAGGAAGAAGTTGATCTCCCGCGTCCGTCCCGGCTCGGTGGAGGCGCGGGCCAGGCGGTGGCGGCCCGCCAGGGCGTTGATCAGCGACGACTTGCCGACGTTGGAGCGGCCGGCGAAGGCGACTTCCGGCAGATCGGGGGCCGGCAGGCCGTCCATGGAGACCGCGCCCATCATGAAGGTTGCGGGCCGGGCGAACAGCACCCGGGCGGCCTCGATCCCGGCCTCGCCGAAATCGGACTCCGGCGCCCCGGTCACCCCGGCGGCTGGGGCTTGGCGGCGAAGCGGCCGATGAAGTCGTCGATCGGATTATCGACCTTGAATCGCCGCATCATCAGATACTGCTGGAGGATGGTGATCAGGCTGCTCCAGGTCCAGTAGATCAGAAGGCCCACGGAATACTGGGCGAGGATGAAGGTGAACAGGAACGGCATGACCTTGAACATCATCTGCTGGGTCGGATCGATGCCGGTCTGCGGGGTCATCGACTGGCTCAGCCACATGGAAAAGCCGTAGAGCAGCGGCCAGACGCCGACGTGGAGCATGCCGCCGAGGAAGGCCCCGATCAGGGGGGCCGACGAGGGATCCCAGGGGATCAGGCCGAACAGGTTCATGATCGTGGTCGGATCGCGGGCCGACAGATCGTGGATCCAGCCGAAGAACGGCGCGTGCCGCATCTCGATGGTCACGGTGAACAGCTTGGTCAGGGAGTAGAAGACCGGGATCTGCAGGAAGATCGGCAGGCAGCCGGTGACCGGATTGACCTTCTCCTTGGCGTAGAGGGCCATCATCTCTTTCTGCTGAGCGGCGGGATCCTCCTTCAGCCGCGCCTGCAGCTCCTTGAGCTGGGGCTGCAGCTTCTTCATCTTGACGCCCATCTCGAAGCCCTTGTTGGCCAGCGGGAAGGTCAGGGCGCGGATGACCACGGTGAGCATCAGGATGGCGACGCCGAAATTGCCGACCCGCTGGTAGAACTGTTCGAGCAGCCAGAAGATCGGCTTGGTCAGGAACCACAGGTGGCCCCAGTCCACCGCGTCGTCGAAGCGAGGGGCGCCGATGGTCTTCTGATAGTCCTTCAGCAGCGGCACGGTCTTGGCGCCGGCAAAGAGGTGGCTGACCTCGCTGACCTGGGCGCCGGAGGCAACTGCCCGCGCCCCGGCGGTGTAAGTGGTCTCATAGATGTCGATGCCGGTCGCCCGGTCGGTGGTCACCCGGGCCTTGGCGTCGATGCGCTCGGACTGGATGGGCACGAAGGCGGTCATCCAGTATTTGTCGGTGATCCCCAGCCAGCCGCCCCTGGACTGCCAGTCGATCTCGCCCTTCTTTTTCCAGTCCTTGTAGCTGGCGAGCTGGAGATCGGGCTTGTCGAGGCCGAGAACGCCGATGGCGCCCTCGTGAACGATGTTGTTCTTGTTCAATCCCCCGGGCAGACCCTGACGCTGGACGGAGACGTAGGGCAGCAGGGTCACCGGCGCTGGACCCGTGTTGGCGACGGTGTCGGTGAAGGTGAACATGAACTTGGCATCGATCTCGATCCGGCGGGTGAACGTGAGACCCGAGGGTGAGGCGTAGGTCAGGACCACCGGATGGCCAGGCGAGAGGACGTCGCCGGAGGCGAGGGTCCAGACGGTGTCGGGGGCCGGCAGACCGGGAAGATTGACCCCGGCCCAGCCCAGTTCGGCGAAATAGGCGTCGGCCATGCCCTCGGGGCGCAGCAGTTCGACCAGCGGCGAGGTCTTCTCGATGGTGTCGCGGTAGCCCTTGAGAGAGAGATCATCGACCCTCGCGCCCTTCAAGGCGATGGAGCCGATGAGCGAGGGAGTGTCGATGGTGACCCTGGGGCCGAGGGCCAGCGCCTGCGCCCGCGAAAGCTGGGATTGGACCGGTCCCGTCGCCGCCGCCGTCGCCGGCGCGGTGGCCTCGGCCTGGGCGCGGGCGATCTGGGCGCGCTTCTCGGCCGGGGAGATGACGAAGAACTGATAGCCCAGAACCAGGATCGCCGAGATGGCGATGAAGAGGATCATGTTCTTGTTGTTGTCGTTGGGCATGTCGATCAGCGGGGCCCCGTGGGCGGTTGTCGGGGTGAGGGCGCGCGCCCGGGAGCCGTCGTATGGCCGGCTTCGAGATCGGCGGCGAGCCTTATCAGCGCGGTTTTCATATCGTCAAGCAACCGCCCCCACGGGCGCCTCGTGGTCCCGCCTCGCGCGATGAACACATAGTCACAGCCGGCCCTGGCATGAAGGGGGGCGATGAGCCGCGCCGCCTCCCGTAGCCGCCGCTTGGCCCGGTTGCGCGCCACCGCCCCGCCGATCCGCCGGGTGGCGGTGAAGCCGAGCCGGATCAGATCCTCGCCGTCGGCCCGGTCTCGCGCCTGGACGACCATCGCGCCGTGCGCGCAGGCCAGGGCGGCGGCGGCGGCGAGGAAGTCGGGGCGTTTTTTGAGGCGTTCGATCAAGGGGGGACACTGGCTAGCCTTCTCCCCTCGCGGGAGAAAGGTGGACGCCGAGAGGTGGCCGGTTGAGGGGTCGCGCCGACGGCGGGAAGCTTGCTTGGGGCAGACAAAATCCGATGGGCTGGTGCGGCCCTCATCCGACCCGCTCTCGCGGGGGAAGTCTTCTCCGGCGAGGGGAGAAGGATGAAGTGAAGCTACGCCGTGAGGCGCTTGCGGCCGCGGGTGCGGCGGCGGGCGACGATCTTGCGGCCGTTGCGGGTGGCCATGCGCGAGCGGAAGCCGTGACGGCGCTTGCGCACGAGCCGGGACGGCTGGAAAGTCCGCTTCACGGGGAAACTCCGATCAGAATGAGGGCGCGCTGATAGGGGAAGGGCCGCGGTGTGTCAATGATCGGGCAAGATCACCACCTTGCCGATGACCTGGCGATCGGCCAGCAGATCGAAGGCCGCGCGCCAGTCGGCGAGGGGGAACTGGGCGTGGACGCGGGGCCGGATACGGCCCTCGGCGGCGAGGCGCCAGACGGCGTCGAGGTTCTCCCGGCCACGCTCGGGGAAGCGGCGGCCGTATTCGCCGGCGCGGACGCCGACGACGGAGAAGCCCTTGATCAGCGGCAGGTTGACCGCGATGGCCGGGATTCGGCCCGAGGTGAAGCCGATGACCACCAGGCGTCCGTCGAAGGCGATGCAGCGGACGCTTTCGTCGAAGACATCCCCGCCGACCGGATCGAGGATGATGTCGGCGCCCCGGCCGCCGGTGATCGCCTTGACCTCCTCGCGAAAGCCACCGGTCACGTTCACACAGGCATCGGGTGCGTATTCAGCGGCGACCACCGCGAGCTTTTCGTCCGAAGCCGAGGCGGCGATCACCCGGGCGCCCAGGGTCTTGGCGAGATCGACGCAGGCCAGGCCGACGCCGCCGGCCGCGCCGTGGACCAGGACCCAATCGCCGGCTTCCAGCCGCGCCCGCCGGACCAGGGCGACCCAGGCGGTGAGATAAGCGGCGCCGCAGGCGCTGGCCCGCGCGAACGACAGCCACTCGGGCTTGGCGCGCAGGGCGGAGGCCGAAGCCACCGCCGATTGCGAGAAGCCGCCGATCCGCGCCCCGCCGACCACCGCGTCGCCGATCTTCCATGACCCGACGCCTTCGCCGAGGGCGTCGATCTCGCCGGATATCTCCAGTCCCGGAATGAACGGCAAGGCCGGCTTGTGCTGATACTCGCCGCGGGTCATCAGGAGATCGGGGAAGTTGACGGCGGCGGCGCGGACTTCGATCCGCACTTCGCCCGGCGCCGGGGCCGGGGTTTCGATCTCGCGGACCGCGCAGCCGGCGTAGTCCGGCCCCAGAGCCTCGACCACCAGCGCCCGCATCCGGCGCGGCGCGGGCTCAGCCATCGCCGGCGGGCGGCTCGACGCGGGGAAGGGCCGGGGCGCCGCCGAGGATCAGGCGGACGACGAACTGCGTCGCCGCATCGACGTCCATGGGCCGGCGCTCCATCATCTTGTCGCCGATCTCGCGGGCGATGGCGATGCAGGCGGCGGCGAAATAATCGAGATCAACCTTGGGGGCGAGGTCGCGATCCATGACGCCGGCGAAGACCGTGCGCACCTCCTCGAACACCGCCAGGATCTCCGGAGTGTTGCGGGCGTGCGGCATCGGCTCGCGGCGGGCGGCGGCGCTGACCAGCCAGGCTTCCTGTTCGCTGGCCAGGAAGTCGAAATAGGCCCTGACCGCCGAGCGCAGATAGGATTCGAAGTCCGTCGCCTTGGCCGACTGGGCCTTGAGGATCGGCCGGAAGCGGCGGGCGCCCTCGTCGGCCAGGGCGTCGAACACCTCCTCCTTGGAGCGGTAGTAGTTGTAGAAGGCGCCCACCGACAGACTGGTGCGGCGGATGATGTCGCGCACCGTCGCCGCCTCGAAGCCGAGTTCGCCGAACGCCTCGCGCGCGGCGTCGAGGATGGCCAGGCGATTGGCGAGCTTGGTCTGCTCGCGTTTGCCGGCCGACAGGTAGAGAACTTGCGACATGGCGCGAGGATCGGGCGCCGGAGCCGCCGAGTCCACCTTCGATGAAGGGCGGCGTGGGGCGCGACAGCCTTATTCACGAACGGCACGAACCATACGAACGGGAGATTGGGGGCGCGGAGCGACGGGTCAGGCGATTCGATACGCGCCATGGCGCGTCTACAAACTCGCCTCAGCCAACGGGATTCGTTCGTGATGTTCGTGGGGTTCGTGGTCCCCTTGCAACGAACGACGACGCCCTCTCACGGGGCGAGATCGGGGACGCCGGCGGCGAGGTTGGGGGCATCGCAGGCCGCCGAGCACTGGCTGAAGGAACCGCCGCAGTCGCCGGGCTCGCCGGCGGCGCAGAAGTAGTAGGACTGGGCGCAGGCCGAGCGGCAGGTGTCGTCCACCGTCAGGGAAGGGATCGGGACGCGGCTGCGCAGCGGCGGCGGCGTCCTGGATTGGGCGGTCGATGGAGGGGGCGCCAGGGCGAGGGCCTCATCGACGGTGGGATAGCGGGGCCGGGGGACGGGAGTGGCGACCGGCTTCTTCGCCGCCGCGGGCGGCGGCGGGTCTGGAGATTGCGGCGTGGGATCGGGCGAGGCCCCGGCCGGCCAGGCGAGGACGAGGAGAAGGAGGGCGGCGACGCGGCGCCAATGCAGAGGACCGGGCGAAAAGGACGGTGTGAGAGATGCGCCGCGGATCATCTCCCGAGCCGCCGCCCACTGGGCGTCGTCCCAGTCGCGGAGGTTCTGGAAACCGCCGCCGCCGGCGTTCCACGCCCCGCCGTCGATGGCGATGGTCTGGCCGTTGACGTAGGCCGACAGCGGATGGAGCAGATAGACGGCGAGATTGGCCAGTTCGCGCATCTCGCCGACCCGGCCCATGGGATTGCTCGCCATCGAGCGGCTGGACTCGGCGGCCTGCCCCGGGCTGAGGCGCGCCCAGGCGCCTTCGGTGGGGAAGGGTCCGGGCGCGATGGCGTTGAAGCGGATGCCCTTGGTTCCCCATTCGACGGCCAGCGACTGGGTCATCACATTGAGTCCGGCCTTGGACATCGCCGAGGGGACGGTGAACGGGCCCCCGCTCCACACCCAGGTGGTCAGGATCGACACTACCGATGCCTTCTTCTTCTCCTCGATCCACCGCTTGCCGCAGTCGAGGGTGACGAAGAACGACCCCCGGAAGACGATATTGGCGATGGCGTCGAACGCGCGGGGCGAGAGATCCTCGGTGCGGCTGATGAAGTTGCCGGCGGCGTTGTTGATGAGGCCGGTCAAGGCCCCGCCGTCGCTCCAGATCCGGTCGAGCATCTCGCCGATCGCTTCGGGGACGCGGATGTCGCAGGCGATGCCGACGACCTTGCCGCCGTGGGCATCGACCAGCTCCCGGGCCGTCTCCTCCAGCACCCCGCCGCGCCTGCCGCAGATATAGACTTCGGCCCCCAGCGCCAGGCAGGCTTCGGCCATGACCCTGCCCAGCCCCGTGCCACCGCCGGTGACCAGGATCCGTTCGCCCTTCATCAGGCCCGGCTTGAACATCAGATCGTCCGGCGTCATGGCGGCGCTCCCTTTGTCGGCGGCCATGACGGGCGCTTCGGGGACGCGCGTCAAGCCCGAGGCTCGATCCGCCGCAGCAGCGCCTGGGCCGCGGCCGGCGCCCGGACCTTTCCGGCGCTTATGAAGAAGGCGAAGACGTCGCGGCCCTCGGGCGCGGGGGCCGGCACGGGACCGAATGGGGCGAGATCGTCGGGCGCCCCTCCCGCCGCCCAGGCCTGGCAGCGCCGCGCCCAGGCGTCGAGGTCGGCGTCGGGATAGCCGGCCGGAATGTCATCCGATCCCTTCATCAACCGGGCGTAGACGAAATCGGCGGTGAGGTCGGGGATGAGCGGCCAGTCGTCGCTCTGGGAACAGCAGATCGCCACGCCGCGCCGCCGGCACAGGGCGACGAAGGCCGGGTCGGCGAAGGTCGGATTGCGGACCTCGACGCAGTGGCGCAGGCGCTGGCCAGCCAGATCGGGCGGCAGCAGGGCGACGAAGGCGGCGAAATCGCCGGCGTCGAATTTCTTGGTGGCCATGAACTGCCAGAGGATCGGACCCAGCTTGCCGCCGAGCTCCGCCATCCCCTGGCCAAAGAAGCGGGCGATGGACTCGCCGGCATCGGCCAGCACACGCCGATTGGTGCAGAATCGTGACGCCTTGAGCGTGAAGACGAAACCCGGCGGGGTGACGGCCGCCCACCTGGCGAAGCTCTCCGGCTTCTGGGCGGAATAGTAGGTCGAATTGATCTCGATGGCGGTGACCTGGCGGCTGGCGAAGGCCAGTTCGTCGGCCTGACGGGTCGCCTTGGGATAGAACACTCCGCGCCATGGCTGGAAGGTCCAGCCGCCCATCCCGGTTCGGATCGCGCCCGCCATGGTGTCCCTCCCGACAGTTTCGCCTCCCGCGTGGTATAATTCGAATCGTGGGGTGTGGCTCCTCTGCACGAGACAGGTTTCGCCGAACGCCGCTATGAAGCGGGCCGGTTCGGGGATGGCCGCGCGTCGATGGCCAAAGGGATCAATGGACGTTTCGAGACCCCTGGCGCCCCTGATGGCGATCGCCGCCGCGTCGCTCTGCGCGTGCGCCACGCCCCACCGCGCGCCGGACGTGCGGGTGCCGGCGCGCTATGACGCGCCGGCGCAGACCCACGCACTGACCCCGGCGGAACTGGACCGCTGGTGGCTGCAGTTCCACGACCCGGCGCTGAACGCCCTGGAGGACGATGCCTTTCGCACCGGTCCCGACGCGCGCACGGCCGCGGCGCGGATCATGGAGGCCAAGGCGACGCGCGACAGCCAGGTCGCCCAGACCCTGCCGACCGGCAATATCGCCGGCAACGCCAGCCACCAGCACGCCTACAACATCGGGGCGCCGTCCAATTCCCTGTTTCCGATCGGCGGGGTGACCGACAGCGAGACGGTCAATTTCAACGTCTCATGGGAACTGGATCTGTTCGGCCGGCTGGCCCAGGCGCGCAAGGTCGCCAAGGCTGATCTGGCGGCGGCGCGCTTCAATGTCGAGGGCGCCCGGGCGAGCCTGGCGGCCAGCGTGGCCGACAACTATTTCCAGGCCGGGGGCCTGGCGATCCAGATCGGCGACGCGCGGGAGACGGTGCGCATCCAGTCCGAATTGGAATCGGTCGCCCACCGCAAGGCGGTGCTGGGTCTGGGAGCCGCCGCCGACGCCGACCGGGTGGCCGGGGATCTGGCCCAAGCCCAGGCGCAGGCGGAGGATCTCCAATCCCAGCTTCACGCCGCCCAGCGGCAGATTCTGATCCTGGTCGGGCGGGGGACCGCGCCCGTCGCCAGCCTGCCGGTCCAGGCGCTGGCCTCCGACGCCCCGCCGGTTCCGGCGGCGGTTCCGGGCGATCTGCTGCAACGGCGACCCGACGTGCGCGAAGCGGAAGCCCATCTGCGCTCGGAAGCCGGGACCGACCGCCTGCGCCACCTGGCGGTGTTTCCGACCTTCACTCTGCTGCCGGGGCTGGGCGCGTCGCGGACGGTCAGTCCGGGCGTGGCCTTCATCCCGCCGACGACCCTGATCCCGCAGCAACAGACCACCGACCTCGGGTTCTGGACGCTGGGCGCGGGGGTCACCGTGCCGGTGCTCGACATCCCCAAACTGCTCTACGACGCCAAGGCCGAGGACGCCCGCACCGAACAGGCGGTGATCGCCTATGAAAAGACGGTGCAGACCGCCTATGGCGACGCCGAGGACGCCCTGGTCAATCTCGCCGCCGGCAAGCGCGCGGTGGTCATCCTGGCCGACGGCGAGGCGCGGGCCAAGCGGGCCTCCGACGCCGCCGCCACGCGATACAAGCTCGGCTTCGACGACCTGACCACGGCGCTTTCGGCGGAAACCGCCTGGCGCGCCACCCGCGCGGCGTTGACCGCCGAGCGGGTGCAGGCGTTGCGACGGGCCGTGCAGACCTATAAGGCGCTGGGTGGCGGATGGGCTTTTGCCAGCCCGACGGACGCCTCGCGAGCCGTCAGAACGCCATGAGATCCTCCGCCATGCCGCTGTTGAAATCGTCGCTTGCCCTGGTCCTCGCCGCAGGCTTGGCCACGGGCCTCGCCGCCTGCCAGAAAAAGATCGGCGAGACGACCCGCGCCCAGGCCCGCGCCCAGGCCCGGACGGTCACCGTGGCCACCGTCGGACCGCGCGAGATCGAGGGCGGCCTGATAGCCTCCGGAAATCTGGTCCCCCGCGAAGATACGGCGATTTTCCCACAGATCACCGGCTATCGGGCGGCGCAGATCCTGGCCGACGCCGGAGCCTGGGTAAAGGCCGGACAGCCGCTTGCCCGGCTGGACGACACTCTTCTGCGGGCGCAACTGGTCCAGCAGACGGCCCTGGCGACGCAGCAGACAATCGAGGCCAATCGCGCCGACGCCGAGGCGGCGCGCGTCAAGGGTCTGGATACCGCGGGTATCCTGTCTCAGGAACAGATCGACACCCGGCGCTTCGCCGCCCGGGCCGCCCACGCCCAGGCCAGCGCCCAGGCCGCGGCCGCCGCCGACGTGAAAGAGCGCGAAGCCCTGATGGTCGTCCGGGCGCCCTATGCCGGTCTGGTGATCGAGCGAAACGTCCGGGTCGGCGATCTGGCGGTGACCACGCCCTGGTTCCGGATCGCCAGGGACGGTCAGATCGAACTGGCCGCGGACGTCGCCGAGGAAGACCTCAGCAAACTTCACCCCGGCGACCCCGCGCGCGTGACCTTGGCCGACGGGACACAGGTGTCTGGCGTGGTCCGCCTGGTCAGTCCGGGTATCGATTCGGCCACCAAGCTCGGCCAAATACGGATCAGGCTGCCGGTCCGGCCGGACATCAGGTCCGGCGGCTTCGCCCGCGCAACCTTCCTGGGGGCAACGCGGTCGGCCCTGGCGGTACCCGAGACGGCGGTTCGTTACGACGCCGACGGCGCCTCGGTGATGGTCGTCGGGGCCGACGACAGGCTCAGCCGCGTACCGGTGACCACCGGCCAGCGCGGCGGCGGCTATGTGGAGCTGTTGACCGGCCCGCCGCCCGGCTCGCGGATCGTCGAGAAGGCGGCGGCGATGTTCGTGCCGGGCGACTTCGTGCGGCCGGTCACCCAGCGATGAATGATCAGCGCCGCTTCGCGGTCTCCGCCTGGGCGATCCGCAATCCGATTCCCGTCGCGGTCCTGTTCATCAGCGCGGTGTTGGCCGGGCTGATCGCCTATTCGGGATTGCCGATCAAGAACTTCCCAAACATCGAATTTCCGGCCGTGCTGGTCCAAGTCACCCGCAATGGCGCCGCGCCGGCGGAGATGGAAAGCCAGATCACCCGGCCGGTGGAAAACGCCCTGGCCGGGTTGTCCAACGTCGATTCCATCGAATCGTCGGTGACCCAGGGCTCATCCAGCACGCTGATCCAGTTCCAGCTCGGCCAGGACCTGCAGAAGGCCACCGACGATGTCCGCTCCAAGGTCGATCAGATCCGCAACAGCTTGCCGCGCGACATCGACCCACCTCTCACCCAGCGCCTTGAGGTCGGCGAGCAACCCATCGTGACCTACGCCGTGTCCGATCCGGGGATGAGCGAGACGGCGCTTTCCTGGTTCATCGACAACACGATCTCGCGCAAGCTTCAGGCGAGTCCGGGGGTCGCGCGCATCGATCGTCTGGGCGGCGTGGATCGGGAGATCAACGTCCTCATCGATCCCGATCGGCTGGCCGCCCATGGCGTCACCGCGTCCCAGGTCAATGACGCGCTGAGTCTGGTGAATGTCGATGTGCCGGGTGGACGCACGAATATCGGCGGCCGCGAACAGACGCTGCGGGTGTTGGGCGCCGCGACCAATATCGATCAGATTCGCGACCTGTCGATTCCCACCGGCGCCGGGGGTTTCGTGCGCCTTTCCGACGTCGCCGATGTCGGCGACGGAGCGGCCGAGGTGCGCACCTTCGCCCTCCTCAATGGACGGCCCGTGGTCGGCTTCGAAGTCAGCAAGACCAAGAACTCCAGCGAGGTTTCCACCGAGGACGGCGTCGACGCCACCATCAAGCAACTGGAGAGGGATCACCGGGGCCTCACCATCCAAAAGATCGTCTCCGCGGTCGATCGGACGCGGGCGAGCTTTTCGGCCACTCTGCACACGCTCCTGGAAGGCATGGCCCTGGCGGCCCTGGTGGTGTGGCTGTTTCTGCGCGACTGGCGCGCGACGGCGGTGACGGCGGTCGCCATGCCGGCGTCCCTCATCCCGACCTTCGCCTTCATGAGCGCGGTGGGCTTCAGTCTCAATACCGTGACGCTGCTCGGCCTCACCCTGGTCATCGGCATCCTGGTGGATGACGCGATCGTCGAGATCGAGAACATCGAAAAGCGCGTGTTTGCCGGCAAGAGGCCCTATGACGCCGCCATCGAAGGCGCCGATCAGATTGGCCTGGCGGTGGTGGCCTGCACCTTCGCCATCGTCGCGGTGTTCCTGCCAGTGGCTTTCATGCCTGGGATTCCGGGCCAGTTCTTTCGGGAATTCGGCATCACCGTCTCGGTGGCCGTGCTGTTCTCGCTGGTCGTGGCCCGCCTGCTCACGCCTCTGATGGCGGCCTATTTTCTCAAGCCCAAGCCGGCGCGCGTGCGACGACCGCTGCCCGCGGCCTACACCCGCACTCTCGGCTGGGCGCTGGACCACCGCATTGTCTCGGCCATCATCGGCACGATCATCTTTTTCGCTTCGATGTCGCTGATGCTGCCGCTGAAGAAGGGCGTTCAGCCGGAGGGCAACTCAAACTACTACTACGTCAACGTCCAGGGTCCGCCAGGGGCGACCCTCGACGACATGAAGGCGGTGGTCGGCAAGGTCGATGCCCTGCTGGCCCGCCAGCCCGAAACCAAGGATGTATTCGCCCAGGTGGGGGGTGGCGACATCTCCTCGGGACCGGGGAGTTTCTCGAGTAGCGCCGGCGTCAACCAGGGGGCGGTGGTCGCGGTGCTGAAGCCAAAGCGCGACGACAAGGTGTCCGCTATCCGTGACCGTCTCCGCCCGCTGCTGCGCCAGATTCCCGACGCGCGTCTGAGCTTCGACACCTCCGGGTTCGGCGCCGCCGATGTTCAGGTCATCCTGACCAGCGAGACGGGCGTCGGTCTGGAAGCCGCGTCGCTGGAGCTGCAGCGCGAGATTCGCACGGTGCCGGGCCTTGCCGATCCGCGTCCGGCCACCCCGCCGAGCGGCGCTGAACTGGTGATCCGGCCCAAGCCGGAGGAAGCTGCCCGGCTCGGGGTTTCCGCCACCACCATCGCCAGCGCGGCCCGCGTCGCCACGGTCGGCGACATCGACGCCAACGTCCCCAAGTTGGACGAGGGCGAGCGGCGCATTCCAATTCGCGTGCGACTGCCCGAGTCTGATCGGACCAACCTTTCGGTGATCAAGAATTTGCGGCTGCCCACCGCCGCCGGCGGGGCCACCACCCTCGATAGCGTGGCCGACGTCTTTTTTCAGGCCGGGGCGGCCCAGATCGATCGCGTCAATCGGGAGCGGGAAATCACCACCATCGCCGACACCACCGGAGGTCTCCAGGTCGGCGACGCCACGACCAAGGTGGACAAGCTGCCGATCATGCACAATCTCCCGCCGGGGGTGGGGCGGTTCGCCCAGGGCCAGGAGCAGGCCTATGCTCAGTTGTTCATCGGCTTCGCGATCGCGATTCTCTCGGCCGTGGGCTTGGTCTATGCCGTCATGGTGCTGCTGTTCCGCAGCTTCTTCAAACCCTTCGTCATCCTCTCGGCGCTGCCCACGGCCATCGGCGGCGCCCTGCTTGCCCTGCTGGCGACCGACCAGGCGCTGAACATCCCCTCCCTGATCGGCTTCCTGATGCTGATGGGGCTGGCGGCCAAGAACTCGATCCTCCTGGTGGAGTACGCCATCGAACGCGAGCGCGAAGGTGTCTCCCAGCGGGACGCCCTCATCGAGGCCTGTCGCGAGCGGGCGCGACCCATCGTCATGACCTCCCTGGCGATGATGGCCGGAATGCTGCCCACCGCCCTGACCCTGGGCAGGGGCTCGGAGTTCCGGCAACCCATGGCGGTGGCCGTGATCGGCGGGCTGATCACCTCGACGATTCTGTCGCTGGTCCTGGTTCCGGTGGTTTATGAATTCATCGACGACTTCGAGCGCTGGCTTTCGCCCTACCTGGGCCGCCTCGTCACCCCGCCCCGCGTTCCCGAGGCGGCGAGGGCGACGGAGACATCCTGAGGTTCCAAACCTCCTCCCCCCTTGATGGCTACGGTATTCACACATCGCGCCGATCACCCACGGAACCCTCGCCCCGCTCTTGGCGGGGAGCGGGGCGAGGGGTGTCTCAGCCAGGCGGGATGATCCGCAAGTATGGCGCCAAGCCGCGCCACCCCCTCACCCTGCCCTCCCCCGTGAAGG
>DASRLN010000012.1:0-8649 GCA_035648435.1 Caulobacteraceae bacterium
TTCCGCGCGCGCGGACCACCCACCCTTGGCCAATCCAACGCTTCGACGTCAAACACCCAAGGCAGGAGCCGAGTGCGTTAGGAGCGCACGCTCGGATCTGTGCGGGGGGCGCGGGGTAACCCGCGTCCCTACCGCGACTGGGCCGTCGGCGGACGGGAACTTCGCCCTCCGACGAGGCTCAGGCGGCTCCGACGACGACCGGCGTGTCGCCGCGCCCGGCCCATTCGGTCCAGGAGCCGTCGTAGAGCGCGACGTCGTCGCGGCCCAGGCGGGCGAGGGCCAGGGCGAGGACGGCGGCGCTGATGCCCGATCCGCAGCTGGTGACGATGGGGGCCGCGAGATCGACGCCGGCCGCCTCGAAGGCGCCCCGCAGGTCGGCGACGGGAGCGAGGGTCCCGTTTTCGCCGACGAGATCGGTGAAGGGCACGCTGCGGGCGCCGGGCATGTGGCCGGAGCGCAGCCCGGCGCGTGGTTCCGGCGCGGCGCCGGCGAAGCGTTCGGCGGGGCGGGCGTCGATGATCTGTTCCGCTCCGGTCGCGACGATGCGGCGGACCTGTTCCAGGTCGCGGATCAGCGCCGGCGCCGGACGGGCCTTGAACTCGCCGCGCGGTCGCCCGCGCCAGCCCGTCTCGATCGGCCGGCCCTCGGCCAGCCACTTGGGCAAGCCGCCGTCGAGGACGAAGACCGCCTCGTGACCCATGGCGCGGAAACTCCACCACAGGCGGGGCGCGGAGAACATGCCGAGACCGTCGTAGGCGACCACGGTCGAAGCGGCCGATACCCCCAGGCGCCGAGCCGCCACCGCGAAGTCGGCCGGCGCGGCGAGCATGTGCGGCAAGCGGGTGGCGTGGTCGGCGACGGCGTCGATGTCGAAGAAGCCGGCGCCGGGAATGTGGCGTTCGGCGAACTCCGCCTTGGCGTTTCGCGGCGAGCCGGGCATGAACCAGGTGGCGTCCAGGACGACGACGTCGGCATCGCCCAACCGTTCGGCGAGCCAGACGCTAGAGACGAGGGGATCGCTCAAGACTTCAGCCACGGTGGCGTAGGCAAGCCCTTTTCGGCAAGAAATTCAGGATTGTAGAGCTTGCTCTGGTAGCGGGAGCCGTGGTCGCAGAGGATGGTCACGATGGTGTGGCCGGGGCCGAGGTCGCGCGCCAGGCGAACCGCGCCGGCGACGTTGATCCCGGTCGAACCGCCCATCAGCAGACCCTCGTGCATGGCCAGGTCATAGAGAGTTTCGAGCATTTCGGCGTCGGAAATTCGATAGGGCCGATCGATCGCGAGACCCACGAGGTTGGCGGTGATGCGGCCCTGGCCGATGCCCTCGCTGATCGAGGTTCCCTCGGACCTCAGCTCGCCGTGGGCGTACCACGCGTAGAGCGCCGCGCCGAAGGGGTCGGCGAGGCCGATCGCGACGTCGGGGTTGTTCTCGCGCAGCGCCATGGCCACGCCGGCCAGCGTGCCGCCGGAACCCACGGCGCAGATGAAGCCATCGACGTTACCCCTTGTCTCCTCCCAGATTTCCGGACCGGTGGTTTCGACGTGGGCCTGGCGGTTGGCGGTGTTTTCGAACTGGTTGGCCCAGATCGCGCCGGCCGGCTCGCGTTCGGCGTATTCCGCCGCCAGGCGGCCGGAGTAGCGGACGTAGTTGTCGGGATTGGCGTAGGGCACGGCATCGACCTCGACCAGCTCGCCGCCGGCCAGCCGGATGGCGTCCTTCTTCTCCTCGGACTGGGTTCGGGGGATGACGATGGTGGCGCGGTAGCCCAGGGCGCTGGCGACCATGGCCAGGCCGATGCCGGTGTTCCCCGCCGTCCCCTCGACGATCCGCCCGCCCGGCCTCAAGAGACCCCGCCGCTCCGCGTCCCGGACGATGTAGAGGGCGGCCCGATCCTTGACCGACTGCCCGGGATTCATGAACTCCGCCTTGCCAAGGATCTCGCACCCGGTCGCCGCGCTGGCGCGAGCCAGCCGGATCATCGGCGTATGGCCGATTGCGTCCAGGACACTGGCGGAGACGCGCGTAGGAGCCATCCCCCTAGATCACCGGACACGCGCCCCCACGCAAGACGATGTCAGCCTCTTTTTTTCCGTAGCGCGGGCTTCCAGCCCGCTACTTCTTTCGCCTGGCGGCGCCGTAGGGGGACAGTCTGTCAGCCGAAGGAAGAGCGGGCTGGAAGCCCGCGCTACGATCAACGGCCGCCGGTCACGGAATTCAATATTGCACCTTGACAACTTCGCCCCGATTAGTTACATAATGCAATATGCGCTCGACCCTCAACGACTCGCTCTCCGACCTCCGCGGGCTCTGCCGCGCGGCGGTGCGAAAACCTGTCAAAAGCATGCGCGTAGGCGCCAAAAACACGTTGCTAGCTGTCATTTTCTGGTCAAAAACCGGTCCAAAACTGACAAAAAATGAAAAAAACTTTGCCGCCGATCGGTCCTCGAAGGATCTCCGGAGCCGCTTTCATCACCTTGATTTAGCTCAATTTTGCCTCGACGCCGTGCCTCCGGGCCGCCTCCAGATATGTAAAAAACTCGGACTTTTTCGAGCCTTCGCCCGCCTAGGCTCTCGCCAGGCTCAACTGCACCACGTCGGTGCGGCGGGCGCGGAAACCGGCTTCGCAGTAGCTGAGGTAGAAGCGCCACAGCCGGCGGAAGCGTTCGTCGAAGCCCAGGGCGCGGATGTCGTCCCAGGCCGCCTCGAAGCGACCGCCCCACTCGGCCAGGGTGTCGGCGTAGTTCTCGCCGAACCGGGCGATGGTCTTCCACTCCAGGCCCGCGCGATCGGTTTCCTCCCGCAGGCGGGATTCGCTGGGGAGCATGCCGCCCGGGAAGATGTATTTGCGCATGAAGTCCGAGCGCCGGCGATAGACCGAGAACAGTTCGTCGCGGATGGTGATGATCTGCAGGCCGGCGCGGCCACCGGGCGAGAGGACCTCGCGGATCTTGGCGAAATAGGCCGGCCAATAGGATTCGCCCACCGCCTCGAACATCTCGATCGAGGCGACGCGGTCGAAATGGCCCTCGATGTCTCGGTAATCCGTGAGGCGGACGTCGACCTTTTCCGCCAAACCCAGATCGAACAGGCGCTTGCGGGCAAATTCGTACTGGGCGCGCGAGATCGTGACGGCCGTGACCCGGGCGCCGACCTCCCGGGCCGCATACTCCGCGAAACCACCCCAGCCGCAGCCGATCTCCAGCACATGGTGGGTTGGCGAAAGATCGATCTCGCGGGCGAGGCTGGCGTATTTGTTGTGCTGCGCTTCACCGAGGGGCTGGCCGGCGCGCTCGTAGCGGGCCGAGGAATAGGTCATGCTGGCGTCCAGCCAGCGGGCGTAGAAGGCGTTGCCGAGATCATAGTGGGCGTGGATGTTGCGCCGCGCGCCGGCCCGATCATTGCGCCGGAAGAGGTGGCTGAAAAAGTTGACCCAGCGCATGCAGGGATTGCCACTGACCAGAGTCTCCAGGCGGTCGAAGTTGAGCGTGAAAGCCTCCAGCAGCGCCGAAAGGTCGGGCGTCTCCCATTCCCCGGCCATGAATCCTTCGCCGAAGCCGATGTCGGCGGAGGCCAGCACTCGTCGCACGAAGCGGAAATCGCGGACGATCAGGCGTCCGTCGGGGCCGGGCGAAGGGCCTTCGATGCGCAGCTCGTGGCCGGACGGCAGGACGAAGGTCAGGGAGCCGGCCTCCCAGTTGCGCGAGGCGATGGCAAGGGCGGTGCGGAAGGCGGCGGGCGCGGCGCGCAGTTGCGGATCGTTCGGGTCGATCGGCGCATGGTCGCGTTTGATCATGGACGCGGGCCTCATGATCGCCAAAATAGCACCGCCCTTCCCAGTTTGGCGAACGGCGCATCGGCGCTTCACCATCGCTTCTACGCCGGGGGCCGGCCGGTTGGATCAAGGATCAGCAAGTCATGCAGCCCAACGCGGTCGTCGAGGTGAGGGCGCCGGGAGGGGCGGCGGTGCGGGTCGGCAACGCCCTGCGCCTGTCGATCATCGCCGGACCCTGCCAACTCGAGGGTCGCCAGCACGCGCTGGAGACCGCTCACGCACTCAGCGAAATCGCCGGACGTTTGAACATCGGACTGATCTACAAGACCTCTTTCGACAAGGCGAACAGAACCTCGGGGAGCGCCGCGCGCGGTGTGGGACTGGCCGAGGCGCTGCCAATCCTCGCCGAAATCCGCGAGGCGGTGGGCCTGCCGGTGCTTACCGACGTTCATGAGATCGACCACTGCGCCGTCGCCGCCCGGGCCGCCGACGTGCTGCAGATTCCGGCTTTTCTCAGCCGCCAGACCGACCTCATCGTCGCCGCCGCCAGAACCGGCCGGGCGCTGAACATCAAGAAGGGCCAGTTCCTGGCTCCCTGGGAGATGAAGAACGTGATCGCCAAGGCGACGGCGGCGGGAAATCCGAACGTGATGGCCTGCGAGCGGGGGGTTTCGTTCGGCTACAACACGCTGATCTCGGACATGCGCGCCCTGCCGATCCTCGGCGAGATCGGCTGCCCGGTGGTGTTCGACGCCACTCATTCGGTGCAGCAGCCCGGCGGCCAGGGCGCCAGCTCCGGAGGCCAGCGGGAATTCGTGCCGGTGCTGGCCCGGGCGGCGGTGGCCGTCGGCGTGGCGGCGGTGTTCATGGAAACTCATCCCGACCCCGACAACGCGCCTTCCGACGGTCCCACCATGGTGCCGCTGCGCGAATTCGAAGCCCTGGTCGCCGAGTTGCTGGAGTACGACGCCCTGGCCAAGCGACGCCAGAGCGCGTGAAGCCGGAAGGCGCTCACCGGCCACGACGCCGGCTTGACCCATACGGCGCCGGGGGGCAGAGCCTGACGGCCATGGACCTTTCGGCCCTGCAACAGCGCCTGGACGCCCTGGCCGGCGTGCGGATCGTCGCCGTCGGCGACCTGATGGTCGATCGTTTCGTCCATGGCGAGGTGAGCCGCATCTCGGCCGAGGCGCCGATCCCGATCCTGGCCCGGACGCGCGAGAGCGTGATGCTCGGCGCGGCCGGGAATGTGGCGCGCAACGTCGCGGCCCTGGGTGGCGTGGCGGCGCTCGTCGGCGTGATCGGTTCGGACGGCGCGGCGAATGAGGTGACGGGCCTGGTCGGCGCCGAGAGCGGCGTCGAAGGCTTCCTGATTACCGACGCATCGCGGCCGACGACCGTGAAGACCCGTTTCGTCGCCGCCGGGCAGCAACTCCTGCGGGTCGATTCCGAGGACACCGCGCCGGCGCCCGGCGAGATCGAGCAGCGGCTTGCGCGGACGATCCGTGACGCCGCCCGTGGGGCCGGCGCGATCCTCATCTCCGACTACGGCAAGGGGGTGGTGACGGCGGGGGTGATCACCGCCTGCCTCGAGGCCGGCCAGCGAGAAGGCGCCCTGGTGATCGTCGATTCCAAGGCGCGCCATTTCGAGCGTTACGGCGCCGCCGACCTGATCAAGCCCAACAGCGCCGAACTGGCCTACGCCACCGACCTGCCGGTGGGCGCGGACGATGAGATCGAGGCCGCCCTGGCCAGGGCCCTCGGGATGTGCGCGTGCAAGGCGATCCTGGTGACGCGCGGGCCGGCCGGGATGAGCCTGGCGACGCGAGAGGGGCCGGTCCGGCATTTTTCGCGGCCGCCGGCCGAGGTGTTCGACGCCTCGGGGGCCGGCGACACGGCGCTGGCCGCGCTGGGGCTGGCCCTGGCGTCGGGGGCGCCGCTCGAGGTCGCCGTCGAACTGGCCCTGATCGCCTCGGGGGTCGTGGTGCAGAAGGCCGGAACCGCGGTCGTCTCGCCTGACGAAATCGTCGAGGCCGAGCTTTCCGCCCACCGGGCGCCGGCCGAGGCCAAGATCGCCGCCGCCGGCCGGATGGCTTCGGAGGCCGCCCGCTGGCGCGAGCGGGGCCTGAAGGTCGGCTTCACCAACGGCTGTTTCGACCTGCTCCATCCCGGTCACATCACCTACCTCGCCCAGGCCCGCGCCTGGTGCGACCGGCTGATCGTGGGCCTCAACACCGACGGTTCGGTGAAGGCGCTCAAGGGCCCCGGGCGGCCGGTCAACGACCTCGAATCCCGCGCCCTGGTGCTGGCGGCCCTGGCCTCGGTGGACCTCGTCGTGCCGTTCGACGATCCGACGCCGGTGGCGCTGATCGCGGCGGCCAGGCCCGACGTGCTGATCAAGGGCGGCGACTATCGGATCGAGACCGTGGTCGGCCACGACATCGTCTCGGCCTGGGGCGGCGAGGTCAGGCTGACGCCATTCGTCGAGGGCCACTCCACCACCGCCACCCTCCGCCGTCTCGCGGAGCGCGCATGACCCGTCGGATCGTCTTCGTCACCGGAGGGGCGGGGTTCATCGGCTCGAATATCGTCGCCAGGCTGGCCGAGGACCGCGCCCTGGACGTCGTCGTCTGCGACCGCCTGCGAGCCGGCGACAGCGGCAAATGGCGCAATCTCTCCAAGCATCCGATCGGCGATTTCGTCGCGCCCGATGAGATGTGGGACTGGCTGGAGAAGCGCTGGCGCGAGGTCGAAGTCGTCATCCACATGGGCGCGATCTCCTCGACCACCGAGAGCGACGCCGACAAGGTGATCCACACCAACTTCGGCCTCTCCCGCGATCTCTTCCGGTGGTGCGCCGACCATCAGCGCCGGTTCATCTATGCCTCCTCCGCCGCGACCTATGGCGATGGCGCGCTGGGTTTCGACGACCCCCAGGACTGGGAGTCGCTGGCGGCCCTGCGGCCGCTCAATCCTTATGGCTGGTCCAAGGCTCTGTTCGACGTCTTCGCGGTGCGCCAGGCGGCGCGGGGTTATGCCCCGCCGCAGTGGGCGGGGCTCAAGTTCTTCAACGTCTATGGCCCGAACGAGGAACACAAGGGCGTCATGCGCTCGGTGATCTCGCAGATCTGGCCGGACGTCGCGGCTGGCCGGACGGTCAAGCTGTTTCGGTCCTACAACCCGTCCTTCGCCCACGGCGGCCAGAAGCGGGATTTCGTCTATGTCCGCGACGTCGGCGACGTCACCGCGTGGCTGATGGAACGCGCGGACGTCAATGGCGTGTTCAATCTCGGCTCCGGCCAGGCGCGCGCGTTCAGCGAGGTGGCCGAAGCGGTGTTCAAGGCCGCCGGGCGCGAGCCGCGGATCGAATATATCGAGATGCCCAAGGCGCTTCGCGACCGCTACCAGTACTTTACCCAGAGCCGGATGGAGCGCCTGCGCGCCGCCGGCTATGGCGGCGTTCCGACGCCCCTCGAGGAGGGTGTCGGCGACTACGTCGGCCGGTTTCTCTCCCGGGCCGACAGCTACCGGTGACCCGTCGATTCGGGTTCCGGTTCTGGTTCGGCGCGGCGCTGACCTCGCTGATTGTCGTGGCCGCGGCGGCCGGCCTGATCTGGCGGGACGATATCCTCAAGGCGCTGCTCGATCCGAAGATCCCCTACACCGTCTATCGTCCGCCTCCGGCCCCCGACTACGCGATGGCGGCGGCCTGGGCGCGCCTGGGCGAAGGCGGCGCGCGGGCGCCGGTCGATGTGTTCTTCGTCCACCCGACGACCTTCGACGGCGGCAAGGACTGGAACGGGCCGATCGGCGACCGGCGTTCGGCCGCCTTGCTCGATCGGGTGATGCTGCCCAACTACGCCGCGCCGTTCGCCGACGTCGGCCGGGTGTTTGTTCCCCGCTATCGGCAGGCCAGCCTCTATACCTCGTTGACCCTGTTCGACGACGCCATCGACGCCCGGCGCTTCGCCTATGGCGATATCCGCGCCGCGTTCGTCTTCTTCCTGCGGCATCTCAACCAAGGCCGACCGTTCATCCTGGTGGGAGTCGAGCAGGGAGGAGGCCTGGCCGCCCGGCTGCTGCGCGAGGAGATCGACCCCGACCCGGCTCTGCGCGGACGGCTGGTGGCGGCCTATCTGGTCGATTCCATCGTCCCGGCCGATGAGTTCGGAGCCGGCGCGCCGGTGCCGGCCTGCGCGTCGCGCGAAGAGACTGGATGCGCGGTGGCCTGGATGAGCGTGAACCGCCAAGATTTCGCCCGGGCGCAGCGGATTCTCAGCCGAAGCGTGGTGTGGAACGACCGTGGCGGCCTGGCGCCGCTCGGGCGGCGGCCCGCCCTGTGCGTCAACCCGCTGCTCGGCGCGGCGAGCGGGGCGGAGGCGCCGGCGCGCCTGAACCTCGGCGCCGCGGACGCCACCGGCCTTGAATGGACCGCGCGGCCCGGCTTCATGGCCCGTCAGGTGGCCGCCCGATGCGAGGGTGGCCTGCTCCGCGTGACCCGGCCGCGATCCGCCTCCCTGCGGCCGGCCGGCGACTGGGCCGAACGGCTGAAAGCGCCCGGATACAATCTCTTCTGGGCCGATCTCGCCGCCGACTCCCGGGCCCGCACCGCAGGCTGGCTGGCGACCTCGAAGCGGTCTCTCCCGTCTCCTATCCGGCCTCCGCGAGACTCGATCCCGCGCGCCAGTCGAAGAGCTCGACAAGCACCTTCACCGCCTCGCCGCGGGGTGAGGTGAGATGCGGGTCGCGGGCGAGGATCAGACGGGCGTCGTCGGCGGCGGCGGCGATCAGATCCCGGTGGGCGACCGGGTCGGCCAGCTTGTAGGCGGGAAAGCCGCTCTGCCTCAGGCCGAGGGGGTCTCCGCCGCCGCGAAGG
>DASRLN010000013.1:0-7931 GCA_035648435.1 Caulobacteraceae bacterium
GTCGCGGGTGTAGGCCAAAGCGCCCTCGCCCTGGCCGATCGAGAGCTGCGGCGAGGCGACGACGAGGGCGCCGGTGATCAGATCGACACCGTTGGCGTCGACGCTGGAGCGGACCGGCGGCGGCGCGGTGGCGATGCCCTGGGCACGGGCGCCGATCGGGCCAGACATGATGAGAAGGCAGGCGACGAGGAGAACGGCCGACCACGGCCCGCCGCCGGAGCGAAACGCCCAACGGCCGGGCGACGCCGGGTGGAACGACATTCCCCTTCCGCCCCCTCCAGCCATCGTGGGATCGATGGCGAGCGGAAGGCTATTGCAATCAGTGCGCGCTCGTCAATATTCTCTCCGCGTATGGCCGTCGAGGGTCGGCGGCTTCGGGCGGGAGCGGCGATGGCGCGGCGGGCTCTGGTCTTCGGCGTTCCGCTCGTGGCGGTCGCTCTTCGCAGGGTTGGGAGCATCCGGCGCCCGCGCGCAGGCAGGCACGATGAGCTACACCTACGACGCCCTCGGCCGAGCGGTGAGCGCCTATTATCCAGACGGCACGTGCCTCTCCTACGCCTTCGACAAGGCCGGCAACCGGACGCAGTACACGTCCGCCAGCATCGGCCCTCCGGTGGCCAATCCCGTCTCGGTGACCGGCGATCTGGACCTGGCCTCGACCTTCGATCCGCGGGTCAACGATCCGGTGTGCGGGAGCTTGACGGTCAGCGCGGTCGGCGCGCCCAGTCATGGGACCGCGACGATCGTGACCGGAGGGACGGGCGTCATCTACACGCCGACGTCCGGCTACACGGGGACCGACAGCTTCACCTATAAGGTGACCGGCAGCGGCCAGACCTCGCCCAACGGGACGATCGCGGTCACCATCCTGGCCCCCACCCTGCCGCCGGTGGCGCTCAGCGGGTCCGGCGTCGCGGCCTTCATCGCCCCGGTGACACCTTCGATCTCGATCGGCATCGACGGACTGATCAGCGACCCGTACGGCTATCCCCTGTCGATCACGGCGGTGACTCAGGGAGCGCACGGCACGGTGACCGGCGGTAGCGGCTACGTCGAGTACAACTACTTCGCCGAGATCAAAGGCCAAAAACAGATCGACGACAGCTTCACCTATACGGTTTCCGACGGGCATGGGAATTCGGCAACCGCCTCGGTCGCCGTGGAGTTCGTCGTCACCACGAACCAGTGACGAAGGACGCGGGTCGAGATCGGTGGATGGCAGGCCGGCGCTCCTGATCTCGGTCGGTTCGACCGGAGAGGGCCTGATCGAGGCCTCGCGGGTGTTCGACCGCCGCTCGCCGCCCAGCTGGTCATCCTCTCGGCCTGTGACACCGCCGGGGGCGGGTGCTGTACGTCGCCGGCACGGGCCTGGCCGACGGCGGCGAAGCGCATTGCCATCCCTTGGCGTCTTTGCGGTTCAAGGGACGGACGAACAGCCCCGCTCGCACGATCGCTCTTGCAAGGCCTGGAGTGAAGGCGACAATGGCCGCTTCCGCCCTCGTCGCCATCGGAGAGACGAACGTGAAGATCATCGCCTACATCGTCGGCGCCGCGCTTCTGCTGCTGGGCGGGGGGTGGATCCTGCAGGGACTGAATGTCATGCCCGGCAGCGTCATGACCGGTCACATCCAGTGGTCGGTCTATGGCGCGGTTCTGGTGGTGGCGGGCCTGGTGCTGATCGTCTGGACGCGCCGGCGCCGCCCGCTTTGAGGAACGCCTGGAGCGACGCCGACGCCCGGGCGGCGACCGCGCGATACGCCGCCGGCGGCATCGGCGAGGACCTCGCCCTGCGCACCTACAGCGCCCGGCTCCTCGGCGCCGATCCGACCCTGGTCCTGCACGGCGGCGGCAACACCTCGGTCAAGTCCCGCGCCCGCGACCTCTTCGGCGAGGCCATCGACGTCCTCCACGTCAAGGGCAGCGGCTGGGATCTGGCCACCATCGAGCCGGCCGGCCATCCGGCCGTGCGCCTGGCGCCGCTGCTGCGCCTGCGCCGGCTGGACCGGCTCACCGACGAGGACATGGTTGGCGCCCTTCGCCAGAACCTCCTCGACCCGGGCGCCCCCAACCCCTCGGTCGAGACCCTGCTCCACGCCTTCATCCCGGCCAGGTTCATCGATCACACCCATGCCGAGGCCGTTCTCGCCCTGGCCAACCAGCCGGACTCGCCGCGCCTGATCGAAGCGCTCTACGGCGCCCGCGTCGCCTGCGTGCCCTACGTCATGCCCGGTTTCGCCCTGGCCAGGCTGGCCGCCGACATCCACGACGCCGATCCCAATGTCGAGGGCCTGATCCTGCTCAACCACGGCGTCTTCTCGTTCGGCGCCACCGCCCGCGAGAGCTACGAGCGGATGATCGCCCTGGTCCAGGTCGCCGAGGACCATATCGCCGGCTCTCGACGCGCCCCGCCGGCGGCGCCGACCGCGCGGATTTCGGACATCGACGTCGCCGCCTGCCTGCCGGTCCTGCGCGGCGCCCTGGCCCGCGCCGCCGGCGATCGCTGGCCGAACCATTGGGTGCTGGAGACGCGCGCCGGCCCGCGGGTCCTGGCCGTCGCCGATGACAGCCGGCTGGCGGACTGGGCGGCCAGGGGCGTGGCCACCCCCGATCACGTCATCCGCACCAAGCGCCTGCCGCTGGTCCTCTCCTCGCCGGGGGGCGATCTGGCGGCCTGGCGCGGCGGGGTCGATGACGCCGTGGTGGCCTACGCGTCGGCGTACAAGGCGAGCTTCGCCCGCAACCTGGCGCGCTTTCCCGGCGGCAAGACGGCCCTCGATCCCCTGCCGCGCGTCGTCGCTATCCCGGGGATCGGCCTCGTCGCCGCCGGCCGGACCGCCAGGGAGGCGGCCGTCGCCGCCGACATCGCCCAGTCCTGGGCCGCGACCCTGCTCGCCGCCGAGGCGGTCGGCCGCTTCGCGCCGCTCGGCGAAGCCGACACCTTCGACATGGAATACTGGTCCCTCGAACAGGCCAAGCTCGGCAAGGCCCCGCGCCGCGCCCTGGAGGGCCGGATCGTCGCCGTCACCGGCGGGGCCGGGGCCATCGGCGCCGCCACCCTTGCCGCCTTCGCCGCCGAGGGGGCCGAGGTCGTGGCGCTGGATTTGCCGGAAGCGCTCGCCGCCATCGAGGGCGCCGCGGCGATCGCCTGCGACGTCACCGATCCGGGCCAGGTCGAGGCCGCCTTCGCCAGTCTGTGCCGCCGTTTCGGGGGCGTGGACATCGTCGTCTCCAACGCCGGGGCGGCGACCACCGGCATGATCGCCGAGATCGGCGCCGCCGCTCTCAGGGCGAGCTTCGATCTCAACCTCTTCGCCCACCAGGCCGTCGCCCAGGCCGCCGTCGGCGTCTTCCGCGCCCAGGGGATGGGCGGCGCCCTGCTCTTCAACGCCTCCAAGCAGGCGCTCAATCCGGGTCCCGATTTCGGAGCCTATGGCGCGGCCAAGGCGGCGCTGATCGCCCTGATGCGCCAGTATGCCCTCGAACACGGGGCGGACGGCGTCCGGGCCAACGCCGTCAACGCCGACCGCGTCCGCTCGGGCCTGCTCACCCCGATGATGATCGCCGCCCGCGCCCGCGCCCGCGGCGTCGCCGAGGACGCCTACATGACCGGCAATCTCCTCGGCCAGGAAGTCACCGCCGCCGACGTCGCCCAGGCCTTCGTGTTCGCCGCCCGGATGATGAACACCACCGGCGCCATCCTCACCGTCGATGGCGGCGCCGTCGCCGCGATGGTGCGCTGAATCCTCCCGGCGTCAGGCCACCGGGCAGCCCTGGAACTGGCCGACCTTGGCCACCGTCAGGTTGACCAGATTGAGCGGCATCAGCGGGGCCATCGAGGCCGCGCCGTTGCCGGTGAACAGATCGATGCGGCCCCGGTGGATGCCGCCGCCGATGTCGGAGGCGTACCAGTAGCCGTCGTGGAGGCGCCCGTCGGGCATCGGCAGGCCGACGGTCTCCTTGATGTAGAGCAGGGTGTGCCTGGGGACGCTCACCCCGTCCACCGCCGCCGTCCGCATGGCCACCACCTTGCAGCCCAGGGAATCGGTGCCGCGGATGCCGTGGCCACCGGCGTGATACAGCGTCGCCTTGAGCAGGAAGGTTTCCAGGATCGGCTGGACCTTGGCGACCACTTGGCTGATCAGGTCGCCGATCGGATCGGCCCCGTCCGCCTTGGCCCCGGTGGCCGCGAAAAGCAGCGTCGCCGAGGCGAGGCATGCCAGGATACGCCGCATGGACGCCCCCCCAGTTGTCGCCCGTCGTTGAGCAACGCCACGCCTATCAGAGGAACGCTAGATCGGGCAACGGGGCGATAGGTCGCGGGTCCGATCACGATCGCGTCAACGACAATGTTCCACAGATGTTCGAAGAGCAGAGCGAGGCGGCGGAAGGGCTGCATTCTTCTTGACTGGAGCGGCATTTAACCGGAGGTCTCGGGCGCCGAACGCCATCTCATCAGTATTCCACGGCTCTCGCGGGATTTCTCACAATGACCCGTTTCCGATGCCAGGTATTGCCGGTCATCGCCTTGATCTCGTGGGGCATTGCCGCCCACGCCCTGGCCTGGGGCGCCGCCGGCCACCGGCTGATCGGGCGCGTGGCCATGGAGGCCCTGCCGCCCGATCTGCCGGCGTTTCTGCGCGATCCGGCCAGCGCCAGGGCGGTGGGCGAACTGGCGCGCGAGCCGGACCGCTGGAAGGGGGCCGGCCGGGTTCACGATTCCGACCGCGATCCGGCCCACTTCCTCGACCTCGGCGACGACGGCGCGGTCCTCGGCGGCCCGGCCCTGGCCGCCCTGCCCGACACCCGCGAGGGCTATGACACCGCCCTGCGCGCCGTCGGCGCCGACAGCTGGAAGGCCGGCTGGCTGCCCTATTCGATCATCGACGGCTACCAGCAGCTGGCCAAGGACTTCGCCTGTCTGCGGGCCGACCGGGCCGGCGCCCGGCTTTCCAGGGACCTCGCCCACCGCGCGTGGCTGGCGGCGGACGCTCGCCAGCGCCAGGGGCTGATCCTGCGCGACATCGGCGTCCTCGGCCATTGGGTCGGCGACGGCAGCCAGCCGCTGCATGTCACCATCCACTTCAACGGCTGGGGCGCGTATCCCAATCCGGGCGGCTTCACCCAGGCCAAGGTCCACGGCCCCTTCGAGGGGGCCTTCGTCCACGACTTCGTATCGATCGACGCCGTCCGCGCCCGCGTCAGGCCGCCGTTCGACTGTCACTGTTCCCTGGCCCGGCGGACGGCGGCTTATCTGGCCGTCACCGGCCGGACCGTGGTTCCCTTCTACCGGCTCGAGAAGGCCGGCGGTTTCGCCCCCGCCGACCCCCGGGGCGTCGCCTTCGCCGCCGAGCGCCTGGCCGCCGGGGCCTCGGAGCTTCGCGATCTCGTCGCCCTGGCCTGGAAAGTCAGCGCCACCGGCGAGGTCGGCTACCCCGCCGTCAAGATCACCGACATCGAAGCCGGCCAGGACCCCTACGACGCCCTCTACGGCGTGGACTGAGCGATCGACGCAAATGGGGACTTGATCGAAATTCGTCTTCCTCGAATTTCGTCATGTCGCCGATTTTGCGAGCGCCGGCGGCCGGGAATACAGTGTCCGCCGCCGCCGCTCCGGACCACGGAAAACCCCATGTCTGACCGTCCCGACTTCATCGCCCATTGGACCCAACTTGAGACCGGGGACGATTCGCACTACCCGGGCGACGCCGAGCTGATGGCCATCGGCGCGCCGGTCGGACGCGCGCTCGGCCTGACGCGCATCGGCATCCATCATCAGCGCCTCGCGCCGGGCCGGCGAACCTCCTACCCCCATGCCGAGAGCGCCGAGGAGGAGTTCGCGTTCGTCATCGAGGGCCGGCCGGATGTGTGGATCGACGGCCATCTGCACGCCCTGAAGCCCGGCGACTGCGTCGGCCTGCCGGCGGGCACGGGCGTCTGTCACACCTTCCTCAACAACACCGGCGAAGAGGTCCGCCTGCTCGTCGTCGGCGAAGCCGCCAAGCCCGGAAACCGCATCCGCTATCCACTCAATCCGGCCACGAAGCGACCCGGGAGGACCGCTGGATCGATCCGCCCGCCCCCGCCGCGCTCACTTTCGACCTACCGAACGGCGGGCGAAAAAACGTTCGAGGTCTTTCCGCCTGTGGTCACGTCGCCGCCCGTTTGACCTTTGGGGCAAGGGCCTGCCCAACGGGCGTCGATCGCAATGTGATGCACGCCATTCATGCTGGATTGCGCGGCGCCCGTCGTCGAACCCGTCGCTTCGACCGAATAGGTCGTTCGGAAATCGCCGGTGGCGGAACCCTTGGTCGTGACCGTTGCGCCGGGGTCGATCTCACAGACCGAGAGGAATGACCAGGAGCCGTCGCCTCTCCCGGTCATCTGATAGCTGCTGCACTGCCGGCGATCCATCTGGGCGCCGACGAGTGTCAGCCGTTCCTCGGCCTTGGCGTCGATGCACATCGTCGCGACGGGGATCGGGTAGCTGCCATCGTCGATCTTCAGGTGCTGTTCCCACAGTCCGGCTTTCCGATGGAGAGGGCCGGACGCGGATACCGCGGCGAGGGCGACGGCGCCCGATCCGAACGCCAAGGCAATGCCGCACATCAAGGCCACATGGCGACGCTCGCCGCTCGTCAGAGTGCGCATGTCTTCATCCATTGCGGCCGGGGCCGGGGTTCAGCACGGCGGGTTGTCATATCGCAGCTTCGGGTGATCATCGCCTCGTCCGAACGGCGTGAAATCCAGCAAGCCCCAGAGGGCCGGATCCACGGTAACAGGTGATGGGTTCCAAGACCCGTTCGAGCGGGAGATGTACGGCTAAGCCGCCTGCCGGGGCTGGTGGCGCAAGACCAGAAGGTGGTCGTCATGAACCACTGCTTGCGCGTAGGTCCGCCCCCGGGTCGTCGGAGAACTCGATTTCAAAGACGCCCGAGGCAAGGCCATCGACGACGGTTCCGACCTGGCCGCGCAGCAAACCCTTGTCCGGCAGATCGGCGGTGAGGGCGACGACATCGAAAGGAAGGATGGCTCGCGTCATGGGACTCTCCGGCGCAGGATTTGGTCCACGGGGGGAGGGTCTCCAGTCTCCCAACCAGCGCTCTGGAATCTACCTGCTTCCACCACTCGCCGCCTCCGCCACATAGGCCGGATTGAGGGTCCGCAACTTCGTCGCGACGGGCAGGAGCGTCGGATAGAACTGGACGAAGGTCGTATCGGCCGCCGCGTGGGCCTGATGGCATGAATAGCAGGAGGCCCCGTACGGAATCTGCCGGGCGGGAGCGTCGCCGGCGAACCCGAAAAACGCCCAGCCGCCCTTGAAGCGCGCCGTGTCCTTCACATGGGCTTCCAGGCCCATCACCTCGCCGGTCTGAAACACCCCGAGCCTGTTGATCGATCCCTTCGAGGCGCCGCCGCGGTTCTCCAGCATCAGCACCGTCTTGTCCGGCCATACGCCGCTCTTCAGGAACGCGGCATAGGCGGCGCGGGGCGCGAAGACGTTGTCGAACATGTGCGCGCCGGCCATGGCCGGAGTCTCGCTGTAGCTCATGTCGATCCCGGAACTCAGGAACACCCACTCGCGGTAGTCCGGCGGGGCGATAAGCCGGCTGGCGCCATCGTATCGCGGCGTTCCGGTGTCGCCGGCCATCGTCGCGCCGAGGCCCGCGATCGCCGCGGCGGCCAGACTGGCAAGGGCGAAAGGCTTCATGGGTCTGGTTCCCCTCCGATGCGTCCCCCATCTATCCGTTTCTGACCGTCCTGCCAGTGAGTGTTCCATGCCAAGGTCCGTGAAGGCGCGCGCCATCGGGTTCAATCACGTCGCGCTGGAGGTGGGCGACATCGAGGAAGCCCTGGCTTTCTATGGGCGGATCTTCGACTTCGAGTTGCGCGGCAAGAGCGACGAGATGGCCTTCATCGACCTGGGCGACCAG
>DASRLN010000014.1:0-5831 GCA_035648435.1 Caulobacteraceae bacterium
GCGTCCTTGTCGATAAGATCAGGCGGGGGTCGCGTCACACAAAGGTTGACTCACATCCGCACGCCCCGCGCCAGCCCCCCGCGCCCAACCGAGTCAATTTACCGCAGCCACACCCCGCCAGACAGGGCCTGAGCAATTACCCTACATCGAGGGGACATACGGTATCGTCATCGACGGAGCAGCCGGAACCGTGAACAATGACGGCACGATCAAAGCCTATTTCACCTACAGTCGATACTTCAAGCCCAGTCAATACGAGCCAGGATATACCAATTACTACTTCAAGGGCGATGGCGTCTATCTGCAGCATGGCGGGATCGTCACCAACGGGGCAACCGCCGGCGCCAAGGCGCAGATCGGCGCGGCGGTGTACGGCGTCGATGTCGTGGGAGCGGCCGGAACGGTGCGGAACTTCGGATTTATCTACGGCGAGAACAACCAGGGAGTCACCTGCACCGGCGTCCGGTTGGGCGCGGGCGGCCAGGTGACCAACGGCTCGGCCGCCGACCCCGGCGCAACCATCGAGGGTGACATCGGCGTGATTGTCGCCGGGGTGGGGACGGTGACCAACTTCGGCGTCATCGCGGGGAGCGGCGTCGCCGCGGTGGAGTTCTCGTCGGCCGCCGACACCCTGGTCGTCGAGGCCGGTTCGACGATCCACGGCGCCGTGAACGGCGCCGACGGGACGCTCGATCTGGCGAGCGGCACGGGAAACATCAGCGTCATCCCCTATTCGACCGTGACCCTCGCAGGACCCACGCCCACGACCTTCAGCGGTTTCGGGACCGTCGAGGTGGGAAGCGGCGCCCAGTTCACCCTCACCGGCCTCGGCCAGATCCGCGACGAAGCGATCGACACCCTCGACCTCGAGGGCGTGCTGGTGGTGACTGGCGAGCTCGACACCGGGAGCAAGACCGTCGGCGCCGGGACCCTGTCGCTCCAGGGCGGGACGGCGGACTTCCTCGCCGGCGCGAGCCTCAGCGTCTCCCACGTCACCGTCGCCGGGACCTCCACCGTCGATGTCGGCGGCAACCTCGCCTACGCCGGCGCCTGGACCCAGTCGGCGGGAAGCCTGAGCGTGGGGACCGGCGACCAGGCGACCTTCGGCGGCGCCGCCGACAGCTTCGCCGGAAGCTTCTCCGGCGCCGGGGAGGTGGAACTTAGCGCCGTCACCGCGACCATCGGCTCTGGCGGGCTCAGCCTCACCGGCAGCGGCGAGGTGGTGCTGAGCGACAGCGCGTCGAGCGGCCTTGTCGGCGCGTCCGCGGCGACGGTGCTGACCAACGTCGGCGAGTTCATCGAGGGGGCGGGCAAGCTGGGCGGCGGAAAGCTGACCCTGGTCAACCAGAGCGCCGGCTATGTCGAATCGCTGGGCGCCAATGTGCTCACCATCGACACCGGGACGAGCACCATCGCCAACGCCGGGGTCATCGAGGCGGTGGGGGCCGGCGGCCTGACGATCGTCAGCGCGGTGGCCAACACCGGACGACTGATCGCCTACTCGTCCCTGTTGACCATCGATGGCGCGGTCACCGGCGCCGGCTACGGCCAGATCGACACCGGCCGGCTGAAGATCGCCGCAACCGCGACCTTCAACCAGAACGTCACCTTCGTCGGCGCGGGGGGGACGCTGGAGCTGGCCCACGGTCAGACCTACACGGGAACCCTCAGCGGTTTTTCGGCGACCGGCGAGACATCCCTCGATCTCGACGATATCGACTTCGCCGTCGGAACCACCAAGGCGACCTTCTCGGGGACCTCCACGGGCGGCGTCCTCACCGTCACCGACGGAACCCACACCGGGAAGATCAAGCTGACCGGCGACTATCTGAACTCCACCTTCACCACCGGCCCCGGGGCCGGCGGAGTGGGGACCCGGATCATCGACACCCGGCCGATCTCCTGGACCCGTCAGGTCTCCGGCGCCTTCGCCACGGTGGCGAACTGGACCGGGGGCCTCTCGCCGGGCGCGGCCAACGAAGCCCTCCTGGATGCGCCAGGTTCGACCGCCTACATCGTCATCGCCGGGACGAGCGAGACGGTGGCCTCCGTCCAGATCGCCTCCACGGCCCGACTGGCGATCACCGGCGGGGTGTTCACCATCACCAACGGAACGGGCGCGGGAAGCAATGCCGGCCAGCTGTCGGTGACTCAGAACGGCACTCTCGACGTCGGCGGCGTGTTCGCCAACGCCAAGGTGTTCTACGTCGAAAACAACGGCGTGGTGAAGGTGGCCGCCGGCGGCCTGACGCTCACCGGAAGCGGCACGCTCTACCTCGCCGACAACACCCTCGAGGGGGTCACGAGCGGCGCGACCCTGACCACCAGCAACTTCATCTACGGGGCCGGCCAGTTGGGCGCCGGTCAGATGGCCCTGATCAACCAGGCGGCCGGTGTCGTCGAATCCTATGGGTCCAGCCCGCTGACCGTCGATACCGGCGCCGACACCATCACCAACGCCGGCGTGTTCCTGGCGCTGGGGGCCGGCGGGATGACGATCGCCAGCGCGGTCGCCAACAGCGGCCACTTCGCGGTCAACGGCGGCTCAATGACGGTGATGGGCGCGGTCACCGGAAAAGGCTACGGCGAGGTGGTGAGGGGGACCCTCGACTTCGTCGGGACGTTCAATGAGAACGTGATCTTCACCAGCGGTTCCACCGGAACCCTGGAACTGGGCGATTCACTGGGCTACACCGCCGGCCGGATCCAGGGCCTGTCCACCACCGGGGCCAATGCCCTCGATCTGGCCGACATCACCTTCACCAGCGGCGTGACCAAGGCGACCTTCAGCGGTTCTTCGACCAGCGGCGTGCTCACCGTCACCGACGGAACCCACACCGCCAGGATCGGCCTCATCGGCGACTACCTGGGCTCGACCTTCACCACCAGCCTGGGCGCCGGCGGCGTGGGGACCCGGATCGTCGATCCGGTTCCGCGCCATACGATCCTTCCCGCCCACGCCTTCGTCCAGGCGATGGCGGGCCTGGGGGCGGCGGGAAGCGGCGCCCTCGAGGACGCCGGCGCCATGCCCGACCCTGGTCGTCATCTGCTGGTCGCTCCCGCGCAATCCACAGCGTGACCCGCGAGACGCCTTGGCTTGCACGAACAGGTGGCGGGTGCGGCCACCATGTGGCAAACGGGGAAACGCAGCGGACTGCAAATCCGCGCACCCGAGTTCGATTCTCGGCCAGGCCTCCAGGGGCGGCGTGGTAGCGGCTCAGGCGGCGGGTCCCTTTTCGCCGGTTAACCCCGTCGCGCCTTCCTGACGCCAACACGTTCTCGGCGTCGGGCGGTAAACAGACCCTAACCTTTTGGCGCCAAGGTCTTGGGGATGACCAGCCTCGCCGCCCATTTCCAGGCCGAAGCCGGCGATCCCCGGTCGCCGCGGCGACGCACCTATATCGGCGCGACCATCGTTCACGGCCACGAGCTGATGACCGTCGATTGCGTGGTGGTGGATTCCTCCGACACCGGGGTCAAGATTTCGGTCCCGCCGATGACCATGCTGCCGGACCGCTTCTGGATGCTCGACCGCCGCATCGCCCTGGCCCACGAAGCCCGCCTGGTCTGGCGCCGGGGTGGTTTCGCCGGGATCGAATTCGTCGGCCGCCGCGAACTGGACACGGTCAGCGATCCGGCCCTGCGCATCCTGCGCCGCATCTGGCTCGAAAAAGCCCCCCGCGCCGGCTACTGACCGCCGGTCGGCGGCCTTATCGCCCCGCATCAGCCTGATCCGGAAATTTCACCTGGCGGCGGTCGCCGCCGCCAGCACTCCCGGCGCATAGAGCGACAGGCGCTCGTCGCGGCGCAGCGGCGCGGACCAGTCCTCGGACCGCGCCAGCCAGGTGGTCAGACGCAGGCCGCTGTCGCCGTCGCCGCGGCGAAGGGCGGCCTGGACCGCGACGAGATCGAGATCGGCCAGTTTCAGCCCCGCGCGCGCCGGTCCCAGCCGGGGTCCGCCGTAGCGCTCGGCGATCACGCCCAGCTGCGAACGCGCCGCCCCGACCATGATCCCGGCGGCGGCGGTGTCGCCGCGCTTCCAGGCGGCCTGGCCGGCGCGAACGGCGCGGCGGACGTCGCCGATCGACGCCTCGACCCGCAAGGGCGCGGCCCCATCGACCGGGCAGGCCGCCAGCGACAGGGCGCGGACGTAGTCGGCCAGGCCCGCCAGCACCGCCGCCGGCGGCTCCGGTCCGTCGAACTCCTCGGTCACCAGCCCATGGATGAAGCTCTCCAGCGCCCGCGATCCCCGCGCCTGGGAGATCTTCAGGCGCCCCTTGGGTCCGCCCAGATCGGGGATCGGCCTGGGGTCGAAGTCGTCGTCCCCCCGGTGGGAGCTGAACAGGAACGAGGTCACGTCGGCCGTGCCCGGCGCCCCGGAGAGCCCGGGAAAATCGAAGTCGGGGTTGGTCCGCCCGTTCTGATGGCAGCTGTCACAGGAGATGCCGGCCCTCGCCGCCTGGCCGCCGAGGATCAGCGGGGCGCGGAACGCCGCCCGTCCCAGCTCGACGCTGTAGGCCTGGCCGGGACCGGGGCTCGCGCCAAGGCATTCCGCCCGCCGTCGGGTAAGGATGCGCGCGGCGTCCGCCCCCGGCGCCAGCCAGCGCATGGCCTTCAGCGGCGGCGCCGCCGGCCCCGCCGCGATCAGGCCCAGCGCCGTCGCCGCGATGGCGGTCAGGTGGCCGGATCGCCGCCGTGATCGATCCAAAGCCGCAGTTCCTCGGCCTCGGCGCAGCCGAAGCTGCACTCGGCCTCGATACCGGCCAGCATCGCGCGCGCTCCGGCCAGGTCCCCGCGCAGCACCTTCAATTCGCCGTAGTATTCCCTGGCGCCGCGGTGGTTCGGCGCGACCGCCAGGGCCGCCCGGTAATAGCCCTCCGCCCGGTCCCACTGGCCGAGCCGGCGCCAGACATAGCCCTTGTAGGTGAGAACGTCGGGATGGGGACCAAACACCGTCTGGGCCGCGTCGAGGGCGGCCAGGGCGTCGGCCCATCGGCGCTGGTTGATCAGGCCGACGGCGCGTTCGTAGGCCGCGTCGCCGGCCGCCGAGGCGAACACCAGGCTGGCGGGCGCGGCCAGGGAGGCGGTCGGCGCGCCGCCGGCCATCGCCTGCTGCACCGCGGTGACGGCGGCGGTGAGGTCGGCCGCCTCCGGGCAGGTCGAATTGCATGCCTCCGCCCGGGCCTTCAGCATCGCCAGTTCGGCGGCGGCCTTGTCGGTCTGCTTCAGCTTGGCCAGGGTCACCGCGTATTCCCGGTGCGGCGGCACCGGGGCCGGATCCAGCTTCACCGCCTTCTCATAGGCGTGGGCGGCGCCCTTCACATCGCCGGCCCCGGCGCGGGCCATGCCGAGCATGAACCAGACGCTGGCGACCTTCGGCTGGACCTCGGTGACGTGCTCGAAGTTCCGCGCCGCGTCCCTGAACTTTCCGGCCTGATAGGCGGCCGCGCCGCGGCGGTATTCCTCGACCGGATCGTAACTCGGCGCGGCGATGCTGGGCATCTGGCCGCCCCCGCTCATCCCCCCGCCCGAGGCCAGCGCCGCCACCGGCGCCGCCATCGCCAACAATCCCAGAGCCGCCGCCCGCGCCCTCGCCGAAACCATGGTCCCACCCTTTCGTCGCTTGGGAACGGAACTATGGCGCCGTTGCCCGTCCTTGTCATCGGCGGATGGCGGAGCGCGGCCGTTCACCAGTCGCGGTAGGGACGCGGGTTACCCCGCGCCCCCCGCACAGATCCGAGCGTGCGCTCCTAACGCACTCGGCTCCTGCCTTGGGTGTTTGACGTCGAAGCGTTGGATTGGCCAAGGGTGGGTGGTCCGCGCGCGCGGAA
>DASRLN010000015.1:0-6407 GCA_035648435.1 Caulobacteraceae bacterium
CAATCCTTCCGCCTCGGCCACGGTTTCGGCGATCTTGGTCTTGACCAGGTCGCCGATCGAGATGATGCCGACCAGGCGGTGGTCGATGCACACCGGCAGGTGGCGGATGCGGCGGTCGGTCATCCGGGTGAGCAGGGAATCCACCGTCTCCTCGGGCGCGGCGAAGATCACCTCGCGGGTCATGCAGTCTGAGACCGGCTTGTCCAGGCCCTCGGCGCCGGACTCGGCGACGATGCGCACGATGTCCCGTTCCGAGACGATGCCGACCACGTCGTGATCGCCATCCACCACCACCATGGCCCCCACCTTGCGGGAGGTGAGCAGGGCGGCGACGGCGCCGATGGTCTCGGCCGGACGGGCGGTGAACACCATGTCGCCCTTGGTCTTGAGGATCTGGGACACCAGCATGTCGATTTCCTCCCACACGTCGGTGGCATCGAACCGCGAACGTCCGCCCAAACCAGCGGCGAATCAAGGCGCCTTGGCGATCAGCCGTTCATCCTTCCCCGCCGCGCGCGCGAAGAGGCCGATCAGGGCGAGCCCCGCGAAGAAGCCGAAAATGTGCGCCTCCCAGGCCACCGGCGCCCCCGCCGCGCCCGGGGTCAGGCCGGAGAGCCCGAGGACGGCGTTGATCGCGATCCACCCCAGCGTCATGGCGACGACGGTTCGGCCGCGCACCGATCCGAGGCGCCCTCGGCCCTCGATCAGCCGGGCGGCCGCGCCCATCAGTCCGGACGCCGCCCCCGACGCCCCGACCAGCGCCCAGCCGCCACCGGGGTCGGTGAGGCCGAGCAAGCCGGCATAGGCGAGGGCGGCGATGACCCCGCAGACCAGGAAGAAGGCGACGAACGACGCCGCGCCGCGCGGCCCCCCGCCGAGGAATCGCGCCACCGGCGCGCCGAACGCCAGGGTGAAGGCGGCGTTCATCAGCACATGCGCCCATCCGGCGTGGACGAACATGTAGGTCACCAGGGGCGGCCAGCGGCCGACGGTGAGATCGGCCGAAGTCAGGGCCAACCGCTCGACGCCGGCATGTGCCATTTCGCGCCAGGCGTGGGCGGCGATCAGCGCGGCGACGAGCGTCAGGACGATCCACGGTGCGTTGAACATCGGCTCGCGCGACGCCGAATTCCGCCCTGTCCGGCCGTCGCGGGGCATGGCCGGCCCTCAGATGCGTCGGCGCGGCCGGGAGATCAAGGGCGAGGCGGCCTTAAGATTCCCTTGCCAGGCGACTGTGGCATGGCGGTTGCTTCACCGCCGTCACGCCTTCGGTTGGCGTGCAGAAAGACAAGTGCGATGACCAAGTCTTACGCCACCATCATCGTCCGCATCGCGCTCTTCGCGGTGGCCGGCGTCGGCGTGGCCGGGGCCGCGGTCGCCCAGTCGATGAACTCGAACGCCGCCGCCTACAATTCCGGCTACGACCGTGTCGCCGATCAGGAGAACCGCGGCGTCGAGGTCGGCGTCCGCGACGCCAACGGCGTTCCCGTCGTCCTCGACGGCCAGATCCAGACCGGCCTCGATCAGAGCGGCTTCGCTTCGGCCGGGACCAACGGAGCCATCGACACCTTCGCCGGCGTGGGCGCCAACAGCAGTTCCACATCCGTCGGAAACAGCCTGACCGTCAATGGCGCCAGCGCCAACAACGCGGTCACTTCCTCATCGCAGCAATCCAACACCGGCGCCGTCGGCGCCGGAACCTATTGACCGGGGACGTCATCATCATGAACCTCTCATCCTTCCATGCCGCCAAGCCGGCGCGCATCACCGCCATGGCCACGGCCGCGGCGCTCGCCCTCACCGGCTGCGTCAGCCCGGTGGCCGGCTCCAACGGGCTCTACGCTTCGCCCACCGGCAACGCGCCGGTGACGGCCAACCCGACGCCCTATTCCTCGGCCCTGGTCTGCCTCGCCGAGTACGCACGGCGCAACAATGTCAACGCGCCCCGGATCGCCATCGGCCGGATCGCCGACTACACCGGCAAGGAGGAGTCCGACGGCTCCGGGCGCAAGATCACGCAGGGCGCCTCGCTGATGGCGATGAGCGCTTTCGCCAAGGCCGGCATGCCGCTGGTCGAGCGCTTCGACACCTCGGTCTCCGAACTCGAGCTGAAGTACGCCAACAACAAGCTGATCTCCGACAGCCCCAGCGCCAAGGCCAACCTGCCGGCGGAATACCGCCGCATCCTGGCCGGCCAGGTGCCCGGCTCCGACTTCTATGTCGCCGGCGGGATCACCGAGCTGAACTTCAACATCCGCTCGGCCGGCGCGGAGTTCGACGGCGGCGGCCTCAATCCAAACGACCTCAAGGGCGGCCTCGGCGGCACGATCATGGTGATGAACGTCGGGCTCGACCTGCGGCTGATCAACACCCGCACCCTCGAGGTGGTCGATGTGATCTCCTATCAGAAGCAGATCGTCGCCCATCAGGTGAGCATCGGGGTGTTCAAGGTGTTCAACAACAACGCCTTCGACGTTTCCGCCGGCGAAGGCGGCCTGGAGCCGCTGCAGCTCGCCGTCCGCTCGGTGATCGAGCGGGCGACGGTGGAGATGACCGCCAACCTCTACGGCATGCCGGGACCGCAAGCCTGCCTGCAGAGCGATCCGCTGGGCCACGGCGTCACCACCGGCCTCACCGGGGCCTATGTCCCGGCCTATCCCAACCTTGGCACCAACAACGCCGCGACGCGCCAGGATCCGTCCCGCTGGAATGACCGGCGCGACCCCGACGTCGATCGCCGCGACCAGACCCGCTACTAGCCGCCGACGGCCCCGGGGAGCCATCTCCCCGGGCGCCGACCCCGCCTTGAAGGCGCCGCAAGCGCCGTGCACGGACCTGCGCCAGTTCTTCGGCGAGGCCCAATGGCTGCGGCATTTAGATCCTTCGCGCTGATCGCGGTCGCCCTGGCGGCCGCCGGAGGCGCGTCGGCGTTTTCGTTTCCCCGACTGGGCAAGCCCCGCCCCGCGCCATCGGCCGCCGCGCCGGCGCCCGCGCCGCCGGCGGCGAGGCTCGCGCCCGGCCAGTGGCCGCAGGCGCGATCCGACCTGGCGCCCGATCGCGCCATCCGCTTCGGCGCCCTGGCCAATGGCATGCGTTACGCCATCCTGCGCAACGCCACCCCGGCCGGCGCGGTTTCGGTGCGCCTGCGGATCGCCGCCGGCTCGCTGATGGAAGCCGACGAGGAGGCGGGCTTCGCCCACTTCATCGAGCACCTGGCCTTCGAGGGCTCCAGGAACGTGCCCAGCGGCGAGATGGTCAAGGTTCTCGAGCGCCATGGCCTCTCGTTCGGAGCCGACACCAACGCCACCACGTCTTTCGGCGCCACCATCTACAAGCTCGACCTACCCAAGGCCGACGACGACTCCATCGAAACCGCCCTGATGCTGCTGCGCGAGACCGCCGGCGATCTCACCCTTTCCGATGACGCCATCGAACGCGAACGCGGTGTCGTGCTCTCCGAGGCGCGGGCCGACGACACGCCGGCCTGGCGTGTGTTCAAGGCGCGCCTGGCCTTCATCCTCGACGGCCAGCGCCCGCCGACGCGGTTTCCGATCGGCCAGGTCGCGACGATCACGGCGGCCAGGCGCGCGCAGCTCACCGCCTTCTATCAGCGCTGGTATCGGCCCGATCGCGCCACCCTGATCGTCGTCGGCGATGTCGATCCGGCGGCCATTGAAGCGAAGATCCGCGCCCGCTTCGGCGACTGGACGGTGAGCGGCCCGGCGCCCGCGGAACCGGCCCCGGGGGCGGTCGCGGCGACCGGCCCCCGCACGCGGCTGGTGGTCGAGGCCGGCGCGCCGACCTCCATCGAGCTGGGCTGGGTGACGCCGCCGGATCTCTCGGCAGACAGCCGCGCCCGCCGCAAGCGCGAACTGGTCGGCCGCCTGGCTCTGGCGGTGCTGAACCGGCGCCTGGCGAGCGCGGCCGCGGCCGACGATCCGCCGTACCTCTCCGCCGGCGTCTTTCGCGACGACGAGTTGAACGCCGCGCGGGTGACCGGTCTGCTCATCGCGGTCGATGCGCAATCCTGGCAGCGGGCGCTCGGCGCCGCCGAGCAGGAGCAGCGGCGCGCCGTCGCCTATGGCGTGCGCCCGGACGAACTGGCCCGCGAGATCGCCGCGAAGGAAGCCGAACTGAAAGAGGCCGCCGCCGGGGCCGCCACTCGCCGCACCACCGGCCTGGCCGACGAAATGACCAGCTCGCTCGAAGACGCGGAGGTTCAGACCAGTCCGGCCGAGGACCTCGCCCTGTTCGAGGACACCGTCAAGGGCCTCGGCGCGGACGAGGTCTCGGCCGCCCTGAAGACCGCCTTCCGAGGTTCGGGACCACTGGTGTTCATGTCTTCGCCGATCACCATCGAGGGCGGCGAAGCGGCGGTGCGGACCGCCTATGTCAACTCCAGCGCCAGGGCCGTGGACGCGCCGGCCATAACCACGGCGGTGAACTGGCCCTACGCGGACTTCGGCGATCCGTCCAAGGTCGCCGCGCAGAAGGAAATCCCCGATCTCGATGCGGTCTTCGTGACCTTCGCCAACGGCGTTCGCCTCACCGTCAAGCCGACGAGGTTCCACGACGATCAGGTGCTGGTGAAGGTGCGCGAGGGATCCGGGCTGGAAGCGCTCCCCGCCGATCGCCAGGCCGACGCCTGGGCGTCCCGCGCCCTGATCGACGGCGGCCTCGGCAGGATCAGCCTGGACGACGCCCAGCGCGCCCTGGGCCAGGCCGTCTTTGGCGCCGAGGCCAGGGCCGAGGATGACGCCTTCACCCTCTCCGGCGCCACCCGGCGCGATGACCTGGAAGCCCAGCTCCAGGTGCTGGCGGCCTATGTCGCCGATCCCGCCTGGCGACCGGAGGGTTTCGCGCGCGCGCGCGCGACCACGACCGCCCTCATCGACGCCTCCGCCCGCACCGACGGCGGGGTCCTGGAACGCGAGCTTCCCGGCCTCCTCCACGCCGGCGACCGGCGCTGGGCCTTCCCCAGCCGCCAGGAGATCAGCCAGACCACCCTGGAGGACGCCAGGATGCAGGTCGGGGCCATGGAAGCCGGTCCGATCGAGGTGGTCGTCGTCGGCGACATCACCGTGGACAAGGCCATCGACGCCGTTCAGCGCACCTTTGGCGCCCTCCCCGCCCGGCCGGCCCCGAACGCGACCCCGGTGATCCTCGCCGACGCCGGGCGCGCCGACCGGGCGATCGGCCTGGTCGCCTGGCGCACCGACGATTTCCTCTCCGACCCCCAGGGCGCGCGCACCGCTTCCCTGCTCGCCGACGTCATCCAGCTTCGCCTGACCGGCGCCCTGGGCGCCGCCCAGAGCGTTGTCTATTCGCCCGGCGACGGCGCGGCGGCGAGCGTGGTCTGGCCACACTGGGGGTTTCTCAGCGCGCGCGGCGAGGTTCCGCCGGAGCAACTCGACGGCTTGTTCGCCGACGTGGCGAGGATCGCCGCCGATCTGCGCGACCGCGATATCCCGCCCGATGAACTGCAACGGGTGGTGAAAGCCAGACTGGAGGCCATCGCCAAGGCTCGCCAGACCAACGAATACTGGCTGGCCTCGCTATCCGGCGCCCAGACCGATCGGCGCCGCCTGGACGCCATCCGCGCCGAACAGGGCGGCTACGAACGCATCACCCCCGCCGACCTGCGCCGCGCCGCCCAGAAGTATCTGGGCGTCGACGCGGGCTGGAAGCTGGAGGTGAAGCCGGGCGGAGCCCCGCTTCAGTAGGCCACGCCGCCGACGCCGCCGTCGAGGCTCAGAGCCGTCCCGGCCGAACTGGTCGTGCTTTCCTGGCGGGTGGCGGTATATTTCTCGGTGATCAGCATGGTCAGCACCTTGATGCCGGCCCCGAAGCGGCGCAGCAGCGAGCGTTCGTTGCAGTCGCGGGCCGGGCGCTGAGGCCGGCACTGCAGGGTTCCGCCCTGGGGACCGGGTCCATGATAGAGGGCCTCGCCCTTCTGGCAGGTCAGCGTCCGGCCACCCTCGAAGGAGATGTTCTGCTTCCAGTCGGCGATGGTCACCTGCATGTGGGCGCCGGCGATGCAGCGGTAGAGTTCCCCGTCATAGGCGGAGTCGATGTCGCGGTCCGGGGTCACCTGCGAGGCGGGGTGCGGCGACAGCTTGTCGTCGAAGCAGAAAGCCTGGATGACGACCTTCTTGTAGAGCGTCCGCGTCGCCTCGTAGGAAGAGTTCACTTCCCCCGCCTGGACGGCGAGACCGGGGATGTAGCCGGCCGCCGGGGCGACCAGGCCGCCACCGCCGCCACCGCCGCCGAAGAAGTTCTGCGTCGAGGATCTCAGCGATGCGTTGGCGTTGGCGTTGGCCGCGGCGGTGGCGGAAGTCTGCACGGTGACGTTGACGTTGGTATTGACATTCACGCCCACGGTGGGGTGGTGGGGATGATGGTGCGGG
>DASRLN010000016.1:0-2507 GCA_035648435.1 Caulobacteraceae bacterium
GTCGGCCAGGGTGGCGCTGGTCACCAGCACACCGTGGGCCGGCGCGATCACCGCTGCGGTCAGGGGCTCGGTGGGATCGACCCAGTGGCGGCGGCAGGCCGCGTCCACCACCCGGCCATAGAGGAAGGTGGCGTCGAACCAATCGACGAAATCCGGATCATCCTCGGCGTCCTCGTCGATGGCGGTGAGCATCGAGCGCCAGGCCGGCAACATCATCCGCGCCCGCCGGTCGAGACCGCGCAGGGCGCCTTCGATCCGCGCCCGTTCCGGCGTGGTCAGGGTTTCGGCGTCCTCGTCGAGCGCGTCCTCGAGATGACGGGCCAGGGCCAGCAGCGGCGCCTCGACGGCGGCCAGGGCCGCGGCCGCCGCCCGAGCCGTATGGCGGACGAGATCGAGCGCCGGACGCGCCGCGCACTCCATGCCGACGTCCGAGGGCGCGGCGCGGGCGCGGAGCTGCTCAAGCACGGCGGCGAGGAAGTGCTCGATCGGGCCCATCGGACTGATCTCGCCGGTCCCGGGCGCGATGCGTCCCGACCAGCCTTCCCCCGGCAGGGCCGCCGCCGCGCGCACCGTCTGCATCAGGGCGAGGCGGCAATCCTCGCGCTCGCTTAGCACCTCCAGCAGGCGCGTCTCCAGCCCCCGGCCGCGCCGTCCCCTGCCCTCCGGTCCGCGAATCCAGCGCCGCATCTCCGCCGCCTCGGCCCCGGAAAGGGCGGCGGCGAAGGCGCTGTCGGCGGCATCGAACAGATGGTGGCCCTCGTCGAAGACGATGCGCTTGAGGCTCGCCGTCTCGGCATCGGCCTTCTGGCCGCGTGCGGCGCGCGCGCCGTCGAAGGCGGCGTGGGTGAGGACCAGGGCATGATTGGCGATCACCAGGTCGGCGGTCTTCGAGGCGCGGACCGCCTTCTCGATGAAGCAGGACCGATAGTGGAGGCAGCCGGCGTGAATGCACTCGCCGCGCCGGTCGACGAGATTGGCGGCGCTGGCCTGCACGGCCGGGGAGATGGCGAAGAGGGTCGGCAGCCAGGCCGGAAAGTCCCCGCCGGTCATGTCGCCGTCCCCGGTGGCGCGGACCCAGCGGGCGGCGAGCGCCAGGCCGATCAGATCGCCCCCGCCCATCCGCGCGGCGTTCACCGCCTCCTGGAAATTGAGCAGGCAGAGATAGTTTTCCCGCCCCTTGCGGACCACCGCTTTCCTCGCCCGGATCGCCGGATCGGGAAAGATCGCCCGGCTCTCCCGCTCGATCTGCCGCTGCAGGGCGCGGGTGTAGGTGGAGATCCACACCGCCGGCCCGTTGGCCTCGGCCCACAGAGAGGCCGGGGCGAGGTAGCCGAGGGTCTTGCCGACGCCGGTGCCCGCCTCGGCCAGCATCATCATCGGTTCGCCCTCGCGCTCCCGCGGCTGGAAGGCGTGGGCGGCTTCGGCCGCGAACACCGCCTGCATCGGCCGCGCCTCGTCGAGGCCAGCGCGGGCGAGGAGCTCGGCGAGGCGGGCGGCGGCGGCGGCCGGATCGATCGGCCTGGACCCCGCCTCCCCCGGCGGCGCCTCGTCCTCCCACTGCGGCAGGCGGCCCCAGACGTCGAGGCCCGATCCCCGCCAGGACCTCCCCAGCGGCGCCGAGCGCAACGCCGCCAGCACGGACGGGGTCCAGGCCCAGCCGGCGCGGCCGAGCGCCTCGGCCTGGGCCAGCGCCTCCTCGCGGCTCGGCGCCGGCGAGGCGGCGAGCCCAGCCAGCAGCAACCCGGCCACCTCGCGCAGCGCCGCCGCCTGGCTGGCCACCCCGGACGGCTCGGCCAGGCCCATGGCCAGGGAAAGTCCCACCGGCGAGGGCGCGCAGAAGGTCGCCGGGCGGACGAAGGCGAAGAGTTCCAAAACATCGAACAATCGATGCGAACGCGGCGGCGCGTGAAGGCCGAGGCGCCGGGCCGTCATCCCGGCATGGGCGAGGACCACCGGGCCGGCCTCGAACACCTCGCGCGCTTCGGCCGCCCGCACCAGGCGCGCCCCGCAGTCGTCGGCCACCGCCGCCCGGCCGCCCGGCAGGACGACCATGGCCACGGCCAGATCAGCGATTGTCACCGAGCCGTTCATGCCGCCCGTTGGTAGCCGATCGCGGGACGAAACGGAACGGGAACATGCCGGGCGGCGGCAACGGCGCCAATGCAACGTGCGCGACCGCGCGGCAACCGCCGAGCCGGGCGCCGCGGCGGTGCGACAGGGGCGCGGCGGGCGCGCGGTTCGACCGCGACCCGTGTGCCCCTCGAGTGCGGTCCGAGTGCGGCTCGAGTGCGGGCCGAGTGCGGGCCGAGTGCGAGTGTGATGCGACCGCCGTGCGTCGGATTGCCGATTTTTTTGCGCCGAACGTCGTAACCGGGGCAAATTCCCGTGCGGGGGGGGCTATGCGCGGGAATCGAGTTGTGATTCACCCTATGGATGGCGCCGCCGTTCACTGAATCGTCTGACGATTTGCCGCTGAAGGACCTTCGGCGCGTTGTGGCGACGCTGGT
>DASRLN010000017.1:0-2092 GCA_035648435.1 Caulobacteraceae bacterium
CGGACAAGGGCGGCGGGCCTCTCAGGCGGCGAAAGTCTCGAAGCGTCGGCGTGGCCCTTCGCCGAAGGTGGGGGTTACAATCCCCCGGCGCAATGCGCCAGTCCAGGCGCCCCACGGCGCCGCCTGTTATGCGCCCGGAAACCATGAACCTTCACCGCGACTTAGAGTTTCGCGGCCACTATCCCGCCCGTCACGCCTGATATGGAGGCCGCAGGTGCGAGATTTCATGACCCGTTTCGCGCGCGACCAGTCCGGCGGCGCGCGGCTGGAGTACGCCCTCATCGTCTTCCTCGCCGCCGTCGTGATCGCCGGCGCGCGGTTCGGCGGCGCATCGGGGTAACTCGCCATCGTGACCGACCGGTTCACGGAGCCAACCCGCCCGGCAGCCTGAGGCGGATTCCCAGGTCATCGGCTTCGGCGGGGTCCATGAAGGCGTGGCATTCGTCGAGAATCGTCCGTGTCGCGCCGAGTTCACTCCAGGCAACCGCCGCCACCCACCTCTGGGCGAAAGCCAGGCTGCGCACCAGGGTGGTGGGGTTGCGCGCATTCGAGAGCGCTTTCAGTCCGCTGAGGTAGTTGCTGCGGAGGATCGTCGGGATGACGATGCGCTCCTCTCGCGCCGCGACGAGTTCGGCGTTCATCATGACGCGGGCGATCCGGCCGCTGCCGTCCGCGAACGGGTGAACCTCCGATACCAGGAACATCATGTAGACGGCCCGGGCGAACGGCGTCTCGAGCCCGCGATACAGATCGAACCCCTGGCTGAGCGTGCCCTCGACCTGATCCGGCGCGACGAACACGGTCTGGCCGGCCCGGTTGGCTTCGCGCTTGAACGCGCCTGGACCCGCTTCCGGGCGCCCCGCCATCAGGGTTGCGTGGCGCGCCTTCAACAAATGCGACAGGCTCGCGGCGTCCCGCGGCGCACGCGCCATCTCCACCGGATCGGAGACCAGGCGCCAGGTCCCCAGGATGTCGTGCGCGTCGGCCGGCCGGTCGCGGGGAATGAGGTTGCGAAAGACGATGTCCGCGGCCTCGTTCACCTCGAATTCCGTGCCTTCGATGAAGTTGGAGAAATAGGCATCGAAGAAGGCCAGTGTGGCGCGCCCCCCGGCCCCGCGCTCGCGAACAGGTCGGCTGACAGGGGCCGTCGCCCGCAACTCGCGATGCAGGATTTCGAAGAGCGCAAGGCGATCGGGATCATAGGGGGCGCCGTCGCGGCGCGCCCGGCCTCGACCGGTGACCAACGCTTCCTCTCGCGTGCCGAGCAGTGCGCCGACCAGGGTCTCGAAGGCCGCGCACTCGGCCTCTCGCCCGATCAGCGGGGCGATGCGGCGCGCTTCGTCCCGCAAGGTGTTGGCGCCGTCCGCCCCGTTGCGCCGGATGAGATCGTCGAGCCGGGTCTCGATCTCCTCGCGGCCGAGGGTCCGGCCGACCCCGCCGCCCCGCCGTCGCGACGGCGTCATGTTGTCGAGAAAGGCGCGCGCCGTGGACGACAGGAACAGTCCGCCGATGAACGGGCGATCGCTCTCCAGCCGTCCGGGTCCCTTGCGGGGGCGGATCGTCAAGCCCGGCAAGACGATGTTGCGCTTGCGATCCGAGACGATGAACACCGAGCCGTCCGCGGCGGGAACGTTCTCGATCGCGGTGCGGTCGGCGATGAGCGCCCCGGGCGCATAGCTGGCCACGAGCGGCCACAGGTGGCGGCGCACGATCTGTTCTGGCGGGTCGATGAGGTTCCTGGTGTAGAGCTTAGGTCCGATCCGGCGCAGTTCGCTTCGGCGCACGCCGCGCGACACCAGCGGCGATGCGGCCGTCGTCGAGACGAACACCTCGGGAAACGCGTCGAGCGGATTTCTGGGCATTTGGTGACACTCCCGAACCGCAATCTAGCCGAAAAGTGGGGGTTAAGCGCCAATACTCGCAGAGTTCTGGGGTTTAGCGTGGCGTTGGGCCGGGGCCGGGCTCCGTTGGCGGGTGGACCGCGGTGTAGAATGTGACGAGGGAGTTCTGGTGCCGCCGCACAGGATCGAACTGTGGACCTCAGCCTTACCAAGGATGCGCTCTACCACTGAGCTACGGCGGCGTTTCCCGT
>DASRLN010000018.1:0-5591 GCA_035648435.1 Caulobacteraceae bacterium
AAGGAGACCCGCGACTGGTCGGTCCAGGTCGGCGAGTTCAAGAACCGGCGCGAAGCCCGCGCGCGCATCGAGGGCGTGTCCCGGCGCTTTTCCGGGGTGTTCGACGATGCCCAGGGCACGATCGACACCGACGGCGGCGCCTGGCGCGCCAGGTTCTCGGGTTTCAGCGAAACCGCCGCCCGCAGCGCCTGCTCGACGGTGAGCGCCCGGGGCCTGCCCTGCGCCGTCCGCGGTCCCGCCTAGTTCTACTACTGCGTCGTACCCGGAGCGCGGGCTTCCAGCCCGCCCTTGGCGTCAATGGCAAGGCCGCCACTCCGGTCTTGTCGGTCAGCGAAGCCGCGGCGACGGACGAAGAAGAGCGGGCTGGAAGCCCGCGCTCCGGAAAACCATGCCGGTACAGCAATTCGGCCGACCGGCTCGGCCCTGTAGGATCACCCGGCCGCTCGGTCTCCGGCTTCGGCGATTCGCGATCTGGCGATCTCGATGGCGATCTCGTGTGTCGGCCGGCGGTCGCGGAGCGATTGTTCGAGAACCTGGTCCAGGGTCGCCGTCAGGCGGACCAGCTTGGCTTCCACCCAGGCTGCGTCGAAGGCGCCGCCGCGCTCCAGGGCTCTGATCTCGCCGGCGATGTTGATGATCCCGCCGCCGTTGATCACGAAGTCCGGCGCGTAGGTCATCCCCCGCTCGTAGAGCGCCCGGCCGACCTCGGGATCGGCGAGCTGATTGTTGGCGCCGCCGGCGACGATCCTGGCCTTCAGCCTGGGAAGTGTCCGCTGGTTCACCGCGCCGCCCAGCGCGCACGGCGCGAAGACGTCGGCCTCGACATCGAAGATCGCGTCCGGGGGGACGACCGCCGCGCCGGTGCGGCGGGCCACCGCCGCGGCGGCCTCGGCATGGACGTCGGCGACGGTCAGGCGGGCGCCGGCGGCGGCGAGCTTGTCGGCGAGATAGCCGCCCACATGCCCAACCCCCTGGATCGAGACGCGCACGCCGGCCAGGTCGCGGCCCAGGACCCGGCGCACGCAGAGTTCGATGCCCCGGGCGATGCCGTCGGCGGTCACCGGGCTGGGGTCGCCCGAGGCCGCCGGATGGCCTTCGAGCCCGGCGATGAAGCGCGTCGATCGGCGGGCCTCGGCGAGATCGGCCGGCGACAGCCCGACGTCCTCCGCCCCCCAGTAGCGGCCGCCCACCGCCTCGACGGCGCGACCGAAGGCCCGGAACATTTCCGGGGTCTTCTGGGTCCGCGCATCGCCGATGATCACCGACTTGCCGCCGCCCAGATCCAGATCGGCCACGGCGTTTTTGAACGACATCGCCCGGGAAAGCCGCAGGGCGTCGTCGATGGCGTCCTGTTCGGTGGCATAGGGCCACATCCGGCACCCGCCCGCCGCCGGCCCGCGGGCCGTGGAATGGATGGCGATGAAGCACTTCAGGCCGGCCGCCTGGTCGGAAAAGGCGTGCAACGCCTCGTGGCCCTCGAAGGCCGCGGAATCGAAAACGCTCATGGGAACTCTGCGAAGGGAGTGGGTCGGGAGGGCCGGCCCGCCTCTACGCCGGCGCCTTCGTCCCTACAACCCCGGATGGCGGCGGGATGGGCGGCGCGCCCGAAGGCAGCGGCGCGGCGGGATCGCGGATGAACGCCGCCACGTCGGCCCATACCGTCGCCGCCTGGCGGTCGCGCAGCAGCAGATGCCAGCCTCGCGCGTAGTAGCCGGTGCGGTCCGACGCGGGCAGGCGGTGGGCGGCCTCGAACGCCGGGGTTCTGGGAATGATCTCGTCGCGCGCGCCATAGAGATAGAGGGTCGGTCCGGTGATCGCGCCGGCGTCCTTCCAGGCCCGTTCCATGGTCCCCACCAGACCATAGAGGGTGTCCGAGCGCGCGCCCCAGACCATCAGCGGATCGCGGCCCATGGCGATCAGCTCGCTCCGGTTGTCGGTCGGCGTGATCTTGGCGGTCAGCCAGCGCGGCGGCGTGATCGTCTTTCCAGGCGCCAGCCTGGCGGCGATCCACAGCAGGGTCTTGTTGGGCAGGGCCTGCGTCGACCACCCCCATACCGCCGGCGACAGCAGGATCAGCCGGTCGGCGGCCGGCGGCCGATCCGAGGCGAAGGCCTCCATGGCCACCGCCCCGCCCATGCTTTCGCCGGCCACGGCGATGACCGCGCCCGGATAACGCGCCCGGACCAGGGCCACGAGGGTGCGCAGGTCCTCGACCTTGAGCCCGTCCGGCGCCCAGATCCCGCGTTCGGGGGAGCGTCCGAAACCGCGCTGGTCGTAGGCGTAGGTCGCTATCCCGCGCGCCGCCCAGAACGGCGCGGCGAGATGAAAGGCGTTGGCGTAGTCGTTCATGCCATGGACGCCGACCACCACCGCCCAGGGCTCGGCGGACGGTTGGCTGTCCCAGTGGGTCAGGCCGAGCCGCGCGCCGTCGAAGCTGACGAAGTCGCCCGCCTCCAGTCGCGGTCCCGCGAAGCCCGGCCCGGGCTGTTCGGGCGTCTGGAGGGTCGCCGCGCAGCCCGCCAGAAGGGCGGCGATGAGCGGAATGAGAAGGGGCTTCATGGCCCCATCATCGCCGCCACCCTGGCGCGCAGATAAGGCGTCACCTCCCCGTCGAACCAGGGATTTCGCTTCAGCCAGGCGGTGTTGCGCCATGACGGATGGGGCAGCACCAGGATGTCCGGCAGGAAGGCGCGCCAGTGGCGCACCGTCGCGTCCATCGAGCCGCCGGCCCTGGCGCCCAGCGCCCAGAGGTGCGCCGGCCGGCCGAGCAGCACCGTCAGCTCGACGTTCGGCAACAAGGCCAGCAGCCGCCGGCGCCACAGGGCCGCGCAGCGCGCCGGCGGCGCGTGATCGCCGCCGTTGGCGTCGGTCCCCGGATAGCAGAAGGCCATGGCGGCGACACCGATGGCCGGATTTCCGTAGAACCTCTCGCGGTCGATCCCCAGCCACCCGCGCAGGCGATCGCCCGAGGGGTCGTCGAACGACAGGCCGCTCTCATGAACCCGCCGGCCCGGCGCCTGTCCGCAGATCAGCAGGCGGGTTTCGGCGGCCACGTGCAGCACCGGCCGCGGTTCATGCGGCAGATGGGGCGCGCAGGCGCGGCAGGCGCGGATCTCCGCGAGGAGGGACGCGAGGCTCACGAAGGCTCCTTCCTGCTACTCTTACTGCGTCATAACCGTAGCGCGGGCTTCCAGCCCGCTCTTGCGCTGATCGGAACGGTGTCTCTTTGGACTTCTCAGCGAGAGATTCCGCGTCAACGAAAGAAAAAGAGCGGGCTGGAAGCCCGCGCTACGGAAAAGCAACGCCGGTATAGCGGCGCGGACAATGCATTGCGCCCTTCTGACGCAGTAAGAGTAGCCCCATGGAGGGGAGGGAGGAAGGCCGCCGCCGATCGCGAGGAATGTCCTCATATCCTACCCCAGATCGGGCGGGTGGCGAACCCCAGACGTCGGGTTCGGCGCCGCGCCCCCGTTCCCGGCGCCGCGCTGGACCTCGATGGTCACGTGCGAGAGGGTGGGGAACTGGGCGAGCAGGCGACGGTAGTGTCGCGGTCCCCGGCCTTCCTCGGCGGTGGCGATGGCGACGATCGCGCCCAGATGTCCCGGCCCCAGGCGCCACAGGTGAAGATCATCGATGCGGTCTCCCTGGGCCTGAACGGCGCGCCGGATGTTCTCGGCCACGGCCGGGTCGGGAACCATGTCGAGCAGGATCGCGCCGGTGTCGCGGATGAGCCCGTAGGACCAGCTGGCGATGACGCAGGCCCCGACGATCCCGGCCAGCGCGTCCATCCACAGCCAGCCGAAGGCCCACGCCAGGGTGAGGCCGATGATCACCAGCACCGAGACGGCGGCGTCGGCGAGGACGTGGATGATCGCCGCGCGCATGTTGTTGTCGCGGTGGGACGCGCCGTGGCCGGGGCCGTGATCATGCTCCGCGAAGGTGATGTCGCGCTCCACATCGCCGATCCGAAGGCGCGCGGTGAACGCGTGCGGTTCGGGGATGGCCTCCAGGCTCTCCAGCCAGCCGCCGCGGTCGGCCATGGCGAACAGCCGCCGCTCGCCGCCCGGCCGGATCGTCTCGATCGTGATTGACGAGGCGTCGAAGGACCCGCTCTCCGGCAATCGAAGCCGGAACACCGGCGGAACGCCGTCTTCGAACACGCTCAACACCAGCACCCCGTCCGGCGTCTCGACGCGATGTTCCTCTTCGTGCGCCTGTTCATCCCCCGCCTGCCCGTGAGCGTGGCCGTGGTGATGATGGCCGCCGCTGAGCAGCCAGGCGCTGGCGATGTTGACCCCCAGCCCCAGGCAGGCGATCGGGATCGCCTCGGCGAAGTGGATCGGCGCCGGCGCGAACAGGCGGGACACCGCCTCATAGCTGATCAGGAGGGCGATCATCGCCAGGACCACCGCGCTGGTGAAGCCGGCCAGGTCGCCGAGTTTGCCGGTGCCGAAGCTGAAGCGGCCATCGTCGGCGTGGCGTCGGGCGAAGCTGTAGGCCAGCGCCGCCAGCAGCAGAGCGCCGGCGTGCGTGCTCATGTGCATCCCGTCGGCGACCAGGGCGATGGAGCCGAACAGGCTGCCGCCGACGATCTCCAGGATCATCATCGCGCCGCAGAGGCCGATGACCACCCAGGTCCTGCGCTCCGATTGCTCGTGCCCGGACCCCAGGAAGACATGGCTGTGACGGCTCGATTCGAGGCGTCCGAGGGCTTCGGTGGCGTGTGTCATCGCCGGTGGCCTCCCGCGCCAGGGCTCCTCTGGAATCTCATAGCATGGGCTGGGGGCCGATCCCGAAAGGCTTGCGGCGCGGACAGGGGCCACGCTCAGCCCGACGCCAGCCGGACCGCGACGCCGATCACCACCACCCCCACCACCGTCGCCGCCGCCGTCCAGGCGCGCGGATGGCGGTGGTGGCTTTCCGGGAGCAGCTCGCTGGCCCCGATGTAGAGAAAGAAGCCGGAGAAGGTGGCGATGATCGCCGCCAGCGCTTCGGGGGGGACATGGATCAGGCGGCTGACGCCGATGCCGACCATCGGGGCGACGGCGTCGGCGCACAGCCACCGGCGCGCGGTGCGGGGGCTCCGGGAGCCGGCGAGGCTGAGATTGACGGTGTTCATGCCGTCGGCCAGGTCGTGGGCCAGCACGGCGATGGCCAGGATCGCGCCCACCGCCGCCGATGCCTGGAAGCCGAGGCCAATGCCCAGGCCGTCCAGCAGGCTGTGCGCGGTCAGGCTCCCCGCGCCGAAATGCCCGCGATGGCCGGTGCGGGTTCCGGCGGCGATGAGGAACGCCCGGTCGGCGAGCATGTAGGCGAGAAACGCGGCCGCGACGATCGCGGTGAGCGAGCCGATCCCGGGGCGGTCGCGGCCGAGTTCGATCGCTTCGGGCAGGAGATCGAGCAGGGCGACGCCCAGCACCGCGCCGGCGCTGAAGCCCAGCACCAGATGGATCCTGGCGGCGAAGCGCAACGCCAGGAACCCGCCCGCCAATGTCGATAGCCCCGCCGCCAGGCCCAGGGCGATCAGCAGCAGGTCCGAGGCGTGATGGGCGAGGTCGGCCATTCTTCGGCGCCGTTGCGGCTCTCAGAAC
>DASRLN010000019.1:0-34257 GCA_035648435.1 Caulobacteraceae bacterium
CTTCACCCGCCTCGCCGCCGACCCCGGACCCGGGAGCGATGGGCCGCCGCGAAGTTTCGAACGCGCCCAGCCTTCGATCGAGCCGGTTCAGAGCGCCTTGGCTTTGATCATCGGGATCGGGCATGGCAAGCTCTGGAGGCGCCTTATCCGCGAGCCCGAACGCGTCAACGCCGCCCGACCAATTGGCGGCGGAAACTATAGGGGCGACCGGGGTCCGTCAAGGCTCCCCGAACCACGGTCAAGTCATTGATTGTACGCCATAATCACGAACAGGCGGAGCATTCCGCAAACGAATGGGGAACGCCTCGGGCGGTTCGCGGTTTTCCATTTCGAGATACACGCCGTGGAGGAACGCGTATGGCCAAGCTGAAGACCGAAACCCGCGACAAGCTGCCCGCCAAGGATTTCGCCGGACCGGGTAGAAGTTATCCCGTCGAAGACAAGAAACACGCCGCCAACGCCACGGCTCGCGCCTCGCAGGCGGTGAAGGCGGGTCGGATGAGCAAGTCGGAGGAGAAAAAAATCGACGCCAAGGCCGACCGCAAGCTCGGCAAAGAATAGGGGCGCGACGCCGGCGCGAACCAATTTGAGGGAGGCGAGCTTGACACGATGTCGGCGTCCACCAAGGCGCCGCTCACGGGAGAGACGACAAATGAGCCACAAATCGCGACCATCCATCTGTATGGGCGCCGCGGCCATGCTGCTGATCGCCAGCGAGGGGTTCGCGCAGGCGCCGGCGGGACAGGCCTCCCCTGGCGCCGGCGCTCCTTCCGGACCATCGCCTTCCACCTCGATGCCATCGTCCTCGATGCCGCCCGCCTCCACGGCGACCATGCCCGAGGGCGCTGCGCCCAGCTCGTCAATGCCGCAAAGCTCGATGGCCCCCAGCGCGACCAATCCATCGACGACCGACACCACGGCCGGCGCCATGACCGGGGCAAGGACCGGCTCGAAGAAGCCGAAGAGTTCCGGTTCGCCGGGCTCGACGACCACCGACCCTGGTTCCGGCATGTCGAATCCGAGCACGCTTCCGGCCACTCCGCCGCAATAGTTCGCGAACCTTCATCGACGGCTATTCGGCCGCGAGCGCCTCGGCCTGACGCAGATCGACCGAAACCAGCTGCGACACCCCGCGCTCGCGCATGGTCACCCCGAACAGGCGATCCATTCGCGACATAGTCAGCGGATTGTGGGTTATGGCCACGAAACGCGTCGGCGCTCGGGCGCGCATTTCGTTGAGCAGATTGCAGAAACGCTCGACGTTGGCATCATCGAGAGGCGCATCCACCTCGTCGAGCACACAGATCGGCGCCGGGTTGGCCAGGAACACCGCGAAAATCAGGGCGACCGCCGTCAGCGCCTGTTCGCCACCGCTCATCAGACTCATGACCGCCATCCGCTTGCCCGGAGGGCAGGCGTAGATTTCCAGTCCCGCCTCCAGCGGGTCCTCCGATTCCACCAGGCGGAGTTCGGCCTGGCCGCCTTCGAAGAGGGTCGTGAACAGGGCCGTGAAATGGCCGTTGATCAGCTCGAAAGCGGCGTTGAGGCGCTCGCGGCCTTCCGCATTGAGTTCGTCGATCGCCTGGCGAAGTCGGCTGAGCGCCCCGGCGAGATCGGCGCGCTCCGCGCGGAGCGTGGCCACGCGGACGGCGTATTCCACCGCCTCCTCCTCGGCGAGCAGATTCACCGGGCCGATGGCGTCGCGCTCGCGCTCCAGATGGGCGAGGTGGCTTTCGATGCCGCCACTCATCCCCGGCGTGGCGATCGCTCCGGTGGCCAGCTTCGCGCCGAGCGCGTTCGGCTCCAGTCCGGTGGCCTCGGTCAGGGCGGCGGCATATTCGGCCAGGCGTTGGTGGGCGGCGTCGCGCCGCGCCGCCAGCGTGGCCCGTGCTTCGCGCGTGTCGGCGGCGACGGCGGCGGCGGCTCTGGCGATCCGGTCGGCCTCGGCGCGCGCGGTCTCGGCGGCCGCCAGAGCGTCGGCGGAAGCGGCCGCCCGCGCCTCGCACCGGGTCAGTTCATCCAGCAGACCCTGGCGCCGGTCATGGGTTTCCGCGGGCGCCCCGCGCGCCGCATCAAGCGCGACGCCGGCGGCCTGCCGATCCCGCGCCAATGTCGTCTTTCGCCGGCTGGCCGCTTCGGCGCGCCGGACCCAGTCATCGCGATCCCGGCGCAACAGCTCCAGCCGCCTCTGTCGGCTGTCATGGTCGCGCACCTCGATGTCCAGGGCGGCCCTGGCGAGGGAAGACGCTTCACGCGCCTGGGCCGCCCGGCTCCTGGCTTCCGCCAGCGCCGGCGCGAGATCGAGATCTTCGACGGCCGGCCCGCGCTCGGCTTCGACGGCGTCGAGCGACGTCTGGGCCTCGCCGCGCTCCTCCTCGAACCGGGCGATGGTTTCGTCGAGGGACTGGACCCTCGCATCCCGCCGGGCGCGTTCCCGCCGGAGAGTGTCGGATGCCTCACGCGCCCGCGCCACCGCCGCCTCCCAGACCCGCGGCGCGGCGCGGGCGGAAACGGCTTCGGCTTCGGCGGTCGCCAGGGCGCGGTGGGCGTCGTCGTGGATCATCCTGGCCGAAACCGCGGCGGGACGCAGGCGCTCGATCTCCGTCTCGATGTCGGCGAGCCGCGCCTTCTGTTCGAGCCGCGCCTGGGCGGGACGAGGAGCCTCGGCGGCGACGGTGTATCCATCCCATCGCCACAGATCGCCCTCGCGGGAGACGAGCCTGGCGCCGGGCGTGAGCCCGGACTGCAACCGGGGTCCGTCCTCGCGGGAGGCCAGGGCCGTATAGGCCAGGCGCGCCGCCAGCTGCTCCGGCGCGGCGATCAGAGGTCCGAGCGGCATCGCTTCAGCCGGCCACACGGGAGCCGGGGCGTCACGGCCGCGCCAGTGCGAGGGCGCCGATCTGTCCAGGGCCGCCGCCAGGTCGTCGCCCAGAGCCGCCGCCAGGGCTGCCTCCAGGCCGCGTGATGGGGTCACGGAGTCGAGAGCCGGTCTGAAGCCGTTGCGCGGCGCGGCGGCGGTGAGCTGGGCCAGGCCTCGGGCTTCGGTCACCGCCTGGTTCAGCCGATCCTCCGCCGCGCGAGCGACCGTGCGGGCGGCGGCCTCGGCGGTGGCCGCGGCGGCCCGAGCGGTTTCCGCCAGGTCGGCTTCCCCGCGCGAGGCTTCCAGCGACATCTCGGCGTCGGCCAATCGGGCGACGGCCTCTTCGACCGCGGGATCGGCTCCGGCGGCGAGACATTCGCGTTCTCCGCACGCCTGGGTCAGGGCGCGCAACGTGCGTCCGACCCACGATTTCGCCTCTAGCCGGCGCGATTCGACGGCGCGCGCCTCCGCTTCGGCGGCGGCGGCGCGGGCCGCGAGTGCCTCCACGACCGCTTCGGCGGCGGCCCGCACGGCTTCGGCGCCGACGGCGGCCTCGCGCAGCACCGGCGTCCGGGCGGGTCCGGCGGCGACGGCCGCCTCCAGTTGCCTCTCGGCCTCGAGGCGGCCAAGAGCCCCAATGGCGTCTTCGACGATCTGACCTTCGCGGGCGGCGTCGGCTTCGATGCGCTCGATGTCCGACGTCAGCCGGGCGGCTTCCGCCACCGCCCCCTCGACAGCGCGGTCGAGACGGTCCTTCTCGATGGCCAGATGGTGCAGCACGGCGGCCGCGGTCGTATCCTCCGTCCGCAGAGGCCCGAGCGCCGCGTCCGCCTTCAATGCCGCCGTCGTCGCCGAAGCCGCCGCGCGCGCCGCCGCTTCGGCCGCGCCGGCCGCCTCGGTCCCCTCGGCTTCGACGCGCTCGAACGCGGTGTTCGCTTCGCTCCACCTGGCATGCAGCATGGCGCTCTGCAGTCCGCGAATCTCGACCCCGAGTTTGCGATACTTTTCCGCCTGCCTGGCTTCCCGGCGCAGACGGGCGAGACTGGCCTCGAGCTCCCGGCCGAGATCCTCGAGCCGGGTTAGATTGGCCCGCGCCGCGCTCACGCGAAGTTCGGCTTCGTGACGGCGGCCGTGAAGTCCGGATACCCCAGCGGCCTCTTCCAGGACCCGGCGGCGGTTCCGTGGCTTGGCGGCGATCAGTTCCGAGATCTGTCCCTGCCGCACCAGAGCCGGCGAATTGGCCCCGGTCGAGGCGTCCGCGAATAACAGCTGGACATCCCGCGCCCGCGCTTCGCGGCCGTTGACGCGATAGCTGGACCCCGCGCCGCGATCGATGCGGCGGACGACCTCGAGGACCGGATGGCTGTTGAAACCGCCCGGGGCGTCGTGGTCCGAGTTGTCGATGGTCAGGGTCACCTCGGCATGGTTTCGCGCCGGCCTCGCGCCCGTACCGCCGAAGATCACGTCATCCATGCCGTCGCCGCGCATGGCCTTGGCCGAATTGGCCCCCATGACCCAGCGCAGGGCTTCCAACAGATTGGATTTACCGCACCCGTTGGGTCCGACGATCCCGGTCAGTCCAGGCTCGATGCGGAAGTCGGTCGGATCGACGAAGGACTTGAAGCCCGAAAGGCGGAGCCTGGAAAAATGCACGGTGTCAGCGCCCGGACGCGCCTCTGCCGATGCGAGAGCGAAGCCACGTCCGGTCGAGCCGGCGCGTCATCGCGCCGACCGCCGCCGCCGGGCGGCGGCGATCGCGACGTCGAGATCGGCCAAGGACTGCTCTCCCTCGAGCTTGCGACCGCCGACCACGAAGGTGGGCGTGCCGGTGACCTTTCCGTCCGTGGCGTTGCGATCCGACCGCGCCTCCAGCGCTTTCAGCGCCGACGGGGCCTTCATGCAGGCGGAAAACTGATCCTCGGTCACGCCGTTGGCCATATCGATGCGCAGAAGCGGCGCGAAGGCGTCGCCGGCATCCAGGATCGCCTCCTGGTTGCGGAAGATGGCGTCGATGACATCGAAATAGCGCGCCCTTCCCGCGCAGCGGGCGGCCAGGAACCCGGCGGCCGCCAGGGTCGCCTGGCCGGTGAGCATTTCGCGAAACACGAACCGCACCCGGCCGGTGTCGATATACTTCTTCTTGAACGCCGGGAACACCGTCTTGGCCCACAGCGCGCAATGCGGGCAACCGACCGAGGCGTACTCGATGACCGTCACCCGGGCGGTGGGATCGCCCATCGCCATGTCGTCGTCATGGAGCGCGGGCGCGGTTCGCGCGCCCAATCCCAGCAACCCCAGCGCGATCACGCCGCCGAAGACCGCGCGCCGATGACCGGCCAGATGGCTCACGAGGCGCCCTTGGGCGTCGCTTGGGCCTCGGCGACCGCCGCGTCGAGGTCGCCCATGCTCATCTCGCCCTTGTCATAGACCTTGCCGTTTATCACGAAGGTCGGCGTTCCGGTGATCTTGTCATCCTTCACATAGTGGTCCCAACGCGCCTGAAGCGCGGCCAGCGATTTTTCGTCCTTGATACAGGCGTCGAACTGGGCGTCGGTAAGCCCGGCCGATCGCGCGATGTTGAGCAGCACCTGGCGTGGTTGGCCGGTGCGCTGCATCTCATCCTGGCCATGGTAGATGGCATCGACCACCTGGAAGTACTTGTCCTTGCCGGCGCAACGGGCGGTAAGGAATCCGGCGGCGGCGATGGCGGGATCGCCGGTGAGCGCTTCGCGGGCAATATAGCGGACTCGCCCGGTGTCGATGTATTTGGCCTTGAACGCCGGGAATACCTCGTCATTCCACTTGGCGCAGTGGGGACAGGCGACGGAGGCGTATTCCACCATCGTGACCGGCGCGGTGGCCTTGCCCATGGACATGTCGTCGGTGGTCACCTGGTCGGCCGGCTTTTGGCAGGCGGCGAGGGCGAAGGCGGCGGTGAGGCCGGCGATGAGGACGGCTAGGCTGCGCATGTGGTCATGATCCCTGTCGATCCGCTGGCCCGGCGATTAGAGCGCGATTCCCCCGCGCATCGAAGAGCGGCTTTTTGTGGCGCCGGAAGGGCGCGGCGCAAGGGAAACACGCGCCATGGCTAGCGCCGTTCCCCTCGAAGCACCTCCCGGCCCAGGCGCGTCAAGGCGCCCTTCAGCCGGCCGTCGGGGAGATCATCGAGGCTTCGGGCCAGATCGGCCTCGGCGGCGGCGTCCAACGGGCCGCGGGCGCGCCGCCACGCGCCCTGGTTTCGGGGGCGCTGATCGGATGGCAAGCCGCGCAGCGGACCTTGTACGATCCGCAGGCGGTTGACCGATCCAGGACCGAGAAACAGATTCACCCGCTCGATGATGTCGCCGGCCTGATGCTGGATGAGAGCAGCGGACGGACCTTCGACACGGATCTCCAGCGCGGCGGGTCCGCCGACCCTGGATTTGGCCAGCTTGATCGGCTCGGTTCGGTGGGCGAGCGCCGCGCCCACGATCTCGGTCCAGCGGACCTTCAAGCCCTCCGCGCCCTGCCCGAAGCGGTCGTTGAGCGCCTTCATCGTCTTGACCAGCGCGCGCCCGGCGGCGGGAGGCGGCGGCGAACCGGGCCGCGTGCGTTTGGCCGCCAGAATCCGCGCGGCGTCGCCAAGTGATGGAAGCCTCCGGACCATGGAGGCTGTATTACTCCGCAACCATGGCCTCGGCTCGCCAAATCCGCGCACGTCTTCTGGCCTGGTACGATGGGCACGCCCGCGAACTTCCCTGGCGGGAGGCGTCGCCAGAGCCGTATCGGGTCTGGCTGTCGGAAATCATGCTTCAGCAGACGACCGTGGCTCACGCCACGCCATATTTTCTCGCCTTCACCAGACGCTGGCCGAACGTGCGCGCCCTGGCGGTCGCCGAAGACGACGATGTCATGGCCGCGTGGGCCGGGCTCGGCTACTACGCCCGCGCCCGCAACCTGCTGGCCTGCGCCCGGGCCGTGACCCGGGACCACGGCGCGGTGTTTCCGGACACGCAAGCCGGTCTGAGAACGCTTCCGGGGATCGGCGGCTATACCGCCGCCGCGATCGCGGCGATTGCGTTTGATCGGCCCGCCAACGTGGTTGACGGCAACGTCGAGCGGGTCATGTCCCGGCTTCATGTCGTCGATGTTCCGTTGCCGGCGGCCAAGCCCGAACTCGCCCGGCTCGCCTCCGATCTGGTCCGCGACGACCGCCCCGGGGACTGGGTCCAGGCCCTCATGGATCTCGGCGCCGTCGTCTGCCGCCCCGCCGCGCCGCTCTGCGGGCAATGCCCTCTGGCCACCGATTGCCGCGCCCGCGCGACCGGGAGGCCGGAGCAATGGCCGAGAAGGACCGAAAAGCCGCCAAAGCCACATCGCCACGGCGCGGTCTATATCCTGGTCCGAGGCGGCGCCGTGGCCCTGACCCGGCGGCCACCGACGGGCCTGCTCGGCGGAATGCTCGGGCTGCCGACCACCGAATGGCGATCGGAGCCCTGGAGCGAGGCCGAGGCGCTCGCCGATCCGCCCGCGCCGGCTGATTGGCGCAAGGTCGGCGACATCGACCACGTTTTCACCCATTTTTCGCTGACGCTGGCGGTCTACTGGGCGCGCGCCCGAACCGCCGCCGCCGTCGGCGAATGGACGACTCTGGACGATGCGATCACCGACACCCCGTCGCTGTTCCGTAAGGCTCTGCGGCTCTACAATCGTCCCACGTTCGTCACGAACGCAGGCTAGTCATTGGTCGAAGACTTGGGAGAACGAACATGACCACGACGGAAATCGCCAACGATCTGGTGGCGCTGTGCAAGACCGGGAAATTCGCCGAGGCCGGGGACAAATACTGGGCCGACGACGTGATCAGCGTCGAAGCCATGGGCGACAATGCCGAGGTCCGCGGAAAGGCGGCGGCGCGCGGCAAAGGCGAGTGGTGGAGCAACGCCCACGAGATCCATGGCGTGGAAGTTCACGGCCCCTACGTCAACGGGGACCAGTTCACCGTGCGGTTCATGATGGATGTGACGTTCAAGGAGACCGGCGCGCGCCAGGCGATGGACGAGATCGCGCTCTATACCCTGCGCGGCGGCAAGATCGCCGAGGAACGCTTCTTCTACGCGGCTTGAAGCCGGACGCTTCTTCGCCGCCGAACGGCGGGTTCTGGCGAAACGCCCCTACGCGCCCGTTCTCATCTCGGCCCTCACCTGGGCGCGCAGGACGTCGATGGGCGCCAGGCCATTGTCGGTGCGGATATGCCAGTAGGTCCAGCCATTGCAGGCCGGCTGCGCCTGGGCGATCGCCCCCATCTTGTGGATCGATCCAAAGATTCCGCCCACCGCCAGGCTGCCGTCGGCGCGAACCCGCGCGGCCTGTTTGCCCTTGGGGCACCACACCAGGTCTCCCGGCCGCAGCAATCCGGCTTCGACAATCCGGCCGAAAGGCACCCGCGGCTCGGACTTCTTCGATCCCATGACGTCGAGATCGGCGGGACCGATGGATGCGACCTTGGCGATCCGCGCCCTGGCCAGGGCGGCGTATCCCGGATCGCGCTCGATGCCGACGAACCGGCGGCCGAGGCGCCTGGCCACCGCGCCGGTGGTGCCGACGCCGAAAAAGGGATCGAGGATGATGTCGCCGGGCTGCGTCGAGGCCAGGATCACCCGGTGCAGCAGCGCTTCGGGCTTCTGGGTCGGGTGGGCCTTGGCCCCCGCCCCGTCCCTGACTCGCTCATCGCCGGTGGCGAGCGGAAGCGTCCAGTCCGAACGCATCTGAATTTCGTCGTTGGCCATCTTCATGGCGTCGTAGTTGAAGGCGTAGCGCCGCGCGCCACGCGACTTGGTGGCCCAGATCAGAGTCTCATGCGCATTGGTGAACCGCGTGCCCTTGAAATTCGGCATCGGGTTGGATTTCCGCCAGATGACGTCGTTGAGTATCCAGAAACCGAGATCCTGCACCGCGCAGCCGACCCGGAAGATGTTGTGGTAGCTGCCGATGACCCACAGGGCTCCGTCGTCCTTGAGCACGCGGCGGCAGGCCGAGAGCCACGCTCGCGTGAATCGGTCGTATTCCTCGAACGAGGCGAACCGGTCCCAGTCGTCATCGACCGCATCGACCTTTGAGTTGTCGGGTCGCAGCAGGTCTCCCCCGAGCTGGAGGTTGTACGGCGGATCGGCGAACACCAGATCAACCGAACGCTCCGGCAGCCTCGCCAGCGACTCGATGCAATCGCCGACGATGACGCTGTCCAGTTCCACGCGCGCGCCCTTTCCGAGATCGCCGTACAGAGTGGGTGATCGTGGTGAAGGAAGGGTTTAGCCACCGTCCGGCCGGCTCAGCCATTCGACCCAGGCGCCGTGTGGATGGGCGTGGGCCAGCAGCCGTTCCCGGCCGCCAGGCCATTGCGTGAGCCGCACTTCCATCGGCGTGGCCGTCGGCAGGGGTTCCATGCGCAGCCAGGCGAAGGGCGCCGCGTCGGTGGCCGATGCGCCGAGCCCCTCGATCACCCCGCGCAGGGCCGATTGGCTCTCCACCGGCATGTACTGCCAGAAGACCGAATGGAAAAGGACGGTGGCGCAACCCGCGCGCGGCGCGGCGCGTCTGGCGGTCCACAACACGGCGTCCTCGGTCTCCACCCGGGTTCCGGCGTCGCGGGCCACGGCGATAGCCGCCGCCAGTCGGTCCAGGCGTTCGATCTGATCGGCCCAGACGTAGGCTTTCAGTCGGCGACTGGCGGCGGGATCGGCGAGATCGACGGGTCTGCGGTCGCAGGCCCCACGCTCGACCACCCGGATCGGCGCCTCCAGCGGCGGCGGCGGACCGCGCCATTCGGCGGCGATCACGACGGACGCGCCGGCCTCGCCCCAGGTCATGGTCTCCCCCAACCGATAACGATAGCTGTCCCAGAGCTGGTTCAGCCCGGCGCTGGCCCCGACCTCCAAGCATCGCAGGGCGAGGCCGGTGTCCTTCGCGACGGTGAGGAAGCCGCCCAACAGGCAGGCCGAGCGGCTGACCTCATTGGTCTGCGGCTCGTGGGTCATGAACCCCGCCAGCCGTTCGCTGTGCTGGTCCATGGCGGCGAGCGCCGACGGCCACGCGGCGCCGGCGCCGCCCGGCCGGCCTTCGCCGGGGTAGTCCGCCGCCAGGACCGGCGCGTCCCCGCTGAGCACCAGATCGTGCAGGCCGCCCAGGAAACGCAGCGCTACGGCCGCTTCCATCAGGACCCGGGTCGCGGCGCCATCCCAGGGCGAGAAGAAGTTCCGCGTCCGTCCGCGGGCCTCGGCGTCGTCGGCGGCCCGCTCCAGCATGCCGCCGGAAAAATCGGAGCCGAGCGCTCTGCAGGCCGCGGCATGAAATCGCAGCGCCCGGACGAGAGGATCATGCTCGCTCATGGCGCTGTGATCGTCCGGCGCCGCCGGCTCGTCAATCTTGACCGGCATGTTCAACATCGCCGAACGGAAGGGGGTCCTGGATCGCGCCGGCGTTGGCCCGCATGGGGTCCAGCCCCATGGCGGCCAGGCGCACCGGCGCCCAGGACTGGCGATGGATGGCGCACGGACCCAGGTCCAGCAGAGCGCGGGCGTGGATCGGCGCGCGATAACCCTTGTGGGCCGCGAAACCGTAACCGGGATAGGTTTGGTCCAGTTCGGCCATAAGCCGATCGCGGGCCGTCTTGGCCAGGATTGACGCGGCGGCGATCGACGACGAGACGCCGTCGCCCCCCACCACCGTCTTCACCGGACAGGGCATGGCGAAGCGGTAGTTGCCGTCGATCAGGGCGAAGGCCGGCGCCACCGCCAGGGCCTCCACCGCGCGGCGCATGGCCAGGCCGGTGGCGTGGAGGATATTGAGGGCGGCGATCTCCTCCACCGAAGCGAAACCCACGCCCCAGGCCACCGCCCTGGCCTTGATCCTCGGCTCCAGCGCCTCGCGCTGTTTGGGCGAAAGGCGCTTCGAGTCATCCAGGCCGCCGATCCCGGCCGGAATCTTCAGGATCACCGCCGCGGCGCACACCGGGCCGGCCCACGGACCCCGGCCCGCCTCGTCGATGCCGCAGGCCGGCGCCGCGCAGGCCCTCTCCAGCATCATGTCTGGTCCGGCGCGCGCCATCAGGCCCTCGCCATCGCCGTGATTTCGCGGTGGCGAAAGCAGCCCGTCACATGGTCGTTGACCATGCCGACCGCCTGCATGAAGGCGTAGGTGATCACCGGACCGCAGAACTTGAACCCCTTGGCCTTAAGCGCCCTGGCCAATTCCGCCGCCAGGGGGGTCTGGGCGGGAACTTCGCCCATCGCCGTCCAGGCGTTCTGGATCGGCTTGCCATCGGTGAAGGCCCACAAAAAGGCGGCGAAGTCCTCGCCGCGCTCGCGCATCTCCAGGAAGCGGTTGGCGCCGTCGATGGCCGCGTCGATCTTGCCATTCGACCGGATGATCCCAGTATCGGCCATCAGCCGGGCGCGATCGGCGGCTCCGAACCGGGCCACCTTTTCGGGATCGAAATTCGCGAACGCCCGCCGAAAGCCTTCCCGTTTGCGCAGGATGGTGATCCACGCGAGCCCGGCCTGGAATCCGTCGAGCACCAGCTTCTCCCACAAGGCGCGGCTGTCATGCTCAGGGACCCCCCACTCCTCGTCGTGATAGGCGACATAGACGGAATCGGCGGGATTGGCCCAGCCGCAACGCCCCCCTTCGCCTTCAAACAGCTTGACGCCCACGGGGCCTCGCCTTCACACCATGGCGCCGTCCATGCGCATCCTGAACGTCGCCGACTTCAACTGGATCACCGGCGCCGAACGCCGCTCCGCCCGCATATCCCTGTTCGACATCTGCCGGAAGTTCACTCTGGCGGCCACGCGCGCGGATCACCTGGTCGTCGAGTTCTCCGACCGCGCGGTGGCGCGCACGGCCGCGCCATTTCGGTTACGCGCCTTTGGCGTCGGCGCGGCCAACCGACGATTCCTCCAGGTGGTGGACGAACTGCGTCCGGATCTCATCCTGCTCCATTTCGCCGACCACATCACCAATGGTTCCCTCACCGAGGCTCGCCGCCTCGCGCCGGGCGTGACCGTCGCGGACATCAATATCGATCCCATCGGAACCGACAAGAACCGGCGGCGGCTGGCCTTGCGTTCGGGCGTGGCCGACGCCCTGTTCGTGACCACGGCCGAGCCGGGCCTGGGCCGATATGTCGGCCCGCGAGGTTTCGCCGCCTTTCTCCCCAATCCCGTGGACCCGTCCATCGAGACCGGGCGGGCCTTCGAGACAGACGTCCCCGACTTCGACGTACTGCTTCCCGTTCGCGGCGACGCGCCGCGCCCGGTCGGGGATGAGAATCTGACTCCCTCGGCCGCTCTTCACCGCCTGCGCGTCGCCGTTCCCGGCGTCCGACTTTCGGCGCCCGGCGCGGACGGGCAGGCGGCCGCCGATGGTCATCGCTATCTCGAGGCGTTGGGATCGGCTCGAATGGGCTGGGCGCTCTCCCGCGCCAACGATCAACCTCTCTACGCTTCCGACCGCATGGCGCACATGTTCGGCTGGGGGCTTGTCGGATTGCTCGATCGCCGGCCCGGCTTCGACCGCTTCTACGCGCCGGATGAAGCCGGCTTCTACGGCGACATGGACGAATTGTCCCGGCTCATCGGCATCCTCCTCGCCGACGACCCCCTGGCCCGCGAGACCGCGCATAAGGGGTGGGAGAAGACCTGGCGCCTGTTCCACAGCTCGCGAGTGCTCGGCTACGTCTTGGCGCAGATCTTCGACGATGGCGGCGCCAAGGACTGCCAGTGGCCATGCGAGCGCTGGCGATCGTAGACTGGCGAACAGAACCTTGGGGGACAGCTCATGATCCGGCTCATCATCCATGGCGCCCACTGGCTCGACACCTGGCTGCGCGACCACCTGGGCCGCGCCTACACCGCCACCCTTGGGGCCGGGCTCGTCATCGGCATCATCGCCACCGTCCACGGGCTCGCCAGCAGCTTCGCGACGACCACCAACGTTCTCAAGATCATCGCGGTGGCGGCTTTCCAGCTGGCTCTGTTGATCAACCAGCTCGCGCAGTTCCATGAGTATCGGGAGGACCGATTACGCCGGCGCGAGGAGCGCCAGCGCGCCAGATCATCATAGCGTCGCGCCGGCGGGCGCAAGCCGGTTTTCGAACCACGCCGGTCTCACCGGTCGCCAGGCGCGGCCGTCGGGCATTGTGAGAGGGCCGGCGCCGAGGCGGTCCAGGCGCAGCAGCGCCATGGCGCGGCCGTCGGTTCCCGACAGGGATTGCCCGGCGCGAAGCGATCCGGCCAGGAGTTCGGCCCCATGCTCCGGCGGCGGCCCTTCGAAGACGATCGGCAGCATCCGGCTCTTCACCACGCCGCGCCGCTTCATGCGAGATGTCGTCTCCTGACCGACAAAGCAGCCCTTCTTGAAGTCGATCCCGCCGAGGAGGTCGAAATTGGCCTCGATGGGGTAAGTGATCTCGAAGCCCCAATCCAACGGTCCCGGAACCCCGGCGGCCAGACGGTGGTGGTCGTAGTTCGTCTGATCGACGCGCGAGGCAAAGGACGCCAAGGGCGCGCCGTAGCCGCGGAACCCCAGCTCGGGCAACCTTGGATCGGCAAGCCATCCGGTCGGCGCGGCGTGCACGCCCCAAAGCGCCGCGACTGTCCGATCGAGGGGTTCGATCTCGACCCTGGCGCGCAGTCTATAAATCGTCAGCCGCTGGATCAGCGCCTCCCGTCGCTCCGCCTCGCAGTCGATGAGACAGCCATCCCCGGTTCCCGTCACCAACAAGTCGAACAGCAGTTTCCCCTGCGGCGTCAGCAGGGCGGCGAACCGGGTCTCTCCCGCGATCAGGGTTTCGACGTCCTGGGTGACCAGGCCCTGGAGGTAGCCGCGCCAGTCGGGACCGCCGACCGCGATCAGCGCCCGGCTGGGCAATTCGGCGACGAAGGTGTTTCCGGACATGGCCGCAATGTGGCCGCCCCCGCCCTGGAGCGCCAGGGGCGCCGGCCCTATAGAGAGCGCGGCATGGCGGTCAAACCCTTCCCAGTCCTGTTCATCACGGCCAGCCGCATCGGCGACGCCGTGCTCTCGTCGGGCCTGATCAAGACTCTGGTCGATGAAGTTCCGACCGCCCGTTTCACCATCGTCGCCAGCGCGCTGACCGCGCCGCTCTTCGCCCACACTCCGGGGCTCGAGGCCTTGATCGTGATGGACAAGACGCCCGGCGCCGGCCACTGGTTCGGCCTGTGGCGGAAGGTGCGGAAGCGGCGCTGGTCGCTGATCGTGGATCTGCGCGGCTCGGCGATCTCGGGCTTCCTGCGGCGCAGACGGCGGGCGGTCCACACGGCTTCGGGCGAACGCGCTCACAAGGTTATCCAGGCGGCCCGCCTGCTCAATCTCGGTGACCGACCACCGGCGCCGTTTCTGTTCACAACGCCGGGAATCGAGGCCGCGGCGGCGCGGCTGACGACTGGGCGGGCGCCGATCCTGGCCATGGCCCCGGCCGCCCATTGGATCGGCAAGAGCTGGCCGGCGGAACGCTATGGCTTGGTGGCCCGCCAGCTGCTCGGCCCCGGCGGGGCGCTGGAAGGTGGACGATTGATGGTCTTGGGCGGTCCGGCGGACCAGGGCGCGGCCGAACCGGTGAAGGCCGCCGTGCCCAGGTCGCGTTGTATCGACATGGTCGGCCGCCACGACCTGCTCACCTGTTTCGCGGCGCTGAGGCATGTTCGGTTGTTCATCGGCGCGGATTCGGGCCTGATGCATCTGGCGGCGGCGGCGGACGCGCCGACCCTCGGGCTGTTTGGACCGTCCGACGAACATCTCTACGCACCCTGGGGCTCCGCGGCGCGTTCGGTGCGCGGCGCCCGGACCTTCGAGGAATTCCGCCTCGTCGATCCGGCCCTGGACCAGCAGATCTGCCATATGATGGAACTGTCGGCCTCGAGCGTGCTGGCCGCCGCCGAACGTCTCCTCGACGACACTGAACCGGAGCCCCCGCATGCCTGAAACCTTCGACCTGATCGTGCGCGGCGGCGAGATCGTCAATCACGCCGGCCGGGGCCTGGGCGACGTCGGGGTGCGAGACGGCAAGATCGCCGCCGTCGGCGCGCTGGGGTCGTCGTCGGCCGCAAGGGTGTTCGACGCCCGGGGACTTGCGGTCCTGCCGGGCGTGATCGACAGCCAGGTCCATTTCCGGGAGCCCGGCCTGGAGTGGAAGGAGGACCTGGAGACGGGTTCCCTGGCCGCCGTTCTGGGCGGAGTGGTCGCGGTCTTCGAAATGCCCAATACCGAACCGGCCACGACCGACGCCGACGCGATCATCGACAAGCTGGCCCGGGCCGCCGGCCGGATGCATTGCGATCACGCCTTCTGGGTCGGCGGGACGCACGAGAACGCGGAATACCTGGGCGATCTCGAACGCCTGCCGGGGTGCTGCGGCGTCAAGGTGTTCATGGGCGCTTCAACCGGAACCCTGTTGGTCCCCGACGACGAGGGGGTCGCCGCGATCCTGCGTCACATCCGGCGTCGGGCGGCCTTTCACTCCGAAGACGAATACCGCCTGGCCGAGCGCCGCCCGCTGGCGCGCCAGGGAGATTGGACCAGCCATCCAGAGGTTCGCGACGCGACCTCCGCCATCCGCTCCACCGAGCGGCTGGTGCGGCTGGCCACCAGCCTCGGCAAGCGCGTGCATGTCCTGCATGTGACCACCGCCGAGGAGATCGCCTTCCTCGCCGACCACAAGGACGTGGCCAGCGTCGAGCTGACCCCACAACACCTCACCCTCACCGCGCCGGAAGCCTACCAGCGCCTGAAGGGCCTGGCGCAGATGAACCCGCCGATCCGCGAAGCCAGCCACCAGCGGGCGCTGTGGCGGGGCATCGGGATGGGAGTGGCCGACGTGCTGGGTTCGGACCACGCGCCGCATACGCTGGAGGAAAAGGCCCGGCCGTATCCGGCTTCGCCGTCCGGCATGCCGGGTGTCCAGACTCTCCTGCCGGTCATGCTGACCCATGTCGCGGAAGGCCGGCTCACGCTCGAGCGGCTGGTCGATCTGACCAGCCATGGCCCGCAGCGTATTTTCGGCCTCGCCGACAAGGGGCGCCTCGCCGAGGGCTTCGACGCCGATCTGACCCTCATCGACCTGGCGGCGCGGCGCACCATCCGGCACGCGGACATGGCCACGCGCAGCGGCTGGACGCCGTTCGACGGCTTCGAGGCGACCGGTTGGCCGATGGCGACGATCATCCGCGGCCAGATCGTCATGCGCGACGGCGCTGTCGAGACGGCCCACGCGGGCGCCCCGGTCCGGTTCCTGGAGACCCTGGACTGACTCGCTCGGCCTTCTTGGAGAAACCGGCATGAACGGCGCCGACGCCCTGATCGAGACGCTCGTCCTCAACGAGGTCACCACCTGCTTCGCCAATCCCGGCACCAGCGAGATGCAGTTCGTCAGCGCCCTCGACCGCCAACCTCGGATGCGCCCGGTGCTGTGCCTCTTCGAAGGGGTCGCGGCCGGCGCCGCCGATGGATATGGCCGCATGGCGGGCAAGCCGGCCTGCACCCTGCTCCATCTCGGCCCGGGCTATGGCAACGCTCTGGCCAATCTTCACAACGCCCGCCGGGCCTATACCCCGATCGTCAATGTGATCGGAGATCACGCCACCTGGCACCGCCGGTTCGACGCCCCGCTGACCTCCGATGTCGCCGCCATCGCCGCGCCCAATTCGCTCTGGGTGAGGTCGGCCGAGGCCGCGGACGAGGTCGGCGGCTTGGCCGCCGAAGCGGTGGCCGCGAGCTATGGACCGCCCGGCGGATCGGCAAGCCTCATCCTCCCGGCCGATTGCGCCTGGAACGAAACCACCGCGGTGGGCGACCGCGGCGAGAGGCCCTGCAAGAGAGGTATCGACGGCGCGCTCGTCAAAGAGGCCGCGCGCCGCATGCGGGCCGCCCGAATGCCGGTATTGCTCCTGGGTTCGGGGGCCTGCGCGGAGGATGCCCTCGCCACCGCCGGGCGGATCGCCGCGACGGGCGTGCGAGTGCTGGTCGACACCTTCGTCGCCCGGCAATCTCGCGGCGCGGGCCGCTTCGCGCCGGACCGGATGATGTATTTCGGCGAAATGGCCCTCGCTGACCTTGAGGGCATCGACCTGATGGTGCTGGTGGAGACCACGGCCCCGGTCGCCTTCTTCGCCTACCCGGATCGGCCAAGCGTTCTGGTTCCCGACGGCTGCGAGACCCTGAGTCTCGCGACGCGCGGCGAAGACGGACCCGCGGCGCTCGCGGAACTCGCCGACGCGCTCGGCGCATCCCAGGCGGGGGCTCGGCAGGCTCTCGATCTTCCCGCTCCGCAGGAGGGTCGGCTCACGGCGGCCGGCGCCGGCGCGGCCATCGGCCGGCACATGCCGGAGGGCGCCGTCGTCTCGGACGACTCGGTGACCTCGGGCCAGCCGATCGTCAACCTCACGCGCGGCGCCCGGCCCCATGACTGGCTGGGCCTCACCGGCGGGGCGATCGGCCAGGGCATCCCGGTCGCGGTCGGAGCGGCGGTGGCGTGCCCCGATCGCAAAGTGATTTCACTCAACGGCGACGGCGCGGCTTCCTACACCATGCAGGGGCTATGGAGCGTGGCGCGGGAAGGACTCGACGTCACCGTCGTGGTCTTCGCCAATCACAGCTATCGCATCCTTGGCATCGAACTGGGCCGCACCGGGGCCGGCAACCCCGGGCCGGCCGCCTCGCGGCTTCTCGATCTCGGCGATCCCGCCGTCGATTGGGTCGGACTGGCGAAATCCATGGGGCTTCCAGCCGTTCGCTGCGAAACCGCCGAAGACTTCGACATCGCCTTCGCCCACGCCATGGCCCAAACCGGACCATGCTTCATCGAAGCCGCCATCGCTTAGAGCACGGGTGCGACCAGTCCGTATGTGCATCCGTTGGCCCAGACCGAGAGGAGAGCTTTTCCCTCAAACCCCCGACCGACCGGCGAGGCGCCGTCGATGAGGTGAGTCCTCGTCAGAGAGGATGGGTGTGACACGAGGTGGAACCTTCTCGTGTCTCAATCGTGCTCTATAATCAAACGTGTAGAGCCTGGGGTCGAAACGAGGTCGTCAACTCCAGCGTCCGTCAGCCCTTCTTGGTGTTGCCCGGCAGGGTGCAGCCGCCGGCGATGCCCTTGGCGTCGCTGCAGATGATCACGGCCTTGGCGGCGATCGGGGTGAGGGAATATTCAATCATATAGCCTTGCAGACCATCGGCGCAGCCCACCTCCATGTAGCCGCGCTGGTCGGCCGTGACACCTACCATGCGCGAGGCGGAGACTTGGCAGCTCGCCTTGCCCAGCGCCTTCAGGTCGGCGGTCAGGGCGGGGTAACCGGCGGGTGCCTTGGTAAGGCCGCAACGGAAACTCTTCAGCTCCGAGTGCGCGCAGTCCAGAACTACCGACGGATCTCCCGGCTTGCTGGAAAAGATGCCGATGCCGCCATCCGGACGGTTCGAGCAGGCCAGTTCGACGACTTCCTTGCCGGCCAGATTGACCGAGAACGGCGCGTAGCCGGAGACGTTGCAATCGAAGCCGGCCTTCTTGGCGAGTTGGGTGTAGAGGCCCGCCTGCTCGGTCTTGGCCTGCCGGGCATCGGTGAGCTTGCAGCCGCCGTTGAGGAAGTCGGCGTTGGCGCAGTCGATGGCGCGGGTCAGGGCGCCGGTCTTGGCTTGTTCCAGGACATAGCCCTTACCGTCCTGGCAGGCGACCTCGTAGTAGAGATCTCCGGAACTGGCCACCCCAATGAACGCCTTGTCCTTGACGGTGCAGGATTTGCCGGATTGCGCGGCGAGTTGATCGACGATGGCCAGCTGAGAGGCCCGGTCGGTGAGTTCACACTTCACGGTCCCGTTGGGGTCGAACATGACGCAGGGATCCATCTGGATATCCTTGTCCAGACGCGGCGGGGCCGATGTCCGCAGAATGTAGCCGCCGCCCCCATGGCAGGCGAGTTCGAAGATCGTGTTGGTGGCCGAATGGCCGAGCGCGCGCACCTGATCGGGCGCGCAGGCCTTGCCGGACTTGGCGATGTAGGGCGCGAGCGCGGCCTTGGGATCGGCGTTTCCCGGCAGGATGCAGGCGAGACTGTTGGGCTTGCCCTCTGGCGTCGGCGCCGAAGATTCCAGGCAGGTGAAGACCTTGGGGGGCGCGGAATCCGAAGTGCTATCGACGACGAGGCCTTCATTGCCCGAGCAGGCCAGCTCATAGAAGATCGACTTGACCTTGGTCTTGGGATCAGTGCTTTCCCCGATCTGGCGGGCATCGGCGAGTTGGCAATCGAGGCCGGCGGCCTGAATCAGACCGGGCGCGGCCGCCTTGCCCTTATCCCGCTGTTCCTTGCTGATGGTGACCGATGCCGCCGACGCCTTTGCGGAGGCGGCCAGGGCGGTGGCTGGCGCGAAAGCCGACAATACAATAGCGATCGCCAGACCAACGCCGATCGACCTCATGATATATCTCCTCGGGGGTACATTTCCTTGGATTGCCCACATGCGCGCGCACGCTCGCGCGGTCAAGATCGGCGGCCGGGCCACAATTGGTCTTGGCTTCAACCGGGCGCGGCGCAACAAGAGGCGGCGCCGGCATCACGGCGCCGCGACCAGGCTTGGCCATGAACGATCGGATCATTTCTCCGTTTGGCGCCTTCACGACCGCCGCCGAGGTCGCCAGCGGACACGACCTTTCCGGCAAGAGCGCCGTGATCACCGGCGCCGCGACGGGGATCGGTATCGAAACCGCCAGAGCCCTCGCCGGGGCCGGGGCGAAGGTGACCCTGGCGGTGCGCAATCTCGAAGCCGGCCGCAAGGCCGCCGACGACATCGACCGCACGACCGGATCGAAACTGGCCTCGGTCGGATCCCTGGACCTGTCCGACCTGGCCTCGGTGCGCGCCTTCGCGAGTGAATGGGGAGCGGCGCCGCTGCATATCCTGATCAACAATGCCGGGGTGATGGCCTGTCCGCTCGGCTACACGGCCGACGATCTCGAGATGCAGATCGGGACAAATCACTTCGGCCACTATCTGCTCGCGGTTCTGCTCGCGCCGGCTCTGCGAAACGGCGGCGAGGCGCAGGGCCGGCCAGCGCGCGTCGTGGCCCTGACGTCCATTGGCCATCGCCGGAGCGGCATGCACTTCGAAGATCCGCACTATCGCCGCCGGCCGTACGACAAGTGGGAGGCATACGGTCAGTCGAAGACCGCCGACGCCCTGTTCGCGATCGGCTTCCAAGAGCGCTTCAAGGATCACGGCGTCGCGGCCAATTCGGTCATGCCGGGCGGCATCATGACCCCGCTGCAGCGCCATCTGGGCCGGGAGGAGATGATCGCCTTCGGCTGGATGGACGAGACCGGCAAGCTCGACGATCGCTTCAAGACCCCCGAGCAGGGCGCCTCGACCAGCGTCTGGGCGGCGGTCGGCCCGGAACTCGAGGGCGCCGGCGGTCTCTATCTGGAGAACTGCGCCGAGGCCGCGCCGTGGTCGAAGGAAAGCCCCTTTGTCGGGGTCATGCCTCATGCGCTCGATCCGGAGGCGGCGGAGCGCCTTTGGAGCCTCTCCGTCGAAACCACCGGCGCTTGACCCGCCGCGCATTCGCGCCGATAGCCGCCGCGTGGTTCCCGCAAGGGATCAATAGGGAATGCGGTGCGGGCGTGTGAGCGCTCAATTCCGCGGCTGCCCCCGCAACTGTGAGCGGTGAGCGCCGGGGCCGATTCATCGCCACTGGGGCTAGCGCCCTGGGAAGGCTGGTCCCGACGCATCGACCCGTGAGCCAGGAGACCTGCCACAGTCGTGGTCACACGCGATGCGCGTCGGACGGGGTGTGCCGGGGTGAGTGAACCAGATCGCCGTCGCGTTTTCGGGCGCGCGGGCGAGGCGGATCATTTTCTTCGCGGTGACGAGTCACGTTCATCGCGAAGGCCAAATTCATGCAATCGGGTTTCGAAATCGCCGCCGTACTGGTGGGTTGCGCCTGGGCCATGCCAGTCGCGGCTCAGCAAGCCAGTCCCGCCGGGCCCGTCGATGTCTCCCCGGTAGTGATCACGGCCACCCTCACGCCCACGCCGATCGACAAGGTCGCCAGCTCGATAACGCTGATCACCGCCGACGAAATCGAGCTGAACCAGTGGCGAACCGTCCCCGACGCCCTGGCTGACGCACCCGGTCTCAACGTCGTGCAGGCCGGAGGTCCCGGGGGCGTGACCTTCGTATTCATCCGCGGCGCCAACCCGAACCACACCAAGGTGCTGATCGACGGGATCGAGGTCAACGACCCCAGCCAGAACGACGCCTTCGACTTCGGCCAGCTTCTGACCGGCGATTTGCAGCGAATCGAGATTCTGCGCGGTCCGCAGAGCAGCCTCTACGGTTCCGACGCCCTGGGCGGCGTGATCAACGTCATCACCCGGGCGGGAGAGGGTCCAGCCCGCATCACCGCCGGCGTCGAAGGCGGCTCGTTCGACACCCTGAACGAGACCGCCGGCCTCGCCGGTTCAGCCTCGAGGTTCAACTACGCACTCAACATCGATCACCTTCATTCCGGTAACACCCCCGTAACGCCTCCGGACTTGTTGGCCCCTGGCGAACGGGCGCTCGGCAACGACTATGACAACACCACGCTTTCGACCAAGCTCGGCGCGGACCTCGGCGAGATGCTTCGGCTCGATCTGGTGGTCCGCTTCACGGACTCCGAATTGCGCAGCACGGGCGACGACTTCGACGTCTCTCCCAGCGTTCCCGATACGGCGCACACGGTTCAGAAAGACGAGCAGTTCTTTACCCGGGGCGAGGCGCGTCTGTCGCTCTTCGATGGCAAATTCCAGAACGTCTTGGGCGTCGGATACACTGACTACCGGTCGAAGATCCAGTCGCCCGACGACGGCTCCGGGCCGCCCGCGCCGACCTACGACAATGGCGACCGCCTCAAGTTCGACTGGCTGGGAAATCTCTTCCTTGGCCACGGCCAGACACTGGTCCTTGGCCTCGACGAAGACATCGAGCGGCTGATCAACAGTCCCATCAGCGCCCGCGACACGAACCGGGCGGCGTTCGCCGAGCTGCAGTCGAAGGTCATCGACAATCTCAACGTCGCCGCCAGCGTCCGCTACGACGACGATGACCGGTTCGGCGGCAAAGCGACCTGGCGCATCGCCCCCACCTATTTGATCCCGGCGACGGGGACCCTGCTAAGGGCCACCTACGGGACGGGCTTCAAGTCTCCCACCCTGACCCAGCTTTTCGTCAACTTCCCGGAGTTCGACTTCCTCGCAAATCCAAATCTCAGGCCGGAGAGCAGTCGCGGCTTCGACTTCGGATTCGAGCAGCGCCTGGCGGACGGCCACCTGCGGTTCGGCGCGACCTATTTCCACAACGCGATTCGCGACCTGATCGACACCAACGCCGCCGGCGACTCCTACGCCAATATCGACCGCGCGACGACCCATGGGGTCGAAAGCTTTGTCGCTTTCGACCCGATCAAGAGCGTCCGTCTGCGAGCCGACTACACCTGGACCATCGCCACCGATGACATCACCCACCAGGAACTCTTGCTTCGCCCCAAGAACAAGGTGAGCGTGGCCGCGAACTGGCGACCAAACGATCGCCTGACCCTGTCCACCACGTTGCTCTACGTGAGTTCGTTCATCGACGGGAACCGCGACTTCACGATCGCCAGACTGGAGGCGAGCCCGTACTTCGTCGCCAACATCGCGGCGTCCTACGACCTTTGGCGCGGCGTCAGCGTGTTCGGCCGGATCGACAACCTGTTGGATCGCCACTACCAAAATCCGGTCGGCTTCCTGCAACCCGGCTTTGGCGCCTTGGCCGGGATCAGGATCAACCTCGCCGCTCGGTCGATGGGCCTCTGACTTTCCCGACCAGGATCAGGCGGCGACCCATCGCCGGGTATCGAGGGCCACGGGATCGTCCAGCGCCATGCCGTCCCAATCGAGGTCCGGTGGCGGGCTCGCGGCCGCGGCAATCACCGCGGAGAGTTCGGCGGCCGTCGCCGCGCCGACGATGACGGCGTTGGCCTCCGGGCGCGACAGGGCAAAGCCCAGGCCGGCCTGGAGAGGGTCGCTGCGACCCTCCGCGATCAGGCGCCGAGCGCGCGACAGGCGGCTGATGGCGGAAGCACCCAACTGGCTGGGCGCGCGGTCGGGAGGCAGGAAGAGCAGACCGTTGAGGAAAATCGAGCGCAGATGAATCTCCACTCCCATGTCGCGGACCGCGGCGAGGCTGCCGTCGTTCAGCAGCCGCTGATCGAGCAGGCTGGCGGGGGCCTGGATGAGATCCGGCTTGAAGCGCCGCGCCAGGCCGGCCGGGTCGTCCGACGCGTAGGCCGATATGCCGACACGCGCGAAGAGTCCGGTGTCGCGGAGCGTCTTGAGCCGATCCCATAGGGCCGGCCCATAGGGAGAGAACAGGTCTCCGGCCGACTGGACCATGATCGCGTCGGCATGGGTCAGCCCCAGGCGGGCGAGCGAGGATCGCGCCTCGGCTTCGACATAGTCCGGGCCGCGATCGCCTCTGGCGGCCCTGACGGTGATCCTGAACGGCGCCGGCCGGGGCAGTACCGCGCCCAGAACCGCCTCGCCATGAGCCGAGGCCGCGCCGGTGTCGAGAACGCCGACTTCGGCTCGCGCGGCGATGGCCAACATCTCGCGCACTTCGGCCTCCGGCGGGCGTCCGCGAACCGGCGCGCCTCCGTCGAGACCGAACTGCGCTGTCCCCAGACCGAGCTTGGAAATCAAGGAGGGCATGAAACGGGGCTGGTTCCCAGACGCCGAATGTCGGCGGGCGCGGCGTCACCCTTACGTCCTCAGACCTTAAAGAACCGGTATCGAGAGACCTGACGGATAGTTAATCTGCGGCGATGTCCGCGACCCTTCCCGACTGGCCGCTGTTTGGTTTCGACGACGATCCGCGCCAAGCTCTCCGCGAGGCGCGGGTTCGCGGCCGGCCGGCCGTTCTGGCGACCATCATCGCCCTGGAGGGCGGCGGGCCTCGGCCCGTCGGAACCCAGATGATGCTGTCGGAAGGGCTCGCTTCCGGGTTTCTCTCCGGTGGCTGCCTGGAAGCGGACGTGGCCACGCACGCCCTGAATGTCATCGCCGACGGCGCCCCGCGATGGCTTGTCTATGGTCGTGGCAGCCCGTGGCCCGACATCCGCCTGCTCTGCGGGGCGCGGATTGAAATTCAACTCGAGCGGCTCCTGCCCGACGACGCGGCGGTGGCGATGCTCCTCGCCCTGGCCGACGCGCGGGAACCGGCGGTGTGGCTCAGCAACGGATCGGCGCGGTTGTGTGCGCGCCTGGTCGCCCACCCGACCTCGCCAATCGGGTTTCGAAAGCTTTTCGAGCCGGCCACACGGCTCATCGTGCTCGGCGCGGACCCGACGGCCCTGGCCATCGCGGCGCTGGCCGCGCAGGCGGGGTTCGAGACCATACTCGTCAGGCCCAAGGGACCTTCGGCCGGACCGGCGCTCTTGGGCGTCCGCTACAATCGCGACGAACCGGCCCGCGCCTTCGAGGAGATCGGCCTCGACGCCTGGACGGCCGTGGCCGTGGCGACCCATGATCCGCACATTGATCACGCCGCCCTGATGGCGGCCTTGCCGTCGCGGGCCTTCTATGTCGGCGCCCTGGGCGCCCGGCGGCGGCTATCGGACAGGCAGGCCGGACTTCGCGCCGCGGGAATGGCCGAGGCCGCAATCGCGCGCATGCGCGCGCCGATCGGGCTGGCCATCGGCGGCAAGGCCCCATGGGAGGTCGCTATCGCCACCCTGGCCGAAATCGTCGCCGTCCGACTGATGCGGGCCGAGGGTTCACAGGGCGGTGGCGGGGCACCCTAGGCCAGCGGCCGAGCGGAGCACTTCGCCCAGGTGGTTCACGTTGAAGCTCACGACCCTGCCGTGGCGCCACACGCGAATCCAAATTCGCTTCGCATTGGCGATGTCGGTGACCGGCACCGCGATTTCCCCGCCGGAGGGATTGTCGATCCAGCCGCGGTCGGGAAAGACGCCGTGGCGGGCGTTTTCGAGGGTCACGTCCTGGACACTCCGCGCGGCGCCGCCGTCGATACGGAACTGGGCATGGTCGGTGCTCTTGTTCGGATCGAGTTCGAAGATCGCCGTGTCACGGCGGATGACTATCCGGCTCGACCGAACCGAACAGGTGGTCGCTCCGGTGAAGCCGTCCGAGTGCACCGTGAGCGTCCAGACCCCAGCCGCGTAGCGCCGTGTCGAAGGCGCGACCTTCGCGTGCGGGTGACCCAGGAGCGCCATGGCCAGCGCCGTCGCCACTAACATCTTTCCTGCCCCTTCATGCTCCGGTCGCGCCGAAGCGCCGCGACCGATCCTAGCGCAACGGCGGCCGCCGTCACCCCATTCGCTCCAACGGCAGCACATCGACCATCGAGCCGGCGGCGAGCGCCGGTGCATCCGCCGCCCGCCGCAGCAGCCCATCGGCGCCCGCGAACACGGTGACCAGCGACGAATCCTGTGCGGCGAAGGCCGTCGCGGCGAGTACGCCGTCGGGACCCCGGGTCAGGCGCGCGCGCATCCAGAGTTCGCGGTCGCCATTCGCTCCGAGGGCCGCCGTGGCGCGGGCCGCCACCAGGCGTGGCGTCGGGCTCGAACCTTGAAGGGCGATCAGCAGCGGACGAAGGAAGAGCTCGGCGCAAACCAGGGCCGAGGCGGGGTTGCCAGGGAGCCCCAGGACCCCGCGGCCGTCCGGCAAGCTTCCGAAGAACGTCGGCTTGCCGGGGCGGACGGCGACACCCTCGACGTCGAAGCCAAGGCCGAGCGAGGCGAGATCGGACCGCACCCGATCATGGTCGCCCACCGAGGCGCCCCCGAGTGTGACGACGAGGTCGCATTCCACCCCCTCCACCATCCGCGCCACCACGCCGGCCTCGTCTCCGACCACCGCCAGCGCCCGCGGCTCACCGCCCCACGATCGCACCAAGGCGCAAAGCGCCGTGGTCCCCGAGTTGAAGATCTGGTGCGGCCCCGGCTCGGTTCCCGGCTCGACAACCTCCTCGCCCGTCGAAAGGACCGCCACCTTCGGGCGACACGACACCCGCAGGGTGGCATGGCCGGCCGCCGCCGCCAGCGCCAGGCGCCAGGGGTCCAGCCGCGCGCCCGCCGCGAGCAGGATGTCGCCGGCGCGGAAATCCCCGCCGGCGGCGCGGATGTGACGCGGATCGGCGGGGCATTCGACCACCACATGCTCGCCGTCGAGCCGCGCCTCTTCCTGAATGACGACCGCATCGGCGCCGCGTGGCGCCGGGGCGCCGGTGAAAATTCGTACAGCCTGGCCGGCGCCGACCAGGCCACCGAAGGCATGGCCAGCCGCGCTCTCTCCAATGATCAACAGGCGCCCGGGACAATCGGCGGCGCGCACCGCCCAGCCGTCCATGGCCGAGGCGGCGAAAGGCGGCTGATCGCGGGTGGCGATGACGTCGCCGGCGAGGGTGCGGCCGTGGCCGGCGGTCAGCGGGACTTCCTCCGCGCCCACGGGAACAATGCCCCTCAGCATGGTGGCGAGCGCCTCATCGACCGTCATCAGCTTCATGGGGCGCTCCAGCCGCCGGAGGCGCCTCCCGACTTTTCGAGCAGGCGCACCGCCTGGATGGTCATGCCGCGCTCGGCGGACTTGAGCATGTCGTAGATGGTCAGACAGGCCACCGACACCGCGGTCAGCGCCTCCATCTCCACGCCCGTGGGTCCATGGGTCGCCACGCGTGCGGTGACCGCCAGCCCATCGTCGAATGGATCGACCCGGACCTCGACCTTGGTCAGGGCCAGAGGATGGCACAGGGGTATGAGATCGGCGGCCCGCTTGGCGGCCATCACTCCGGCAACCTCGGCCACGGCGCGGACGTCGCCCTTGCGACCACCACCCGAAAGGGCGAGGTCGCGGGTCGGACGGGACATGCGAACCTCGCCTCTAGCGACGGCCTCGCGGGCCGTGGCGGGTTTCGCCCCGACATCGACCATGCGGGCGCGCCCCTCGGAATCCAGGTGGGTCAGCCTGGTCACGCCTCCAGCAGCCTGGGCATGAGTTCGACCAGGTTGCAGGGCCGGTGACGGCTGTCGAGCTGCGGGGCGATGACTTTGTCCCAGCCGTCGCGCACGGCTCCGTTGGAGCCGGGCAGGCAGAATACGAAGACGCCATCGACGAGACCGGCCAGCGCCCGGGACTGAAGGGTCGAGAGGCCGACGGACTGATAGCTGACGAGGTGGAAGATCACCGAGAACCCCTCGATCCGCTTGTCGAACAGAGGTTCGATGGCCTCGGGGGTCACGTCCCGGCCGGTGAGGCCGGTTCCTCCCGTGGTGACGACCGCGTCGATCGCGCCCGTCGTCGTCCATGCTTTCACCCGCGCCCGGATGGCTTCGACATCGTCGCGCACCACGGCGCGCTCGGCGAGCCGGTGGCCCGCGCCGGTCACGCGCTCGGCGAGCAGGTGGCCGGATGTGTCACTCTCCTCGTCGCGAGTGTCGGAGACGGTCAGCACCGCGACGCGGACCGGGATGAACGGCGCGGCCCCGTCGAGCCGGCCGCCTGGAGAAAGACCTGTCGTCATCCGATAGCTCCGGATTGCCAGCGCCCGAGGTCGGCCAAATCGCTCGCGGCCGGTTCGACCCACTCGGCGCCAGCCGGACCGTGCTCCTTCTTCCACAGAGGGGCCTGGGATTTCAGGTGGTCCATCAGGAAATCGCAGGCCTCGAAGGCGCCGCGGCGGTGGGCGCTGGCGGTCAGGACCAGAACGATGGCCTCGCCGGTGGAGATCCGCCCGACCCGGTGGACGACGGCGACATCGTCGAGGCCGAAGCGCCGCACCGCCTCGCCGGCCAATCGGCCGATCTCGCCCTCGGTGAATCCCGGATAGGCGTCGAGTTCGAGGACCGTCGCGGCGCCGCCCTCACCGCGGGCGATGCCGACGAAGCTGGCCACGGCGCCGGTCCGTGTCCGCGCGGCGCAGAACCGGTTCAGCTCCGCGCCCGGATCGAACGCCTCTTCGGTCAGCCGGATCATCCGCCGCTCATCGGAGGCAGGAAGGCGACTTCCGCCGTCGCCGTCAGCGCGACATCGCCCCGGACGATGTTCCGATCGACCGCCGCCTGGACCCCGGCCCCGCCGAGCGCCGCCCCCAGCGGCCCATCTTCGGCGGTAATCAGCGCCTTCAGGATCGACAAGGTCGCCGGAGGCGGATCGAAATCTCGTTCACGCCAACCCGCCTGGTCGCCCAGCCGGCCGAAGAGAAGGACCTTGACCATGGGCGTTCAGCCGCCCGTCGTGGACATATGACGCGCGATCGCCGGCCCGGCGGCCCGATCGATGCGGAAGTCGTGTCCGCGGGGTTTGGCGGCGATGGCCTCGCCGATCGCCGCGGCGATATCCGCATCGGCCCCGCCCCGGCGGACGACGGCGCGCAGATCGGCGGAATCCTCGCGCCCCAGACAGGTGTGCAGGGTCCCCGTGCAGGTCAGCCGCACGCGGTTGCAACCCTCGCAGAAGTTGTGGGTCAGGGGGGTGATGAACCCGAGCCGTCCGCCGGTCTCGGCGACGCTCACGTAGCGAGCCGGCCCTCCGGTGGCGACCGGCAGATCGCGAAGCGTCCAGAAGCTTTCCAAAGAACGCCTCAGTTCGGTCAGCGAGAGGAATTGATCGGTGCGATCCTCGTCGATCTCGCCCATGGGCATGGTTTCGATCAGGGTGATCGCCATCCCGCGTTGGTGCGCCCACTGAACCAGGGCGGGGATGTCGGCGGCGTTGTCCCTGGCCAGCGCCACGGTGTTGATCTTCACTTCCAGCCCCGCGGCCTGGGCGGCGGCGATGCCGGCCTGGACCTGGCCGAGGTCGCCCCCCCGGGTGAGGCGGCCGAACACCTCGGGCCGGAGGGTATCCATCGAGACGTTGATTCGGCGGACGCCCAACCGCGCGAGTTCCGGCGCGAACGCCGCCAGGCGCGTGCCGTTGGTCGTGAGGGTCAATTCGTCCAGGGCGCCGCCGGCGAGATGACGCGAGAGCCGCTCGACCAGGGTCAGGAAGCCTTTGCGCATCAGCGGCTCGCCGCCGGTCAGGCGCAGCTTGCGCACGCCCAAACCAACGAACACCGTGGCGACGCGGTCCAGCTCCTCCAGGCTCAGCACATCCGCCTTGGGCAGGAAGCGCATGTGTTCGGCCATGCAATAGACGCACCGCAGATCGCATCGGTCGGTGACCGAGACCCGCAGGTAGCTCACCGCGCGGCCGAAGCCGTCGGTGAGCGATCCGGCCTTGCCGGCCACTTGCATCTCGAGCGAGTCATGGCGTGTCATGCCGGGTCGAACATAGGGGGATAGAGGCCTTGGCGACAGAGGGCGCGCTCCAGCGCATCGAAACCCTGGTTCTGGCCGGCGGCGCCGGAGCGCGCGTCGGGGGCGCCAAGCTCACCACGGCCTGGCGCGGCGGCCTGCTCATCGACGGCGCCCTGGCCTCCGCCTTCGCCGCGCCCGCCAGGGCGGTCACCGTCGTCACCGGCGCCGATCCGGCGGTGAATTCGGCCGCGCGCGCGTTCGCCGCTCGAACCGGCCAGGCGAGCCGCCTGCGCCTCATTCACGCCGCCGATCACACCGAAGGAATGGCCGCGAGCTTGCGCGCCGGCCTTGCCAGCCTGCCTCCAGATACCGCCGGGGCATTCGTCTTCCTCGGCGACATGCCGCGAATTCCCGCAAACATTCCGCTGGCGCTCGCCGAAGCCTTCAGGAACGGCGCTGAGGCCGCGGCGCCGGTGTTCGAGGGGCGGCGGGGACACCCTGTCCTGTTCGGCCGGTCGCTCTTTGCGAAACTGCTTGGCCTGCACGGCGATGACGGCGCGCGCGCAATCCTGTCGGGGCTCGGCGAAGCCCTGGCCCTGGTCGAGGCGTTGGACGCTGGCGTTCTCTTCGACGTGGACCTTGCGGGTGACCGGCGCGGTCCTGACTTCAGGTCTTGACGAATGGCAGGCTGGTGGTCGGATTGCCGGTGATCGCCAGAAGGGCGTTGGCGACCGCCGGAGCGATGACCGGAGTGCCGGGTTCGCCGACGCCGGACGGCTTGGCGGTGGAGGCCACGATATGGGTCTCGACCGTTGGCGCCTCGCTCATCCGCAGGACGCGATAGGTATCGAAGTTCCTCTGCTCCACCACGCCATCCTTCAGCGTGATCCGGCCGAACAGGGCGGCCGCCAGGCCCAGGCACGTACCGCCCTCCATCTGGGCGGCGATCTGGTCGGGCGAGATGGCCGTTCCGCAATCGATGGCGGTGACGACCCGACCGACCTTGGGGACGCCGGAGTCCAGCTTGACCTCGGCGATCTGGGCGACCACCGATCCGAAGCTCTCGTGCACCGCCAGGCCCTGCGTCCACCCCTGCGACGGGGCGCCGGCCTTCGCGAGGACGAGGTCGAGAACGCCGAGGTGTCGTTTGGCGCCGGCCTTCCGGTAGAGCGCGCGGCGATAGTCGGCCGGCGGCTTGCCGGCGGCCTTGGCCAGCTGATCGATGGTGTGTTCCATGACGAAGGCGGTGTGGGTCGCGCCCACCGACCGCCACCACAGCACCGGGACCCCGATGTCGATGAGCGCCACTTGGCCGTCCACCGCGGGTGTCGCCTCGAGATAGGGCGAGCCCTTGGCGCCTTCGACCGAGGTTTCGTCCAGGCCGCCCCCGCCGGTGGGCGAGCCCTTCATGATCGACTGACTGACGATGCGGTGGCGCCAGTGGGCGGGGTAACCGTCGGGACCCAGGGTCACCCGCACCGCGTGGTGGGTGAGCGGGCGATAATAGCCGGCGGTCATGTCGTCTTCACGGGTCCAAACGAGCTTGACCGGTCGGCCGCCGCCGACATGCTTGGCGATGTGCACGCATTCGGCCACGTAGTCCGACTGGAAGTTGGCCCTTCGACCGAACGAGCCGCCCGCGAACAGGGTCTCGATCTCCACCGATCCGGGAAGGGCGCCGACGATCTTGCCGGTATTGAGCTGATCGATCGTGGGAATCTGCGAACCGAAGGTGAGCTTGTTCCTGCCGCCGCCGATCTCGGCCACGCAGTTCATCGGCTCCATGGCCGCGTGGGCGAGGTAGGGAAAGTCGTACAGCGCCGCGACCGTGACGCCGGCGGGCGCGGCCAGGCCCATCCCGCGATCGTCGAATACCCGCCACGTGGCGCCGTCCGAAGGTTGTGTCGCCCCGGACGCCAACTGGCGGTAGCTGGCCAGGATGGCGTCGGAGCCGCGCTTTTCGGCCCTGGTCTCGTCCCATGTCACCTTCAGAGCGTCACGGCCCTGCCGGGCGGCCCAGGCGCCGGTCGCGGTCACCGCGACGCCGGTGGGGATCTGAAAGACATCGACGACGCCGGGGACCTTCCTCGCCGCCGTGGCCTCGAAGTTCCCAACCGTGGCCCCGAACCGCGGCGGATGAGCGACCATGGCGGTGAGCATGTCCGGAAGGCGAACGTCCTGGGTGAACTTCGCCGTTCCCGTCGATTTGGCCAGAGCGTCCTTGCGCCTGACCCGGCCGGAGCCGATCAGGGTGAAGGTCGCCGGGTCCTTCAGCCTCGGCGTGGTCGGCGCCGCGATCCTGGCGGCGTCGGCCACCAGATCGCCGAAGGTCGCGGTCTTGCCCGACGCGTGACTGACGATCCCGTTGTTCACCGCAATCTCGCCGGCCGCGACCTTCCAGCGCGCGGCGGCGGCGGCAACCAACATGGCCCGCGCGACCGCGCCCGCCTTGCGCAGTTGCTCCCAGGAATTAGCGATGGCCGAGGAGCCGCCGGTCCCCTGCACGCCCATGCCGAGGTTGGCGTAAACCTTGGCCAACGCCGGGGCCTGAGCGACCTGAACCTTGTCCCAATCGGCGTCCAGTTCCTCGGCCACGATCGCCGCGAGGCCGGCGTGAGACCCCTGGCCGAACTCGATGTGCTTGGAAACCACAGTCACCACGCCGTCCCGGCCGATGCGGATGAAGGGTCCGAAGGGGCCGAAATCGGTTTCCCTGGCGCCGAGTGAGAGCAGCGAGGCCGGCGAACAGCCGACCAGCAGGGCGCCGCCGGCGGCCACGGCCGAGATCACCACCAGTTCGCGGCGGGAAGGGCCAAGCCTCGCCGGCTTCATCGGGCGGTTCATGTCGCCCTCGTTCGAACGAGGCCGCCGGCGGCGTCCTTGATGGCGGCGCGGATGCGCTGATAGGCGCCGCATCGGCAGATGTTGCCGTTCATGGCCGCGTCGATGTCGGCGTCCGAGGGCGCCGGTGTCTTGGCGATCAGCGCCGCGGCGCTCATGATCTGTCCAGATTGGCAGTAGCCGCACTGCGGCACGTCCAACTTGACCCACGAAACCTGCAGCGGATGAATTCCGCCGAGCCCCTCGATGGTGGTGATCCTGGCCGCGCCCAGGGCGCCGATCGGGGTCTGGCACGAACGGATCGCCACGCCGTCGGCGTGCACCGTGCAGGCTCCGCATTGGGCGATGCCGCAGCCGTACTTGGTCCCGGTCATGCCCAGTTCGTCGCGCAGAACCCACAACAAGGGCGTATCCGCCGCTGACGAGACGGTCACCGCCTTGCCGTTGATCTGAACCGTCCGGGCCATCGTCCCCCCTCGTCGCGGGCGGAATTCTAGGCTGGTTCCGACGCTCGGCATAGCATCCGTCGCCTCGATGACCCAGTCGCGGTAGATTGCCCGACGATGGAGACCTTTCCGGCATTCTTTCCGCTGCGCGGGCGGCGCGTGGTGATCGCCGGCGAGGGCGCGGGCGCCGAAGCCAAGGTCCGCCTGTTCGCCGGAGCGCCCGCCGAGATCGTCCGCTTAAAGGGCGATGCGGCCGCCGACCCGCGCGCCTACGTCGGCGCCTGCCTGGCCTTCATCAGCGGCGCCGCCGAGGACTTCCGCCGTCGCGCCCGTGACGCCGCGCGGGCCGCCCATGTGCCGGTCAACGTCATCGACCATCCGGAGCTCTCCGATTTCCATACCCCGGCGGTGATCGACCGCGGGCAGGTGGTGGCGGCCATCGGCACGGCCGGCGCCTCGCCGCTGCTGGCCTCGTTGCTGCGCACCCAGGTCGAGGCCCAGGTGCCGGAGCACGCCGGCCGCCTGGCGGCGCTGCTCGGGGATCAGCGCCAGGCGGTGCGAGCCGCCTTCCCAGATTTCGCTCGCCGACGCGCGTTCCTGCGCGCCGTCCTCGAGGGACCCGCCGGCCGGGCCGCTGGAGCGGGGGACATGGCCCGCGCCGCGTCTCATCTCGCGACCGCCATCGCCGCCGGCTTCGAGGCCACGGGCGGCGTGAGCTTCATCGTCACCGGCGGGATGGACGACATGATCTCCCTTCGCGCCGCGCGCCGTCTGGCCGCCGCCGATGTCGTCGCCGCCGGGGCCGGGACCGAGCGCCTCGTCGCCACCCATTGCCGCCGCGACGCCGAACGGCTGGAGGCCGGCGACGTCCGTGCGGATAGCCTGGCCGCGCTGGTAAGCGGCGGCGCCCTGGTCGCGCTGGTCAGCGATGAAGCCGATCACGGCCTGGCCGGCGAACTCCGGCGGCGGGGGATCACGGTCGAGGTGATGACGCCGGCGCCGCCCCAGTGAACCTGCTGGGGCCGGAAGACGTCCGGGCCATCGCGCTGTCACTGAAGGTCGCGGCGACCGCGACGCTCGCCGGCCTGCCACTCGCCCTGATCGTCGCCTTTGCCCTGGCGCGGGGCCGGTTTCCCGGCCGGGCGCTGCTCGACGCCGCCACCCATCTGCCCCTCGTCCTGCCGCCGGTGGCGACCGGCTACGCGCTGCTGCTGCTGCTGGGGACCCACGGGCCGCTGGGAAGGGCGTTCGCGGCCGTGGGCGTGGTGTTCGCTTTCCGCTGGACCGGGGCGGCGGTCGCCGCCGGGGTGATGGCCTTTCCGTTGATGGTTCGGCCGATCCGGCTTGCCATCGAGGTCATCGACCGCGAGGTGGACGAGGCGGCCCGAACCCTCGGCGCGGGACCCGTCGTGCGCTTCCTGCGCGTCACCGTGCCCCTGGCCGCGCCGGGCCTGGCGGCGGCGGCGGTGATCGGTTTCGCCAAGGCGCTGGGCGAATTCGGAGCCACGATCACCTTCGTGGCCGCCATTCCGGGCGAGACCCTGACGCTGCCCACGGCCATCTATCAGGCCACCCAGACGCCGGGCGGCGAGGCGCGGATCCTGGTCCTCTGCGCCATCGCCGCGACCATCGCGGTCGGCGCCGTCCTGGTCTCCGACGCGATCGGCCGGCGGCTGCGGCGCGAGCGGCGTTAGCCCGTGATCGAGCGGTTCCGGGTTTCAGGCAGCAGCAGCGGCAGGGTGATGACGCTGATCGCGGTGAACAGAACCGGATACCACAGACCGGCGTAGATAT
>DASRLN010000020.1:0-22883 GCA_035648435.1 Caulobacteraceae bacterium
CGACCATTCCCCGCTCGCCCGCCCCCTCGCCGCCGCACACCGAGATGTCGGGGGTGAAGTCGTCGTGGCCGGCTTCGACCTTGACCCAGTCCATGGCTGGCCTGGCGGCGACTGCGCAGCCATGGATCGCGGCCCCGGTGGCGGCGGCGAGGGGGCGGGCGAGCGGGGAATGGTCGAGGTGGTGGTGGGTGACCAGGATGTGGCTGACCCGCTCCCCCTCGACGGCGGCGAGGATGGCCGCGAGGTGCGCGGGGATGTCCGGTCCCGGGTCGATCACCGCGACCGCGCCATGGCCGACGATGTAGGTGCCCGTGCCCAGATAGGTGAACGGACCCGGATTGTCGGCGATCACGCGGCGGATGAGCGGCGAGACGGCATCGCAGGCGCCGTATTCGAAGGCGAAATCGCGTACGAAGGGGATCATGGTCTCATCAGAGGCTCGAACACAGAGGTTCGAAAAGCTTGCATCGCAACGCTCTGGCGGTAGACTTGTACGCAGGGAGAGGGTGCGAGATCATGATCAGGCTCCTTTGTCTTGGCGCGCTGGCGATCGGCTCGGCGAGCCTGGCCGCCGCCGACACCGGGCCAGGGGGGCCGGCCGCGCGGGCGAAATCGGCCACCGCCACGTCCCGCCCGGCGCCCGGCGATCTCGACAAGCCGATCTGCAAGTCAGTGGCGATGACCGCCAGTCGCCTGGGCGGCAAACGGATGTGCATGAGCAAACCCCAGTGGGACGAGCAATCGCGCGCCGCCCGGGAGAACGTGGAGAATCTGCCGACCCGGGGTGGCCAGACTTCAATGATGGACGCTCCGATGGGTCATGTGCCCTGAGCGCTAGACCACGCCGGAGAGGTCGTAGCCGGCGGTCGCGCCGAGCCGGAGGATTTCGTCGCGATCGACGGGCGCGCCGAGGGCCCAGGTGTTGATCGAGCGTGTGCCGGAGCGGCAGAAGGCCAACACCTTGCCGCCCGACCCGCCGACGGCCGCGCGCATGGCGTCGATCTGGGCCGGGGTCGGGCGGCCGACCACTGGAATATGAACATAGGCCAGGCCGGCGGCGCGGGCGACGTCCGCGATCTGGTCGCCGGTGGGCTGGCCGGGCGCCTCGCCATCCGGACGATTGTTGATGATCAGGGTGAAACCCTGCGCGACGGCTCGGGCGACGTCGGCGGGCGCGATCTGCCGGCTGACGGCAAAGCTTTCGGTCACCTGGCGAAAATCGTTCATCCCGGCTCCTCGATCGCCGTCTTGGGCGCCGTCGGTGCTCAGTTGTCACGGTGCATCCGAATGGCTTGTTCCCCGTCGATGTTCACGAAGAAACTGCCAAGAGCGGCTCTGCGGATTTTGGCGATCGACCCGGGATGCGGATCGCGCGCCAGTGAGTTGTCGTCGATCTGACGCCAGACGGCGCCGTCGTCGAGCCTGATCACCCATTTTCCCTCGGCGTTGCGCGACGCTCCCGCGATCTGGGCGCTGATCCGATCGGCGTCCTCCGGCCTTTCGCCGCGGTCGAAGAGTGTGAAAGACGGCAGACTGAGGCCAAACGCCTGGCGGCGCACCGCACGGCGCTGCTCGCGGTCGATTGTCACCAGGTCGCCTTTGGATTCGGCGGTCGCCATGGCGTCCACCGCCGTGTCATAACACGCCAGTCGCGCGGCGACATCCCCGACCTTGCGGCAGTCGAGCACGCCTTGGACGACAGGCGCCCGGCTCGGTGGCGGCGCCGCGAACGCCGTCCCGTTGACGACGATGAAGACCATGGTCGCCGCGCTCGCGCGCACCGCGCTAACCATTGATGTCATCCCGCTCCTTCCTCGTCGCGACCGCGAGCCAACGCGTCTTCGGCGACCCGGTTCCGGGTCTGGAAACAGGCAACGGCGCATCGACGAGCTTACCAAATCGTAGTCCTGGTTGACCGATACACCGGGGCCGCTGAAACACCCCGGCAGAAGGGGACCTTTCGCCCGCATCGTCAAGCGCGCGGCGGCAGCTTCGACTCCAGCCGGTGCGGCACATTGATTCGAAGCGGCTGAGGACATCGACGCCGGCGAGGATGGCTGGGGCCATGGCGCCGAGGGCCGGGCCGCCGATGGCGCTCTCGACCCCGGAGTCGAGCAATCCGACGAGGGAAACGCCGGCCATGGTCTCTGGTCGGCTGACAAAGCGGGCATCGTAAACATCTCCGACGCCGCGCGCCGCGTCCCACCTCGACATTGGACCGCCGCATCTGTGACCGGAAAGTGACAGGCTCGCGATGATCACGTTACCAACGCTTAATCTGCGTTGACCGATTCAACCGGACGCCGATAACAGGCCATCAACCCCGGGGGGCGTTCGCCCGGGACCATCAACGTTCGCGGCTCGGTCGCGGCTTCACAGCCGGGACGCCGGGCTGTTTGGAGGACCACACCTTGACCAATTCGTCCATTCGGGCTCGTCTTCTGGCGTCATCGATGATTACCGGCGTCGCCCTGGCGGCGCTTTCGGCCGCTGGCGCCCGGGCCGCCGCCGCGCCGGCCGCCGCGCCGGACACCGCGGTCAGCGAGGTGGTGGTCACCGGATCGCGCATCCCGCAGCCGAACCTCACCAGCATCTCCCCGGTGACATCAGTTTCGGCCCAGGCGTTCAAGCTGGAGGGCACGACCCGCGTCGAGGATCTGATCAACCAGCTTCCGCAGGTGGTCGCCGACCAGGGCGGCGCGATCTCCAACGGCTCCAGCGGCACCGCGACGGTCGATCTGCGCGGCCTGGGCGCTTCCCGCACCCTGGTGCTGATCGATGGCCGCCGCCTGGTTCCGGGCGATCCCTTCACCCCGTTCGCCGACCTCAACTTCATCCCGGCGGCTCTGATCGACCGGGTCGAGGTCGATACCGCCGGGGCCTCGGCGGTCTACGGCTCCGACGCCGTGGCCGGGGTGGTCAACTTCATCATGAAGCGTGACTTCGAGGGCGTTCGCCTCGACGTCAACGACGGCATCTATCAGAACAACAACGGCAACTCCGCGGCCCAGGCGGCCAACACGGCAAAGGGTTTCACGGCTCCCACGGGCAGCACCTTCGGCGGCAATACGGTGGACGTCACCGCCATCTTCGGGTCCAACACTCCGGACGGCAAGGGCAACGTCGAAGGCTACGTCGGCTATCGCCACATCGATCCGGTTCTCCAGGGCAGCCGCGACTACAGCAACTGCGCCGAAGCGTTGAACGCCAAGGGGACCGGCTTCACCTGCGGCGGTTCGAGCACCAATCCGCTCGGTCGGTTCATCGTCTTCGACCAGAATTTCAACACCACGGGTGACTACAGCCTCGACACCACCAAGCCGGGCAACTTCACCAACTATACGGGCGCGGGGGCTCAGACCTACAACTACGCTCCGGCCAACTACTATCAGCGGCCCGATGAGCGCTATTCCGGGGGCTTCTTCGCCAAGTACGACATCACCCCGCACATCGAGGCCTATTCCGAATTCATGTTCATGGACGACTATTCGGTCGCGCAGGTCGCCCCGGGCGGCGTTTTCGGAAATCTCGTCACCATCCCCTGCAACGATCCCCTGCTGTCGGCCGATGAGGTCAACAAGATCTGCACCATGAGCGGCTTCGGCGGCGTGGGTCAGCCGGGCGCCAACCCCAACGTCGAAGTCCTGCGGCGCAACGTCGAAGGCGGCGACCGGCAGACGACCCTTCGCCACACCGACTATCGCGCGGTGATCGGCATGAAGGGCGATCTGGACGCCAATTGGCACTTTGACGCCTATGGCCAGTATGCCGCGTCGGTCTATTCCCAGACCAACCTCAACTATTTCTCCAATGCCAGGATTCCAAACGCCTTCGACGTCGTTCCCGTCGGCGGCGTCGCGACCTGCCAATCGGTCGTCACTGGCGCCGACCCCACCTGCGTCCCCTATAATATCTTCACCCCGACCGGCGTGACGCCGGCGGCGCTCAACTACCTCGGCACGCCTGGCAACATTGCCGGGCAGACCACCGAGCAGGTGGTGAGCGGCTCAATCAACGGCGATCTGACCAGCTACGGGATGAAGACTCCCTGGGCGCACGAAGGGGTCGGCGTCGCGATCGGCGCCGAATACCGTCGCGAAACTCTCGAATACAGCCCGGACAAAGCGATCGAAACCGGTGACCTCGCCGGCGGAGTCGGGGCGCAGCCGCCGCTCGCCGGCGCATTCCAGGTCAAGGAAGTCTTCGCCGAGACCCGGATCCCGATCATCCAGGACATGCCTTTTATCAAGGATCTGAGTTTCGAGGGCGGCTACCGCTACTCGGACTACAGTTCGGCCGGCGGCACCAATACATACAAGCTCGCCGGCGACTGGGCGATCAGCGACTCTATTCGCATCAGGGGCGGGTTCAACCGCGCGGTGCGCGCGCCCAATGTCGATGAGCTGTTCGCGCCGCAGTCGGTCGGAAACATCGGCACGGTCGATCCTTGCGCCGGTCCCGTGGCCACACTGAAATACTCCGCCGCCCAGTGCGCATTCAGCGGAGTGACGGCGAACAAGTACGGGTCCATCCTGCCCAACCCCGCCAATCAGTATAACGGCCTCGTCGGCGGCAATCTGAACCTGAAGCCGGAGACGGCCAACACGTATTCGCTGGGCGTGGTCGTGACACCCCGCCACTTCGTTCCGGGCCTGACCCTGTCGGCCGACTACTTCAACATCAAGGTCACCAACGTCATCACGACGATCCCCCAGGACACCACGCTCACGCAATGCATCGCGACCGGCTCGCCGACCTTGTGCCCCCTGGTTCACCGCTCTCCAGGCAACGAATCGCTGTGGCTCCTGCCGAACGGGTTTGTCGATGACCGCACGCAGAACTTGGGTTTCCTGAAGACGTCCGGCATCGACTTCGCCGCGGATTATCGAACCAACTTCCACGATATGGGGATGGGTGACTGGGGCGGCATCGGCCTATCGTTCATCGGCACCTACACCCACAACAACGACACGGAAGTCCTTCCAGGGGTGCTTCTGCAGTGCATTGGGAAATTTGGGACTCAGTGCGGGAATCCCCAGCCGCGGTTCAAGTCTTCGACCCGGCTGACCTACACCCCGCCGATTTCGGGCCTCACCCTGTCGGTCAACTGGCGCTACTTCGGTCCCGTGTCCGTCGATTCGGTTCCAAATACTCCGGCCGGCGCCAATTGCGCGGACTGCCGCGTCGAGGCCTACAACTGGTTCGATTTGGCCGCCACCTGGCGGTTCCGGGACAAGTACACCTTCCGCGCCGGTGTCAACAACGTCTTCGACCGCGATCCTCCGATTCTCGGATCGGCGCAGATCCCGGTCGGCTTCGGCAACGGCAACACCTACCCGCAGGTCTATGACTCCCTGGGCCGCTACATGTTCGTCGGGTTGACCGCGGACTTCTAGTCGGCGCAAGCCAAGTTTGACGGGCGGCGGACCGCGAGGCCCGCCGCCCGTTTTTTTGAAGCCCACGTGAATCCGTTTCTACCGCCCTCGGTCCCTGACCAACTGCAAACGGCGATCGGCCTGCTGCATCAGCGCCGCCCGGGAGAGGCGGCGCGGATTCTGCGCGGCGTGGCGAGCGCCCACCCGTCGCTGGCGGACGTCCGAAGGCTGTTCGGCCTGGCCTTGCGCGACTGCGGTGATCGTGCGGGAGCCGAGAGTGAGCTGCGCGCGGCGCTGACTCTCGATCCCGCCTCCGGACCGGCCGCGGTGAGCCTTTCGGAGCTTCTCCTCGGCGGTGGCCGGGGCGAGGAGGCGGCGGCGGTGTTGGACGTTCTGGCCGGCTCGCCCAGCGCGGACATTCATGTTCTCACGGCCAACGGCGACGCGCTCATGGCGATCGGGCGCCTGGATGACGCGATCGCCGCCTACGATCGCGCGGTTGGCGCGGCGCCGGGGAGCGCGGTCGCCGAGCACAATCTCGCGCTGGCCCTGGGTGAGGCCCAACGGTTCGGGGACAGCGAAGCGGCGACCCGGCGGGCCTTCGCCAAGGGTCTGGACGGGCTGGAGACATGGCTGGTTCACGCCCGGGCCCTGTTCGGTCAAGGCCGCTTTCCGGAAGCCGAGGCCGCCTATCGGGAGGCTGTCCGTCGCCGGCCCGACCACGTCGTCGCACAGGGTGAACTTGCGCAACTCATTTGGATGCAGACCGAGGATGCGGCAAACGCGACCACCGTCATCGACGCGGCGATCGAGGCTTTTCCGATGCTACAGGCACTCTCCCTCAAGAAGGCCGAAGTTCTCGATTTCGCGGGCTTTCCGGAGGCCGCCTACGACGTCGTCGCCCCGATCGCCGCCCGTCCGGACGCCGAGGCGATGGTGCAGGTCATCGCCGCGCGGCTATCCATGCGCCAGGACGCGGCGCGCGCCCTGGCGCACGCCACGATCGGCATTCGGGGCCTGCCCGACGACGACGTGGCGTTGGCGACCTTGTGCGAGGCCCACCTTGCGGGTGGGGATATCGACAACGCCCTGGCCGCCGCCGCCAGGCTTCATGAGCGTGCGCCGCTGAACCAGCACGGCATCGGCCTTCTGGCCACGGCTTGGCGGCTGGCGGGCGACGCCCGTTATGCCGCACTCCATGACCACCAGGGTCTGGTCCGCGCAGGTCGGATCGATACCCCGGAAGGCTGGCCGGACCTCGATGCCTACCTCGCGGATCTTGCGGTGAGCCTTGGGCGGCTTCATACCCTTCGGACCCATCCGGTGGGCCAGTCGGTGCGGCACGGCAGCCAGACGACCCAGCCCTTGACGCTCTCCGGGGATCCGGTGATCCAGGCCTTCTTCCGGGCGGTCGATGGTCCGATACGACGATACCTGGACGCCCTTGGCGTGGGGGATGATGTGGTTCGTTCGCGCAACACCGGCGCGTACGGGCTCAACGGCGCATGGTCGGTGCGCCTGCGGGCCGGCGGTCACCACACCGATCACCTTCACCCGCACGGCTGGCTCTCCTCGGCCTGCTACATCGCCCTTCCCCCCGCGATCGAGCGCGGCCACGAAGGCTGGTTGCGGTTCGGCCAGCCCGGCGTGTCAACCGTCCCGACGATGGCCGCGGAACGCTTCGTCAAGCCGGAGCCCGGGCTTCTGGTGCTGTTTCCCTCCTATATGTGGCACGGCACGGTTCCCTTCACGGGGGATCAGCCGAGGTTGACCGTAGCCTTCGACGTCGTACCGGCCTAAGAGGAAACGGCGCCCGCATGTCCCGAACCGCCCCGACGGCCGAGTCCGACAGCGCTGACATCGAGGCCGCGCTCGGCGCGGGTGATCGCAATCTGGCCATCGAACTGGCGATCACCGCCCTTGGCGAGGGACGCGAAACCCCCCTCGTCCTGCGGCTGGTGGCCGACGGCCTGGAAGAGGACGGCCGACCCGAGGATGCCGCCACGCTTCTTCAGCGCGCCACCGTCGTGGACCTCGCGGACGTTCAGGCGCGGACCAATTTTGGCCGAGTTCTCGGCAAGCTTGGGCGGTGGCCGGAGGCGCTGGCGGCGCAGCAGGAGGCCCTGGCCATCGATCCCGACGCCTACGAGGCTCATGTCAATGCCGGCGTCGCCTGGCTCAGGCTCGGTGATGTCTCGGCCAGTCTGCGCCACTACCGGCGCGCGGCGGAGCTCTCACCGGGCGAGGCCGAACCGCTGTCGGCCCTGGCCGTCATCGCCGCCCGCCAGGGAGATTCCACGACCGCCCGGACGTTGGGCGAACGCGCGCTGATCATGCGCCCCGACTTCATCAGCGCCCACATCGCCATCGCCCGCGCCGACCTGTCCGAAGGCGCCGCGGCGGCCGCCAAGTCGCGGCTAGAGCGTCTACTGGCCCGGCCGGATCTCAATGAGGACCAGCGGGCCGATGGCCTGAGTTTCCTTGCCGACGCGCTGGACGCCGTGGATCGACCGGCGGAGGCGTTCGCCTTCTACACGGCGGAGAACGCCATTCTTCTCCGATCGGGCAAGCCGGCGCGCGATGCGGCCGGGACCGAGAGCAACATGGCGCAGGCGCGGCGGCTCGCCGACTACTTCGAGGCCGCTCCGGCCGAGCCGTGGCGATCCGCCGCCGGCGATGACCGCGAGGGGGCGAGGATCGTGGGCGGCCACGTTTTCCTGCTGGGGTTTCCGAGGTCTGGAACCACTCTCCTCGAACAGGTGTTGGCCAGTCACCCGCGGGTCGTGGCCCTGGAGGAGCGGGGAATGCTGAGCGCGGCCGGCGACCATTTCCTCCTCGATGAGGCGGCCCTCGGCCGCCTCGCCACGCTTGGTCAAGCAGGCGCGGATGCCTGCCGCGAGATCTATTGGCGCGATGTCCATCGAGCCTTCAAAGAGGACATCACCGGCAAGGTGTTCATCGACAAGCTCCCCCTGCATACGCTGAAGCTGCCGTTGATCGCCAAGCTCTTTCCGAAGGCGAAAATCATCTTCGCCCTCCGCGATCCGCGCGACGTGGTTCTGAGCTGCTTTCGCCGCCGCTTCAAGATCAATGCGGCAATGTATGAATTCCTGACCTTGGACGGGACGGCGCGTTACTACGATCAGGTGATGCGCCTGGCCGACATCTACCGGGCCAAGCTCACCTTGGATATCCATACCCTCCGCCACGAGGAATTGGTGGCGGATTTCGAAGGCGAGGTGCGAGAAACCCTGAGCTTCGTCGGCGTTTCCTGGGACGCCGCGGTCATGGGCTTCGCCACCCGGGCCGCCAGCAGCCTGACCCCCAGCGCCGTTCAGGTGGCGCGCGGCCTCAATGCCGAGGGTGTCGGCCAGTGGCGACGCTATCAGCGGCAGTTGGCGCCCGTGCTGCCGCTGCTCGAGCCATGGGCGAAGCGCTTCGGCTACCCGCCGGCGGAACCAGGCGCGCCGCCCGAAGTCCCCGATGCGCGCTTGCCCGAGCGGCTGGCAACCGTAGGCGCGGCGGTCCAGGCCGGCGACTGGACGCGCGCGTTCAGCGAGGTCGATCGCGCCCTGGCGGAGGGCTTGCGCCATCCCCTGTTCCTCCGATTGCGCGGCGTAAAGGGCCAGCGAGAGGGAAGGTTGGATCAGGCCATCGCCGATTTCGAGGCGGTCCTTGCCGACGCGCCCGGGGACTTCGCTACCCTCAACGCCCTGGGCCTGTGCCTCGCCCGGATCGGCCGACCGGCCGAGGGGCTGGATCGGCTGGATATGGCGATCGCCATCAATCCGACCTTCGCCCCAGCCCACTTCAACCGCGGCTGGACATTGGAGAGCCTCGGCGACCTGGGGGCCGCGAAGGCCGCCTATGCCCGCGCCCTGACCATCGATCCCGCGCATGCCCAGGCCCTCGGCGGCCTGGCGGTGCTCGCTTTGCGCGCTGGAGACCCCGACGAGGCCAGGCGAATGGCTGGCGAGGCTCTCCGGCTCGACCCGCTGCAACCCGCCGCGACCATGGCCATGGCTGAGGCCGATTGCGCGCAAGGCGCCGTCGCCGATGGCGAGGGACGCATCAGGGCGTTCCTCGAGTCTCCACGGCCGACGCCTCATGAGCGAGCCGTCGCGCATCGTTTCCTGGGCGATATTCTCGACAGCCGCGCACGCTATGACGACGCCTTCGCCGCCTATGACGCCGGCGCCCGAGGACTGCGCGAATTGCTCGATCCGAGGATCGCGGCGCTGGGGTGGGAATCGGCATCGACGTTGGCCGGCCGGCTGATCGACCATTTCGAGTCGGCAGACCCCACCGCCTGGCGCCCTTCGCCGGCCGAGAGCGCCGACAATGACCATCACCTCTTCCTGGTCGGTTTCCCGGGGTCGGAAGCGACGCTTGCCGCTCGAATTCTGGCCGGTCGCCGCGATGTCGTCGCTCTGGAGAGCGGCGCCCTGGCCGAGGCGGCACGGCGCTTGCTCGGTCCTGGCGCCAATCTCGACCGGCTTGCCCGCCTGACGCCGGACGAGGCCGCCAAGGCTCGCGAACTCTATTGGCGCGCGGTGCGCGCCACCGGGATTGAACCGGGGGGCCGGCTCCTGCTCGACACGCTGCCCATGAATGGCCTCGACTTGCCCGTGGTCGCCAAACTCTTTCCCCGCGCCAGGATTCTCGTCATGCGCCGGGATCCCCGCGACGTGGTGTTCAACGCATTTCGTCGGTGGTCCGTCGTCAATCCGACCACCGTCGATCTGCTGACCCTGGAAGGCGCCGCTCGCCTCTATGACCTCACCATGAAGCTGATGATCCTCTATGAAGCCAAGCTCGGCATTCGCGTGCGCGTGCAGGGCTATGAAGTGATGATCGCCGATCACGACGGCGAGGCGCGCGCGCTTTGCGAGTTCGCGGGTCTCGAGTGGACGCAGGACTTGGCGAATTTCGCGGCTGGGGCCGGCGTGGTGGCCACGTCCGATTCGACGCAAAGCGTCCGCGGCCCCGCCGCCGATGGAATCGGCCATTGGAGATGTTACCGCGAACACCTCGCCGCCGTGCGTCCGTTGTTGGAACCTTGGGTCCAACGCTTCGGCTATTGTCCGGACTGAAGGGAGGGGGTGTGTTCCTGGAATTGACCGAGTTCCGACTTCGGTCGCCGCCTTGGAAGGCTTCAACATGAGTTGGGAAAACCGCTCCCGTCTGCAGTGGGTCCGAAACCACCCGCGCGGTATCTGGGGCGAATCCGGAGGGGCGCGCCGCCATCCCAAACGCCGTTCAGGTCCAGGATCGAGCCAAGCTAGATGTCGATCTCGAAGGCTTTGCGAGCAGTCATCATGGCCGAGACCAACGCCCGCTCGGCTTCGGAGAGGAACGGATTCCAGACGTCCAGAATGAGGATCGAGCGCGGTGCGTCGGCGTCGTTCCACGCCTCGTGCTCGATAGTGTCGTCGAACACCCACGCTTCACCCATTCGCCAAGGACGGGTGACATTGCCGACCCGGAAACGCGCCGGTCCCGGCAGGACGAGCGGCAGGTGGACGATGAGGCGGGTGTTGGACGATCCGGTGTGCGGCGGAATTCGCGTGCGCGCCTCGAGAACCGAGAACACGACGGTTGGCGCGAAGTCCGGCTGGTCGGCCAGGGGCAAGCGGTCCAGCAGAGCCGCGGTCCTGGGACAAAGGGCGCAGGCGCCATCCTGCCGCGCTCCATCGCGCCACAGAAAGAACGTGCTCCAGCGCGGCGAGAAGTTCAGGTCCTGCCACTGGTTCACCGGCACGCCGGGGGGAAAGGCGATGTAGGGTGCGAAATCCTCGATCCGGCGCGCGCGCAGGGCGTTCAGCTCTTCCCGGATCTCCCCGGTCGCCGCCTCCAGTTCGCCGAGCCACGGGAAGAGACCGCGATCATGAAACGGGATCGCCGGCAGGCGGGGATAGTGGAGCAGCAGCGGTTCCTGCACGAAAGGCCGCTTGACCCCGGCATATATCTCCAGGCCCTCGTCGAACCGATCCAGGGACTCCGCCGCGAAGCCGTCGCGCAGGTCGGCGATGGCGGCGCGAAGGTGAGCGGCGAGGGCCAAGGCGTGGGATTCGACCGCCTCGCGGGCCCGGGCGAGCGGAGCGGCGAGGCCTGGCGGCAGCCGGTCGGCGGGCGGGGCCAGGGCCAGGGCGTTCTTGTAGACCGCCACGGCCGCCTTGCCGCGCCCCAGGCGCTCGAGAAGGGCGCCTTTCGAGAGCAGGGCCAGGAAGTTGAGCGGCTCCAGGACGAGGGCGCCGTCCAGCGCGCCGATCGCCGCTTCCAGGTCGCCCAGGAGCCGGAGGGCCAGGGCCTTGTCCAGAAGGGCGTCGGCGGTCAGGGCTTGCGGGTCGATCCGACCGAGCAAGGCAAGGGCCGCGCGGCCGTCGCGCCGCTGAATGGCGGCCTTGGCGCATGCGATCAGATCGGAACTGCCCAGCGCCGCGGTCATTCGTCCTTCGTCCAGGACGCCTAATTCCCGGCCCGGACGGCGGCGGTCAAGGACAATCGGCCGAGTTCAGGCCTTGGAGCGGCGTCGTTCCGCAGCATTGGCGGATGCTAAAGCCGCGCCGTGGTGCTAGGCTGGCGGAGTCGAGGATGAAGAGGCCATCGCCATGGCCCTCAACCCAGTCAATCGCCGGCAGATGGTGACTCGGGTCGCCGCGGGGCTCCTGTGTCCCGCGCGGGTCGCCGCGCAGCCCTACGTCGGTGTCTCTCATGAATCCGCCTCGCGCCTGACGTCGCGCCCGGAACTGCCATACGAACCGCCGACCAGCCTCAGAACGGTGACCGACATCTATCGGCGGATGACCGCCCCGATCCGGGTCGATGGCCAAGGACCGTACCCTTTCGTGGTCGATACCGGGGCCAATCAGTCGGTGATCTCCCTGGAACTGGCCGCGCAGCTGGGACTGCCGCGCGGGCCGGACGAACCGCTCAATGGCGTCGCCGGCATCCAGATGACGCCGACCACCCGGGCGCGCCTGGATGTCGGTCGGCGACCACAAACCGAGGTGGTGCTGTCGATGCTGCCCGCGCAAGCCATCGGCGGGGCCGGGATGCTCGGTCTCGATGGGCTGGAAAACGAGGTGCTGACTCTCGACTTCCGGGGACAGGCGCTGCGGATCGAGGCGCCCCGGCGCCGCTTCGGTGATCCCGACGAGATCACCCTCCAAGCCCGCCGGCGGGATGGGCAGCTGACCTTGGTCGATGCCGACCTGGCGGGTCTCCATCTCACCGCCTTTCTCGATTCGGGCGCCCAGGACACCATCGGCAACCTGGCCCTGCTGTCCCGGGCGTCGAACCACCGGACCAGCGGTCTGTGGACGCATACGCCGATCGTCAGCGCCACCGGTCAGACCATATCGGCGCAGATGGCCGAGCTGCCCAATCTGCGGGTCGGCCGACTTCGCCTGCCGAACTGGCCGGTCGCCTTCGCGGATCTGCACACCTTCCAGATGTGGAATCTCATCGATCAGCCGGCGATCCTGCTGGGCGTCGATGTGATGAGCCGCTTCGAATACGTGTGCCTGGATTTTTCCCGCGACGAAGTCCGGTTCCGCCTGCCCCAAGGTTGAGCGGGATCCGCCATTGCCAATCGACTGCCTGGTTCAAGCCGGTGAAGCGCGGACGTTGAAGGCGAGGCGCGATGAGCTCCGATTCCATCGGGACGCCGAAGGGTCTAGGTTTGCGCCGCGAATCTGGAGACGGCGATGTTCCTGGAAGTGCCCGATCTATTGACGGCCGCCGAGGTCGATCGGCTGAGCGCCCTGGCCGCCGGCGCGCGGTTCGCTGACGGCCGGCTTTCCAATCCGCATTCGACGGCCAAGAAGAATCTGCAGATCGAATACGCCGACGCGGCCTACGCTGAATCCGCCCGGCTGCTGACGGGCGCCCTCAACCGCAGCGAGACGCTGCGCGACTTCGCCTTTCCACGCGCCCTGGCGCCGCCGATGATGACCAAATACGGCCCCGGCATGAGCTATGGCTTGCACGCCGACGCCGCCTTCCTGCCGCTCGCGCCGCGACCGCTGCGGTCGGACCTGTCGTGCACTGTGTTCATCGCCGCGCCTTCGGCATACGAAGGCGGGGAACTCTGCGTGCAGCTCGGCACACGCCGGATGGCGTTCAAGGGGCCGCCGGGCTCCGCCGTGGTCTATCCTTCCAATACGCTCCACGAAGTGAAGCCAGTGACGTCCGGCGAGCGGATCGTCGGCCTGACCTTCATCGAAAGCCGGATCAGCGACCAGAGTCACCGCGAGTTGCTTTACGAACTCAACGAGATCGCCGCGCTCGAAGGCCTGAACATGAGCTGGGACAACCGCACCCGGCTGCAGTGCGCGCGGAACAACCTTTTTCGGATGTGGGCCGAGGCGGGTTAGCGGCGCGGGACGTCCCTCAGGCCACCAGCGCCGCCAGATCGAGGTCATCCACCGCCGCCGACATCCGCGCCGCCCACACCCGGAAGAGCGCGGCGCCGCGGGCGTCGGAGAGGTCGAGCATGCCGGCGCCGACGATCGGCCAGCACCAGCCGATGAGCGCGCCCAGCCGGTAGTCGGCGATGGCGTCGGCCAGGGTGTAGCCGGCCACTCCGTGTTCGACCAGGCGCCGGTGATAGCGCGCCATCAGGTCTTGCTGCGTCGCTCGCCGCGCGTCGGCGTCGAGGCTGCTGGTCAGCAGATAGGCGATGTCGAAAGCGCCGGGGGCCCAGGCGGTGAGCTGCCAGTCGATGATCCGCGCCGGGCCGGCGCCGAACATCAGATTGTCGGCGCGGAAGTCGCCGTGGATCACCGTCGATGGCCGGGCGGCGGCGCGCGCCGCCAGCTCCGTGACGCGCGCCACCAGCGCCGCGCCGACACCTCGGGCCTTGGCGCTCAGCGCCGCGCCGGCGAAGGCCTCATAGGCCGGCCACAGCTCCCGGCTCTGTTCCTCCAGCGTCCGGGCGCGGACGGCGCCGTCGCCGAGCCAGGCGCGGGCGCCGGTGACGGGGACCCCCCACCAGCGGGCGTGGAAGGCGGCGATGGCGTCGATCGCCGCCGCCGCCGCGTCACCGCTCATTCCCGCCAGCTGATCGGCCGCCGTCGCCGGGGCCAGATCCTCCATCACGATGACGAAGCCGCCGCTCCGCGCGTCGAAGGCGGCGTGGTGGATCATCGGCGCGCAGGCGCCGCCCTGGGTGGCGATCCCGGTGTAGAACCCGAACTCGCGCCGATAATGCCCGAAGGCGGCGTCCATCCGGGCCGCGCCGGCGTGGCGCGAGGGAAACTTGACGATCAGGCTCGCCGGCGCGTCCGCACCCGGACGCTCATGGCCGATCCGCAGCCGGGCCAGCACGCTCATGAAGCCGGTCCCCGTCCCCAGGGGCAAGACCGCGACGTCCGTGACCCGCCCGCCGGTCAGCGCGCCGCCGGCCCGCAGCACCCGCGTCAGCCAGCGCGCGGTGATCGCCTCCGGCGAGGACGGCTCGGCCGCGCCGGTCGCCACCGTCAGGGCCGCGTGGCGTTGTGGATCGGGTCGCCCTCGCGGGAGATCAGGACGGCGAGCCAGCGGGTGCTTTCGAATTCCGAGGCGATGGCCATCACCGTCACCGTCAGCGGCGTCGATAGCAGGATGCCCGGCGCCCCCAGGATCGCCCCCCAGAACCCGATCGAGATCAGCACCAGCAGGGGATCGATGTTGAGTTCGTCGCTCTGCAGCTTGGGCATCAGCACATTGTCGATCAGGAACACCCCGCTTCCCAGCACGCCCACCAGGATCGCCGGATGGGCCAGGTCGTCGAACTGCGCCAAGGCCAGGATGCCTGGAAACAGCGATCCGGCGATCGGCCCCAGGATCGGCACATAGGCCGCCAGGAAGACCAGGAAGGCGACGAAGATTGCATCGTGCAGGCCCATGGCGAACATCAGCCCCCAGGCCGCCAGCGCCATCATCAGCGCCTTGAGGGTCTGCAGGCGGACATACTGCTCGACCGCGTTGCGCACCGCCTTGACCACCCGCCGCGCGCCCACTCGCCGGTACTCACTCTCGTACAGCCGATCGATCTTGCGGCTGAAGGTGGCGCGCGAGGCGAGCAGGAAGCCGAAGTAGATGATCACCAGCACGCCGTAGGAGACCAGGCTGCGCGCCGTGGAGAAGGCGCGCGAGAGGATCACCGATGGATCCACGCCGCTGAAGATCTGCTCGAAGGTGATCGGATCGGCCCCGAACCAGGCCATGACTCCGGCCAGGATCTGGTCGAGCCGGGGCGCGAGGCCGCGCACCTGGTGGCCGAACGCCGGACCCTCGATCACGAACAGGCCGCCGACGGCCGCGAACGCGATCAGGATCACCGCCCCGGCGATGCCGCCCCGAACCCACTCCGGCGCCCGCGGCATCCGGGCCTGCATCACCCGGGAAACCGCGTCGATCAGCAGCAGCAGGAAGGTCGCCACCACCAGCGGGGTCAGGATGCCCTGAAAGAACCGCACCAGGAACATCGCCACCACCACCGCCACGAACACCGCGGCGTTGCGCAGGATGGCGTAGCCGGGCACGGTCGGCGCGGCGGGGGGCGAGGGTGAATCGGCCATGGCGCCCTGATCCTTAGCCGCCCGACGGCGCCGCGTCGAACCCGGCCGCCGCCGCGCGGCTCCGGATCAATCGGCCGCGCTAAGCCGGCTTGTCGAGATCGGCCAACGCAAGGACGCCCCCTCCGTCACGGCGCGAGAAAGAGCGCCGCGCCACCTCCCCCGCGAAGAGGCGCATGGGGGGAAAAAGGAAAGTCGAGCCGCCTCCTTTCCTCTCACGTCTCTTGCGGCGGAGGGGGACCACCTCGCCGAAGGACGAGGTGGCGGAGGGGGCGCAAAACCGCGAGCGCTGCCCATTCGTTGGGCAACCGTTGAATCTTTGCCTAGTCGGTGAAGACCGGCGCCCGTTTGCCCATGTTCGCCATCACCGCCTCGATCTGGTTCGCGCGCCCGATCAGAGCCACCTGCGCGACGGTCTCCTGGATCAGCCCGGTCGCGGCATCGACCATCGGGGCGGCGTTGAGCAGGCGCTTGGCGGCGCGCACCGCGTCCGGGCTCTTGCCGGCGATCTCGCCGGCGACGGCCAGGGCCTCGGCGCGCGGGTCGGCGCAGACGCGGGTGGCGAAGCCCAGGGCCAGCGCCTCCTCGCCCGAGAAGATCCGGCCGGTGTAGGTCAGTTCGCGCACCACGTCCTCGCGGGCCAGATGGCGCATCAGCAGCGTGCCGGCCATGTCGGGGACCAGACCCCACTTGATCTCCAGCACCGCCATCCGGGCGTCGGGCGCAACGAAGCGCATGTCGGCGCCCAGCGCCAGCTGGAAGCCACCGCCGAAGGCGACGCCGTGGACGGCGGCGATCACCGGCACGGGAATCTCCCGCCACACCCAGACCGCGTACTGCGCCCGGTTGGCGATGCCGTGCGTGCGGCTGGCCAGGCCCGGACCCGGCGCCCCGCTCGCTGGGGCCGGCGCCGCGCGCGGACCTTCGGCCATGCGGCCGAAACTGCCCATGTCGAGGCCGGCGCAGAAGGCGCGGCCTTCGCCGGAGAGCACCACGGCGCGCAGGCCGTTCTCGGTCTTGAGCCGCTCGCCGGCGGCGATCAGGGCCGAGAACATGGCGTCGTCCAGGGCGTTCATCTTGTCGGCGCGGGTCAGGCGCACGTCGGCGACGCCATTCTCGATCGCGATCGTCACCCGGTCGTTCATGCGTTCAGATCTCCTCCATCTCGAACTGGTCCTTGGCCATGCCGCAGTCGGGGCAGATCCAGTCGTCGGGGATATCCTCCCAGCGGGTCCCGGGCGCGAGGCCCTCTTCGGGCAAGCCCTTCTCCTCGCTGTAGACGAACCCGCAGGTCCCGCATTGCCAGGTCTTGAACGGTGTCATGCGCCAAGTCGTATCAACGCCGCGCGCCTCTGGCCACTCCCACGGCGAGGGCGCCGAGCACCCCGGCGGCCAGCGCGAACGGTACCGCGCCGCGCCCGATCAGGCCGGCCTGTTCTCCCGCCGCGCACAGCGCCACCGCCGCCAGGGCGATCAGGCTCAGGGCGATGTCGGCGGCGAACATCTTGAAGATCGTCGCCGCGAAACCATTCAGCACGCCCACTACGCCGCTCCTTTCGCGCGGCGGCGCAGCAGCGCCGCCATGGCCAGGCCGGCGAGCGCGTAGAGCACGACCAGGCCGGCGATCGCCCATTGCTCCCCCGGCCACGGCGCGCCGAGGCCCTCGCAGGACCAGTAGACGCCAAAGCCGGTGAGCAGGGCGCCGACGGCGAACTTCATGGCGTTTTCAGGGATTGCGGTCAGCGGCCGGCGCAGGGTCATGCCCACCGCCAGCACCAGGGCGCAGGCCGCCACCGCGCCCAGGGCCGCCGGGGCCAGCAGTCCCGGCCGCGCGCCGATCGCCAGAACGATGAACACCACCTCGGTCCCCTCCAGCAGCACCGCCTTGAACGCGGTCACGCCGGCCAGCCAGTCACCGGCCTGGGATTGCAAGGTCCGTGTCTGCTTGTCGAACGCGTCGCCTTCGTCGTGCAGGGCCAGGGCGCCGCCGGCCCGCAGCACCGCCTTGCGCAGCCAGCCGAGCCCGAAGACCAGCAGCAGGATCCCGACCACCAGTTGCAGCCCGCGAACCGGCACGGCCGAAAGCGCCGGCCCGAACACCGCGACCACGGCGGCCAGCAAGGCCAGCGCCGCCGCCGTTCCCAGCGCCGCCGGCCGGACGCCGCGCACCACGCTCACCGCCAGGACGATGGTGAACGCTTCCACCACCTCCACCGTCGAGGCGATGAACGAGGCCAGGGCGACGGGCGCGGCTGTGGCGAGATCGACCATGCGCGCCCTTATGCCCGCGCCTCCCGTCGATATCAAAGCTCACGCCGGCGGCCCCACCGAGAGTAATACCAGCCCTCACTGAAAATGACTCATGCCAATCTCAGCCCTCGCCCCCGTTCTTGGGGGAGAGGGTTGGGTGAGGGGGTGGCGCCGCCACCGTGATCTCTCCGGAAATAGCCGTCACGCGGACAAACCCCTCACCCCACCCTCTCCCCGTAAGAACGGGGAGAGGGCTATAGGTAGGTCGCCTGGAAGTCGCCAAGCGTCAGCATTTATGATGGCTAGTATAAGGTGATCGACTCTCGGTGAACACGCAAGACGAGAGCCTTCACGCCGCCGCCCGCATCGGCCCGATCACCTGGCTGGCGAACCGTTCCATCTCCTCGGCCTGGGGGCTCATCTGGAGCAGCAGCAGGTCCAGCCCCGCGTACTCATATTCGGCGATGCGTTCGCGAAGCTGCTCGGGTGTGCCGATCAGGCCCGGGCGCAGGCCGCGATTGGAGACGGAGTATTCCTGGATCTTCAATTCGCGCTCGAGCTGGGTTCCGGAGAGCCACTGGTCGAAGTTGGCGAAGCCGGCCGGCGGGGTCCCGCCCATGTCGGTGATCCGCGCCAGCTCGGCCCGCGCCTCGGCCTCGCTGTCGCGGACGATGGCGTAGGCCGCCATGCCATGGACCATCGGCGGACGGCCGGTTTTGGCGCGGCGCGCGGCCATGTCGGCGATCTTGTCCCGCACCGCGGCCGCCGGGTCGCCGTGCATGACATAGGCGTCGCAGCGCTCGGTGATCAGGGTCTTGGCGGCCTCGCTCTCGCCGCCGGCGTAGATCATCGGGACCTTCACCGGCTTGGGCTGGCAGATCGCCGCGTCGGTTTGGTAGAAGGCGCCTTGATACGAGAAGCGCTCTTCGCGCCACAGTCCGCCGACCACCGTCAGCCACTCGGCGGTGCGGGCATAGCGGTCGTCGTGCTGGTCGAATTGCAGGCCGTATTGCCGCGCCTCGTCCGCCCACCAGGAGGAGACGACGTTGAGGCTGAGACGCCCGCCGCTGATCTGGTCGATATTGGCCGCCTGCTTGGCGAACAGGGCCGGCTGGTGGAAGTTGGGCCGCACCGCGACCATCAGCTCCAGCCGGCTGGTCACCGCCGCCAGGGCCGCGGCCGTCGACCAGGCGTCGAGCGCGGGCGCGTCGATGCCCTTGATATCGTTGAGATTGAGTTCGGCGATCAGCGAGAGGTCATAGCCGATCGTCTCGGACGTCTGGGCCAGGCGCCGGACATAGTCCCAGCTCGCCTCCATGCCCTCGTCGGCGATGTTGCGCAGCCAGCCGCCGAACACCGGCATCCAGTATCCCCATCTCATGCCGCCGCCCTCCGCTCGCCGATCACGCCCTGCAGGAAATCCAGCAGCCTCTCGTGCGGGTCCCAGCCGAGGACGTCCAGGGGCCCCGCGACGAAATTGGAAAGGGCGTTGATGTCGTAGAACCGCGTCGTCCCGTCCCGATCGTCGATCAGATATTCGACCCCACCGACATCGAGGTGCGCCGCCCCGGCGATGGCCTCGGCCGCCGCGATCAGCTCGGGGGCAGGGTCGGCGCGGGTCATCGAGATCGGCGGACGATCGATGGCGCAGACGTCGGCCGGACAGAGATCGAAGGTGTCTGCGTCGCTGGCGATGTCGATGGCGTAGAGGAACTTCCCTCCGAGGGTTTCGACACGGGTGATCTTGCCCCCACGGCGCGGCGCGTATTCCTGGACGACGGCGACGCCGTTGACGCCCACCGGTGACTCGCCGGCGCCGGCCGCCGCCGCCAGATCCCCGAGGCTGTCATAGCGCGCGATGCCCGCGCCCGCGCCGCCGATGTCGGCCTTGACCACCACCGGAAAGCGCAGACCCTGGGCGGCGCGGGCGACATCGGCGCGGCGGTGGACCACCCGGCTTTCGGGGGCCAGCAGACCCAGCCGGCGGATCAGCGACAGCTGGCGGGCCTTGGAGGCGTCGATTTCCAGGGCCGGCGTCCCGTTCAGCACCCGCGCGCCGCCAGCCTGCCAGTGCTCGAACAAGGCCTGGGCGTAGAAGATCGGATGTTCGCCGTCGCGCAGGAACGAGGACATGGCGATGCGGTTGAACACCACCGGCGCCGGCGCGCGCGGCTCGGCGGGATCGAAGCCGTGATCGCGCGCCAGGATCGCCGCGTAGTCGACGCCGCGCCTGTCCAGCGCCGCGAACAGGGGCAGGAACCAGCTCTCATGCTCGTAGAGGATCGCGAGGTCGGCCATGGCGAGCAACTATAACAGCCGAAATCGCGGGCCGAAGGCCAAGAATGATAACCACGAACCGCACGAACCACACGAACCTGCGTGATTTTGGCCGGACGCCACCGCGCTCCGCGCTTGGTCCCTGGCCGTGTTCGTGACGTTTGTGAGGTTCGTGGTTGAATGGGGACGTTCGCCCGATTGCCGGGCGGTCTGGCGCGATGGCCGTGGTTGTGTCACCAACCGCCGCACGGGCGGCAGGGGGAGAGGGCGATGAGGCCGGCATTTCTCGCGGGGGTGATGGCCATGACGCTGCTGGGCGCGAACGAGGTTTCCGGGCAGACCGCGCCGATCGCCGCGAAGCGGCCGCATGAGGTCGTCGCGCCGGGCGGCGTGCGACAGGATCCCTACTATTGGCTGCGCGACGACACCCGCAAGAATCCGGAGATGCTGGCCTATCTCGCGGCGGAGAACGCCTGGACCGACCAGGTCGTCGCCAAGGACAAGGCGCTCCAGGACAGGCTCTACGGAGAGATCGTCGGACGCATCAAGCAGGACGACAGCTCGGTCCCGTTCGAAAAGCGCGGCTACTGGTACTACGACCGCTTCGAGACCGGGAAGGACTACCCGGTCTCCGCTCGCCGGCGCGCAAATATGGACGCGCCCGAGGAGGTCATGCTCGACCAGCCGGCCCTGGCCGCCGGCAAGGGCTTCTTTCAGGTGGCCAGCAAGACGGTCAGTCCCGACAACCGCCTGCTGGCGTGGGCGCAGGACGATGTCGGCCGCCGACAGTACACCCTGAAGGTCAAGGACCTGACCACCGGCCGGGTTCTCGCCGACGAGGTCGCCGACGTCGAGCCGGGTCCGGTCTGGGCCGACGACAACAAGACCATCTTCTACATCGAGAAGGACCCGGTGACTCTGCTCAGCAAGCGGGTCAAGGCCCATGTGCTGGGAACGCCGGCTAGCGCCGACCGCCTGGTCTATGAGGAGGCCGACGATTCCTTCTACATGGGCCTCGCCCGCACCCGGTCGGAAAAGTACATCTGCATCGTCCTGCAGAGCACGGTCAGCAACGAGCAGCGCTGCGCCCCGGCGGCCGACCCGGAGCGCTTCGCCATCCTCGCCCCGCGCCAGCGGGAGTTCCGCTACGACGCCGATCACCTGGATGGGCGCTGGGTGATCCGCACCAACTGGGACGCCCCCAACTACCGGCTGATGACCCTCGCCGACGACCGGCCGTGGGGCGATCGCGGCCTGTGGCGCGAGCGGGTGGCGACCAAGGCCGATGTGTTCATCGAGGACGTCGCCCTGTTCCATGGGCAGCTGGCGATCGAGGAGCGCTCAGGGGGCCTCAAGCGCCTGCGCACCCTGACCGACGGCGGCGACAGCCGTTTCGTCATCGCCGACGAGCCGGCCTATGCGATGTCGCTCGGCGTCAACGCCGATCCCGACAGCGGCTGGCTGCGCTACACCTACAATTCCCTGACCACGCCGGAGACCACCTATGAGGTCAATCTCGCGACCCGCGAGCGCCGGCTGCTCAAGGTCCAGCCAGTCCCGGGCTACGATGCGGCCAACTATGTCACCGAGCGGGTTTGGGTCACCGCCCGCGACGGGGTGAAAATCCCGGTCTCCCTGGTCTATCGCAAGGGATTCAGGAAGGACGGCTCGGCGGCGATGCTGCAATATGCCTACGGCAGCTATGGCCTCTCCACCGATCCGGCCTTCTCCGTGCCGGCCGTCAGCCTGCTCGACCGGGGCATGGTCTACGCCATCGCCCACATCCGCGGCGGCCAGGAGATGGGCCGGGCGTGGTACGACGACGGCCATCTCCTCAACAAGAAGCATAGTTTCATCGATTTCATCGACGTGACCCGGGGGCTGGTGGCCCAGGGCTACGCCGCCAGAGGCCGGGTGGCGGCGGCGGGCGGCAGCGCCGGGGGCTTGCTGATGGGCGCCGTGGCCAACATGGCCCCGGACGACTACCGGGTGATCATCGCCCAGGTGCCGTTCGTCGATGTGGTCACCACCATGCTCGATACGACCATTCCCCTCACCACCAACGAATTCGACGAATGGGGCAACCCCAAGGACAAAATCTACTACGACTACATGCTCAGCTATTCGCCCTACGACAATGTGGCGGCCAAGGCCTACCCGGCGATGTTCGTCACCACCGGCCTGTGGGATTCGCAGGTCCAGTACTACGAGCCGACCAAGTGGGTCGCCAAGCTGCGCGCGACCAAAACCGACGACCACCCGCTCGTCCTGCGGATCAACATGGAAGCCGGCCACGGCGGCAAGTCCGGCCGCTTCCGTCGCTACCACGACATCGCCGAATACTACGCCTTCATGCTCGACCAGCTGGGGGCGGGGGGGTAGGCGCCTTCCTCCCTCCCCTTTACGGGGAGGGACAGAC
>DASRLN010000021.1:0-2104 GCA_035648435.1 Caulobacteraceae bacterium
GTCGGCGCCCGCCCGTAGCCAGAATCCCGGACAGGCGGCCAGCAGGGTCAGGCCCTTGCGGGTGAAACCCTCGCCGCCGAGGATGGCCGCGATGGCGACGGCGAAGTGGTCCAGCCGGCCGTCGAGGTCGAGGTCCTCGGGCAAGAAGAAGGCGTGGCGGTGCCGCTCGAGGCCGTCCACGACGGCGCAGGGCGCGTCGGGGTGCAGATCGGGCGGCAGGTGGTTGGAGCCGAACAGGCGGCGCGCGGTCTGGTTCAGGCCGGCGATCACGGCGTTGGCGACATCGACCGTCCGCTCGACCGGGATGCGGTCGCCGCCGAGCCGCCAGCGCCACATCCGCGCGTGCGGCGCGACCTCAAGCCAGGCGCTCGCCTCCGTCATCCCAACCCTCCCCCGCCGCGCCGCCGTCCTGGATAGCGGCGGCGCGCCGCAGAGACAATCTTGCGCCGCCGGCGGGGGGGCGAGGGGCTGGTAGATCGTGGGTCGTATCGCAGCCAGGGGCGCAGGATGACCGAGGGAATCTATCAGTTCGAACCGAAGCCGGCGCCCGAGGCCGAGCCGGCGCCGGCCAAGACGCGCGAACCGGGCCTAGGCCGCCGGGCGCTGTGGTGGTGCGCGGGCGTGACGCCGGAGATCATCCTGCGGCCCGACTGCGCCAGCGACTGGGGACGCCAGAGCGCGCTGGGGGCGGTGACGCTGGCCACCGCCCTCGTCGCCACCGTGAGCGCCAGCGTGGTCGCTTACGCCTATGTCCTCGACCAGCGCCTGGCGCCGGCTCTGCTGGCCGGGGGGGCCTGGGGCCTGACGATCCTCTCCATCGACCGCCTGCTGCTCAGTTCGATGGCCAAGCGGCCCGACCAGAGCGCCGGCGCGCTGCTGTGGCTGGCGGCGCCGAGGATGGCCCTGGCGGGGCTGCTGGCCCTGACCATCAGCGGGCCGGCCGAACTGATCCTGTTCCGCCATCAGCTGGCCATCCAGGCGGCGCTCGACCACGAGGGCCAGATCCTGGCCCAGAAGCGGCAGATCGACCGGCGCTATGCCGACCTGCCCGTGCTGCGGGCGGAGGCCGGACGCCTCTCGGTCGAGGTCGAAGAAGCGCGGCGGTCGGCCGACGGCGCCGCCGCCCAGGCGATCTGCGAGGCCGACGGCACCTGCGGCTCGGGCCGGCGCGGGGCCGGGATCCTGCACGCCGAGAAGCTGGAGCGGTCGCGGCGGCTGGCCGATCAGTCCGGCCGGATCGAGGCGGTCGACCAGGCGAGGATCGTCGCCATCGAGGCGCGGACGAGGCCGCTGGAAGCGGCGCGCGAGGCCGACATCGCCGGCTTCCAGCGGGTCGCCGCCTCGGGGGACGACCTGCTGTCGCGGTTCCTGGCCCTGCGCCACCTCGAGGCCGATCCCCGCTACGGCTCGACGGTGACGGCGGCCAAGTGGCTGATCACCCTGATCAGCCTGGCCCTGGAGCTGACGCCTCTGTTCACCAAGATCTTCACCCGCGGGGCCTATGACGCCGCCTTTCTCGCCGACCGGGACGGGGCCTGCGCGCGCTGGGACGCCATACGCCAGAGCCAGACCGAGGCCAGCCATGCCCAGCTGGATCGGGAGCGCCAGTTCGGCCGGTCGGTCCAGGACGCGACGGGCGCCCTGATGCACCAGGCGGTGGCCGACGCCATCGAATCCCCCGCCGCCGACGCGGCCCGCGCCGAGCTGGCCAGGGAGATCCTCGCCCGGTCGGTGGAGACCGCGCGGCGGACCGCCGCCGAGGTGTTCGACGACGAGCGGCTGCGGGCCGAGATCGCCGCCGCCGCCCTGGCCGCGCGCCGCAGCGCCGACCCCCGCGTGGTCGAAGCCGAACGGCGCCGCCGGAGCGCTTTCGACGCTTTCGCCGGCCTCGCCAGACGCGCCCGCGGCCAGCGCGAAGACAAGATTGCGGCCGATCCGGCCGACGGCGCGAGCCTCTAAGGCTAAGGACCGCACCTCAACAGGAGACGACCATGGACCACCCGACCACGACCACCATCGACAGCGAACTCGGCCTCAGCCGGCGCCCGGCCCTGGCGCCCAGGAGCGGGGGCGCGCGCAGCGACGTGGCGCGCATCAGCGGCGA
>DASRLN010000022.1:0-14447 GCA_035648435.1 Caulobacteraceae bacterium
GGTGGAATCCAGCGCCTCAAAGGCGAGGACGGGGACCGCGTCAGACATCGGCGGGGTACGGTCCGACGCCGCCTTCGGCGATAAATCGGTCGATGCGCGCGGTGAGGATCGGCATCGGGACCGAGCCCACCTGCAGGACCGTGTCGTGGAAGGCGCGGATGTCGAACCTGGGTCCAAGCGCCGCCTGGGCCTTGGCGCGGGCGGCCTGAATGGTCATCTGGCCGAGATAGTAGGACAGCGCCTGGCCGGGCCAGGAAATATAGCGATCGACCTCGGTGCCGATCTCGCGCTCCGAAAGCGCGGTGCGATCGCGCAGATAGGCCATCGACTGGTCACGCGTCCAGGCCATCGAATGAATGCCGGTGTCCACCACCAGCCTGGCGGCGCGCCACATCTGGTAGCTGAGCATCCCGAAACGCTCGTAGGGCGTCTCGTACATGCCCATCTCCTGCCCCAGCCGCTCGCAATAGAGGGCCCAACCCTCGCCGTAGGCGGAGATGTAGCCCTTGCGCCGGAACTCCGGCAGCCCTTTGGTCTCTTCCGAGAGCGGGATCTGGAAGGCGTGGCCGGGCGCCGACTCGTGCAGGGTGAGGGCGGTCAGGGAATAGAGCGGCCGCGACGGCAGATCATAGGTGTTGAGCAGATAGACGCCCGGTCCGCCGCGTCCGGCGGTGTAGAACGGCGCCTCCTCGGCGGGCACCGGGCGGATGGCGAAGCGGGCGCGGGGCAGGCGGCCGAACCAGTCCTTGGCCTTGCCGTCGAAGGTCTTGGCGATCCACGCCGCCCGGTCGAGCAGGGCCTGAGGCGTCGTCACATAGAACCTCGGATCGGTGCGCAGGGAATGGAGGAAGGCCGGCAGTTCGCCGTCGAATTTCACCTCGGCGAGGACCGCCCGCATTTCGCCCTGGATCTTGTCCACCTCGGTCAGGCCGATGGCGTGAATCCGCTCCGCGGTCAGGTCCAGGGTGGTGAACTCCTCGATCTTCGAGCGGTAGTAGGCGCGCCCGTCGGGCAGGGACCAGGCGTCCAGGCTCGTGCGGGCGTTGGGGATGTATTGGTCCCGCACGAAGGCCAGCAGCGTCCGGTGCGCGGGAATGACCGCCTCGCCGATCACGGCCGCGCCTTTCGCGCGAAGCTCCGCCGCCAACGCCGGACTGAACGCCTCCGGCATGGCCTTGAAGGGTCTGAAGAAGATGGTGGATTGGGGAGATGTCGCCTCCGCGACCGCCGCCACCGATTTGTCCCGCCCCTGGAGCGTCACCCTCGGCGGCGTGAACCCACGGGCCAGGCCCGCTTTCATGGCGCCGATCTGCTCGGCGAAGTAGCGCGGTGTCTGGCCGAGTTGGGCGATGTAGTTTCGGTAATCGGCCTCGGTGCGGAAGGTCCGCCAGGCCACGCCGGTCATGTCGCCCCAGAAGGTGGTGTCGGAATTGAACGGCGCTTCGAAGTCGCCGAAGGCCTGTGACGCCGCCATGGCGTCGATCTGGCCCCGATAGACCGCCAGGTTGATCCGTCCCTCGTCGTCCAGTTTCGCCGGGTCGAGCGCCGCGAGCCTGGCCTGCACCGCGCGCCAGGTCGCCAGCCGTCGCGCCTGGGCCGCCGGGCCGGCGTCCGGCAGGTACGGCGCGATCGGCCGCTTTTCGTCCTCGTCGTCCGGAAATTCCTTCCGCCGCCAGGCCCATTCAACGGAATAGATCGCCTCGAACCGGGAGGCTTCGCTCTGGGCCAGCGCCGGCGTCGCCAGCAACATCGCCGCGGCGGCGGGAAGCTGGGCCATGCCTCGGCGGGTCACACTATCCACTCTTCAATCTCCAGGTTCGGAGCGCGGGCTTCCAGCCCGCTCTTTCCTGCAACATCGCGACGCCGCGAAACGCCAAGAGCGGGCTGGAAGCCCGCGCTCCGGGCGGCTGTTCGCGCCCGTCACCTTAGCGCCAACGCCGCCGCCGCCGCGTGCGCCAGGGGATCGATGGCGATCAGCGCGACGAGCACCAGAGGGAAGGCGAAGAGCGCCGTCGCGTAGGTCGTCACCGTCGCGCCGACGGGCGGGGAGTCCGTCTGGCCGGGGGCCGGATCGAGCCACATGACCTTGATCAGCTTCAGATAATAGAACGCGGCCACGACGCTGCCGACCAGGGCGATCACGGCCACCGGCGCCAGACCGGCCCCGATCGCCGCCTTGAAGACGAAGAACTTGCCCCAGAAACCGCTGAACGGCGGCAGGCCCAGCGCCGAGAGGCAGAAGACGGTCATGGCCATGGCCAGCGCCGGGCGCTCGCGCATCAGGCCGGCGAAATCATCCATGGTCTCCATCGGCCGACCCTCTCGCGAGAGGGCGGCGAGGCAGGCGAAAAAGCCGGTGACATCGACCACATAGAGGACCATGAACACCAGCATCGACTGGATGCCGGCCTCGTTGCCGGCGGCCAGGCCGACCAGCGCGTAGCCGATGTTGGCGATCGAGGAATAGGCCCACAGGCGCTTGAGATTCCTCTGGGCCAGGCCCGCGAAGGCCCCCACGGCCACCGATAGCACGGCCATGACGATGAGAATTTGCCGCCACTGGTCCAGGGCGCCGCCGAAGGCTTCGGTAAGCACCCGCGCCAGCATGACCATCGCCGCCAGCTTCGGGGCGCCGGCGAAGAAGCCGACCATCGGCGTCGGCGCGCCCTCATAGACGTCCGGCGTCCACATGTGGAACGGCGCGGCCGAGACCTTGAAGGCGATGCCGCAGATCAGGAACACCAGCCCGAAGAGCGCCCCGGGCGCGGCCCCCCCCCTCATCGCCATGCCGATCACCTCGAAACGCGTGGATCCCGCGAAGCCATAGATCAGCGACGCCCCGTAGAGCAGCAGGCCCGAGGAGAGCGCGCCCAGGACGAAATACTTCAGGCCGGCTTCCGAGGCCTTGGCGTCGTCGCGCAGGAAGGCGGCCAGGACATAGAGCGCCAGCGATTGCAGTTCGGTGGCGATGAACAGCGAGATCAGATCGCCGGCCGAAGCCATCATGCCCATGCCGAGCGCCGCCAGGATCACCAGCACCGGATATTCGAAGCGGGCGGCGCCGCGCCTGGCCAGCCACCGATCGCCGAGCGGTATGGCCACCGCGCTGGCGGCGTAGATGACGACCTTGGCGAACACCGCGCCCTGGTCGGCGATCAGGCCGCCGGAGAAGGCGCGGCCGAGCGGTCCGAGCGCGGCGTGGACGGCGGCGGCCACGAGCGCGGCCATCGACGCCAGGATGAACAGGGTCGTGGCCCGGCCGGCGAAGGCGCCCCAGACGAGCAGGATCAGCGTCGAAACCGCCAGGATCAGTTCGGGTCCGGCCAGTGTCAGGGTGGTATGAAGGCCCATCAGACCGTCACCGCCCCGTGGTCGCGCGCCAGGCGGCGACGAGATGATCCACCGAGGCGCCGGTCACCGAGAAGACCATTCCCGGTTGCAGTCCCAGGATCAGGGTCGCCACGGCCAGGGGGACGAAGATCAGGATCTCCCGGCCGCCCATGTCGCCGATCACACCCAGCGCGGGGTTGGTGATCTCGCCGAACACCACCCGCCGATAGACGGTCAGGGCATAGACCGCCGAGAGGATCACCCCGGTGGTGGCGAATATCGCCGTCCAGGTGGAGGCCCCATAGGTCCCGGTCAGCGACAGGATCTCCCCGACGAAGCCACTGGTGCCCGGCAGGCCGACATTGCCCATGGTGAACAGCATGAACACCGCCGCATAGATCGGCATGCGGTTCACCAGCCCCCCGTAGAAGGCGATCTCGCGGGTGTGCATGCGGTCATAGACCACGCCCACGCAGAGGAAGAGCGCTCCGGAGATCACCCCGTGGCTCAGCATCTGGAAGAGCGCGCCCTGTTCGCCCTGAACATTGCCGGAGAAGATGGCCATGGTCACGAAACCCATGTGAGCGACCGAGGAATAGGCGATCAGCTTCTTGAAGTCGGTCTGCCGGAAGGCGACCAGCGAGGTGTAGACGACCGCGATCACCGAGAGGGTGAAGATGAGCGGCGTGAAGGCCCGGCTGGCGTCGGGGAACATCGGGATCGAGAAGCGCAGGAAGCCGTAGCCGCCCATCTTCAAAAGGATGCCGGCGAGAATCACCGATCCGGCCGTCGGCGCCTCGACGTGGGCGTCGGGAAGCCAGGTATGCACCGGCCACATCGGCATCTTGACCGCGAACGAGGCCAAGAAGGCCAGCCACAGCCAGGTCTGGACGCCAGGATCGAACCGGTAGGCCATCAGGGCCGGGATGGAGGAGGTGTGGGCGATGCCGATCATGGCCAGGATCGCCGCCAGCATCAGCACCGAGCCCAGCAGGGTGTAGAGGAAGAACTTGAAGGCGGCGTAGACCCGGTTGGCCCCGCCCCAGATGCCGATGATCAGGAACATCGGGATCAGCTGGCCCTCGAAGAAGAGGTAGAAGACGATCAGATCCATGGCGCAGAAGACGCCGAGGACGAGGGTCTCGAGGACCAGGAAGGCGATCATGTATTCGACCACCCGGACGGTGATCGAGCGCCAGCTGGCGAGGACGCAGAGCGGCAGCAGGAAGGCGGTCAGCAGCAGGAACAGCACGGAAATGCCGTCCACGCCCATCCGGTAGTGAAGGCCGGCGAACCAGTCGGCGTTCTCGGTGAACTGAAAAGCAGCTGAGCCCCGATCGAAACTCGCCACCACCAGCACGCTGAGCGCGAAGGTCGCCAGCGTCGTCGCCAGGGCGATCCACCGGGCCGCCGAAACCGTCTGGGCATCGACCGGCTTGGCGAAACTCCGCAGAACCAGGATCGCGACCACCCCGATCAGCGGTGAAAAGACGGTCAGGGAAAGGATGCCGGTCATGCGCGGCCTTCGGAGCGCGGGCTTCCAGCCCGCACCTTCGGCCGGTAAGAGCGGGCTGGAAGCCCGCGCTCCGGGCGGAGTGGGAGCGGCGTCATGAGAAGGCCCACAGGGCGTAGGAGAGCAGGCCGGCGACGCCCAGCAGCATGACGAAGGCGTAGTGATAGACGTAGCCCGTCTGCAGCCGTCCGGTCGCGCGGCCGGTGGCGTAGGAGAGCGCCGAGACGCCGTCCGGACCCAGGCCGTCGATGATCTTCTTGTCCCCGACCTTCCAGAAGAGATCACCCAGGGCCCTGGCGCCGCGGACGAAGGTGGCGTCGTAGAACTCGTCGAAGAACCATTTGTTGTAGAGGAAGGTCCACAGCGGCCCTTTTCGGGCGGCGATCCGCGCGCCCAGCCCCTCGTGGGCGACGTAGGCGTACCAGGCGGCGAAGAGGCCGGCGGCGGTGACCGCGAGCGGCGACCAGACCACCCAGGCCGGCAGGTGACCTTCTGCCCCGGCCAGGACGTGATTGGTCGGCAGGGTGAAGATCGCCCCGCGCCAGAACGCGGCCTGATCGGCGCCGACGAAGTTCTCCACGAACGCGGCCCCCGCCGCCGCCGCGCCGAGCGCCAGGACGAGAAGCGGGGCCAGCATCACCCAGGGGCTCTCGTGGGGTTTCAATTCGTGGCCGTGGCCGTCGCCGCCGCGCCACTTGGCGGTTCCATGGAAGGTCATGAAGATCAGGCGCCAGGAATAGAACGAGGTAAGGCCGGCGGCGACCACGCCGATCACGAAGGCGAAGGCCGATATCCCGTCATGCCGGCCGGCGACATAGGCGGCGTCGATGATCGCGTCCTTGGAGTAGAAGCCGGCGAACCCCAGATCGAGCCCCGGAATGCCGACGCCGGTGATCGACAGGGTGCCGACGATCATCACGCCCCAGGTGACGGGGAGGAATTTCCACAGGCCGCCCATGCGGCGCATGTCCTGCTCGTGATGCAGGCCGGTGATCACCGAACCGGCGGCGAGGAACAGCAGCGCCTTGAAGAAGGCGTGGGTGAAGAGGTGAAACATCGCCCCCTGATAGGCCCCCACCCCGGCGGCGAAGAACATGTAGCCGAGCTGCGAGCAGGTCGAATAGGCGATCACCCGCTTGATGTCGTTCTGGGCCAGACCCACGGTGGCGGCGAACAGGGCGGTCACCGCCCCGATCACGGTCACCAATTCCTTGGCGGTCGGCGCGTATTCGTACATCGGCGAGAGCAGACAGACCATGTAGACTCCGGCCGTCACCATGGTCGCGGCATGGATCAGGGCCGAGACCGGCGTCGGGCCTTCCATGGCGTCGGGCAGCCAAGTGTGCAGCAGGAACTGCGCGCTCTTGCCCATCGCGCCGATGAACAGGAGCACACAGGCCAGATCCAGCAAATGCCAGGTCTGGCCGGCGAAGCTCCAGGCGACGTGGGCATGAGCGGCGGCGGCCGGGAATACGTCCGCGAAACGGATCGAGCCGAAGGCCCAGAAGACGGTCATGATGCCCAGGGCGAAGCCGAAGTCGCCGATCCGGTTGACCACGAAGGCCTTGATCGCCGCGGCGTTGGCGGAAGGCTTCTTGTACCAGAAGCCGATCAGCAGGTAGCTCGCCAGTCCCACCCCTTCCCAGCCGAAGAACAGCTGCATGAAGTCGGCGGCCGTGACCAGGGCCAGCATGGCGAAGGTGAACAGCGACAGGTAGGCGAAGAAGCGCGGCTTGTGTTCGTCCTCGGCCATGTACCCCCAGCTGTAGAGGTGCACGAGCGCCGAGACGGTGGTGACCACCACCCCCATCACCGCCGACAGCGAATCGATCCGCACCGACCAGGTCGAGCGGAACGCGCCGACATCGATGAACGGAGCCAGCTCGACCGTGAACCGCGCCGGCCATCCGCCCCAGATCACCGCGCCGAAGGTCAGCCACGCCAGGGCGCAGGAGACAAACAACAGCCCCGTGGTCACCGCCATCGACGCGGTGTCACCGATCCGCCGCCCGGCGAGGCCGGCGACGATCGCTCCGGCCAGAGGCGCGAAGACCAGCAGGGTGACCAGGAGTTGGGGGGTCACGCGGATACCTCGGAGCGCGGGCTTCCAGCCCGCTCACTCCGCACTTGCAAGAGCGGGCTGGAAGCCCGCGCTCCGGACTGCCCTGGCAAGAGCGGGCTGGAAGCCCGCGCTCCGGAAGTTAAGCCCCCCACCCTCAGCCCCTCATCACCGAGGCGTCGTCCACGGCGATGTCGCCGCGGTTGCGGAAGAAGGTGACCAGGATCGCCAGGCCCACGGCCGCCTCGGCCGCCGCCACGGTGAGCACGAAGAGCGCGAACACCTGACCCACCACGTCGTGTAGGAAGGCCGAAAACGCGACCAGGTTGATGTTCACCGCCAGCAGGATCAGTTCGATCGACATCAGGATGACGATCACGTTCTTGCGGTTCACGAAGATGCCGAGGACCCCGATGGTGAACAGGATCGCCGCCACCGCCAGATAGTGGTCCAGCCCGACGCTCACGGCTCGATCCCCTCACCCGGTTTGATCGAGACGACGCGCATCCCGCCGGCCGGCGTGCGGGCGATCTGGGCGCCGATGTCCTGCCGCTTGACGCCCACCCGATGCTTGAGGGTCAGCACGATGGCCCCGATCATCGCCACCAGCAGGACCAGCCCGGCGGCCTGGAAGAAGTAGATGTAGTCGGTGTAGAGGACCCGGCCGATCGCCTCGGCGTTGCTGACGCCCCCGGCGCTCATGGTCGGTCCCGACGAGTGCGCCGCGGCCCCATTGGTCGCCACGCTGAGTGCGACGACGACCATCTCGACGGTGAGCACCGCGGCGATGGCGCCGCCGATCGGCAGATAGCGGGCGAATCCTTGCCGCAGGGCGGTGAAATCGACGTCGAGCATCATCACCACGAACAGGAACAGCACCGCGACCGCGCCGACGTAGACCACCACCAGGATCATCGCCAGGAACTCCGCGCCCAGCATGACGAACAGGCCCGCCGCCGAGAAGAAGGCGGCGATCAGGAACAGCACCGAGTGCACCGGATTGCGCGCCGAGATCACGGCCAGGGCAGCCACGATCGTCGAGGCGGCGAGCAGGTAGAAGGCGATCGCCTGCAGGGCCATGGGGCCGGTTGAACTCCTTGAACTCTGACCTGGCCGCGGCAGCCGCGGCGTCTCTTAGCGATACGGCGCGTCCAGTTCCAGATTCTTCGCGATCTCCCGCTCCCAGCGGTCGCCGTTGGCGAGCAGGCGTTCCTTGTCGTAATAGAGTTCCTCGCGGGTCTCGACGGCGAATTCGGTGTTGGGACCCTCGACGATGGCGTCCACCGGACAGGCCTCCTGGCACAGGCCGCAATAGATGCACTTGACCATGTCGATGTCGTAGCGGGTCGTGCGCCGCGAGCCGTCCTCGCGGGCCTCGGCCTCGATGGTGATCGCCTGGGCCGGGCAGATCGCCTCGCAGAGCTTGCAGGCGATGCACCGCTCCTCGCCGCCCGGATAGCGCCGCAGGGCATGCTCGCCGCGGAATCTCGGCGATTGCGGGCCGCGCTCGTTGGGATAGAGCACCGTGGCCTTGGGCTTGAATATGTACTTCATGCCCAGACCGAAGGCGAGGGCGAAGTCCATCAGGGCGGCGCCGCGGATCGCCTGGTTGAGGCGCTGAAACAGGGCCATGGCTAGTTCGTCCCGCCGATCTTGCACCGGTAGTCGGAGAGCTTGCGGCCGTCGCCTTCGCTCTTCAGTTCGATCGTCCCGCCCTTGGCCTTGCAGTCGGTGGTCGCCGCCTTGACCGCGTCATAGGTGGCGTCGCCCTCGGGCAGTCCATAGGAACTGGCGCAACCGGCGGCGAGCGCGACGGTGAGGATCCATGTCCGCCTCACGCGACCGGCCCGAAAATCCGCCAGCCGCCCACCAGCACCACGGCGGCGATGGACAGAGGCAGGAACACCTTCCAGCCCAGGCGCATCAGCTGATCATAGCGGTAGCGGGGGACGACGGCTTTCACCATCGCGAAAAGAAAAAAGAAAAACAAGGTCTTACCGAAGAACCACATGAAGCCGAAGAAACTGGCCGCGGTGGGATTCCAGAGGTGCGTGAAGGGCGTGGGGAACGGCGCCTGCCAGCCCCCGAAGAACAGCACCGCGATCATCGCGCACATCAGGACGATGTTGGCGTACTCGCCGATCATGAACAGCAGATACGGCGTGGACGAGTATTCCACCTGGTAGCCGGCCACGAGTTCGGATTCCGCCTCCGGCAGATCGAACGGCGGCCGGTTGGTTTCCGCCAGGGCCGAGACGAAGAAGATCATCGACATCGGGATCATCACCAGCGCCGCCGGAAGTCCTCTCAAACCCGCGCCGCCCAGGACGTTCCAGTTCCAGAACCCTCCCGCCTGACGCTCGACGATGGTCACGAGATTGAGCGAACCGGAGAGCAGGATCACGGTGATGATCACGAAGCCGATGGAGACCTCGTAGCTGACCATCTGCGCCGCCGAGCGTAGGGACCCCAGGAACGGATACTTCGAATTCGACGCCCAGCCGCCCATGATGATGCCGTAGACGCCCAGCGAGGAGATCGCGAACAGGTAGAGAACGCCGACGTTGATGTTCGAAACCACCCATCCGGGGGCCAGCGGCATCACCGCCCAGGCTCCGAAGGCGAGGGTGAAGCTGACCAGCGGGGCGAGAAGGAACACCGCCTTGTTGGCCCCGGCCGGGATGACGATCTCCTTGAGCACGAACTTGCCGAAGTCGGCGAACGACTGCATCAGCCCGAACGGTCCCACGACGTTGGGACCCTTGCGCATCCCCACCCCGGCCCAGACCTTGCGGTCGGCCCAAAGCAGGACGGCCAGCGACAGCAGAATCCACACCAGGATGGCGACGATCTGGCCGAAAGTCGCCAGCAGCCAGCCGCCCGGAGATGCCCAGAAGCCGGTCATGCCCCCTCCGGAGCGCGGGCTTCCAGCCCGCTCTTTCGCGCGCCGGCCGAAGGAGAAAAAAGCGGGCTGGAAGCCCGCGCTCCGAAGGAAGAATAGGCGCGCACTCCCCTACTCCGCCGCCATCTTGACGCCGGCGGCGAGGGCCGCGCATTGCGCCATGGTCACGCTGGCCCGGGCGATGGGGTTGGTCAGGTGGAAGGCGCGGACCCCGCTGGCGAGGGGCGCGTCGTCGATCTCGCCGGCGGCGCCCAGCGTGGACAAGTCCAGGGCCGCGGGCGTGGAGCCGGGCGCGTAGTCGATCTGGCCGAAGGTCGGGTGGTCGGCGAAGAGTCTGGTCCGCAGCGCCTCCAGAGTGTCATAGGACAGGGTCGCGTCCAGATAGCCGGAGAGCGCCCGCAGGATCGCCCAGTCTTCCCGCGCCTCGCCCTTGGGGAACACCGCCCGCTCGCCGCGCTGCACCCGGCCCTCGGTGTTGACGTAGAGGCCGCTCTTTTCGGTGTAGGCCGCGCCGGGCAGGATGATGTCGGCCCGGTGGGCGCCGGCGTCGCCGTGACTGCCCAGATAGACGACGAGGGCGTCGGTTTCCGACAGATCGATCTCGTCGGCGCCGAGCAGGAAGAGCACGTCGGCGGCCCCGGCGGCGACCATCTCGCGGGCGGACTTGCCGCCCGGGCGCGGAATGAAGCCGAGGTCGAGGCCGCCGACCCGCGCCGCGGCGGTGTGGAGGACGTTCCAGCCGTTCCAGCCGTCCCGCACGACGGCGAGGGCGGCGGCGGCGGCGAGGATGGCGGCGCTGTCGGGGCGACAGAGCGCGCCCTGGCCGAGGATGAGGGCCGGCCGCGCCGCGCCGTCGAAGAAGGAAAGGTCGCCGAGCGCCCGGCCGGATTCGCCCAGGAAATCGTAGTCGTAGGTGAGGTCGCAGGTCTCGCCGATCAGCCCGATGCGGGTCTTCCCCGCCAGCCAGAGCTTGCGCAGCCGCGCGTTCAGCACCGGGGCCTCGATCCGGGGATTGGTCCCGATCAGCAGCACCGCGTCGGCCGCCTCGATGCCGGCGATGGTGGAATTGAACAGCCAGCTCTCGCGTGGGCCGGTCCCCAGCGCCGAGCCGTCCTGCCGGCAATCCAGGCTGGTCACGCCAAGGCTCCCGAACAGGTCCAGCGCCGCCTTCATCGATTCGGCGTCCTGCAGGTCGCCGGCGATCACCCCCACCCGGTCGGGCGCGGTCGCCTTGATCGCCCCGGCCACCGCGGCAAAGGCTTGCGTCCAGCTCGCCGGCCGCAACCGGCCGCTCTGGCGGATCATCGGCGCATCGAGGCGTTGCCGCGAAAGCCCGTCGCAGGCGTAGCGGGTCTTGTCGGAGATCCACTCCTCATTGATCTCGTCGTTGACCCTGGGCAGCACCCGCAGCACCGCCGGGCCCCGCGCATCGACGCGGATGGCGCTGCCGAGCGCGTCCATGACGTCCACGCTCTCGGTCTTGGTCAGCTCCCAGGAGCGGGCGTTGAAAGCGTAGGGCCGGGAGGTCAGGGCGCCAACCGGACAGAGATCGATGACGTTGGCCGAAAGCTCGCTGGCCACCGCCTTGTCGAGATAGGTCGTGATTTCAGCATCTTCGCCGCGCGAGATCATGCCGATGTCGGCCACGCCGGCGACCTCGGAGATGAACCGCACGCAGCGGGTGCATTGGATGCAGCGGGTCATCACCGTCTTGATCAGCGGACCCATGTATTTTTCTTCCACCGCCCGCTTGTTCTCGGTGTAGCGCGTGGCGTCGCGGCCGTAGCCCATCGACTGATCCTGCAGGTCGCACTCGCCGCCCTGATCGCAGATCGGGCAGTCGAGGGGGTGGTTGATCAGCAGGAACTCCATCACCCCCTTGCGGGCCTTCTCGACCATCGGCGAGTTGGTGATGATCTCCTGGCCGTCGGCGGCCGGCAGGGCGCAGGACGCCTGTGGCTTGGGCGGTCCCGGCTTCACCTCGACCAGGCACATCCGGCAGTTGCCGGCGATGGAGAGCCGCTCATGGTAGCAGAAGCGGGGGATCTCCTCCCCGGCCAACTCGGCCACCTGAAGCACGGTCATGCCGGCGGTGAACTCGATCTCGACCCCGTTGACCTTGGCGGTGGGCATGGGCGTCAGCGCGGCGCGTCAGTCAGTTCAAGCCGCCGTTCGATCCGGTCGAGACGCAATTCGACGCGATCGATCCGCCGATTCACACCGGCCAGTCCTTCCTCGACGTGGGTCATCTGCACCTTCAATTCCCGCACATCGTCGCGCAGTTCCGCCACATTGGCGTCGATACGGCGAAGCATGTGAAGTACGAGGCTGTCCGGTTCGTCGGCCATGCCCGGGGCGATAGCCGGTTCACTCCCCGCCATCAAGGCCGGAGCGCGGGCTTCCAGCCCGCTCGCTTGGCGTGCAGCAAGAGCGGGCTGGAAGCCCGCGCTCCGGTTCCTTGCAGCGGGCGGCGGGCGAGTGAGAACGTGAAATCTCATTATACTTCAACGTATTACTGCCGATGTCCGAAGAATTCGCCGGCAGGAATATGCGGGAATTCACGGGAATTTCCGGGACTGGTCGCGACTGGGGGCGGCGCCAACGGAGAACATGCGAGCGGATGCCGGGACGTCCGGCGCAGGAGGCGGGACGCGAGGATCATTCGATCGGGCCAGGAAGAGGGACCATCAACATAATGTAACATGAACTCAACAACTTGTCAACCGGGGCTCGGCCTTCCAGGCCGCTTTTCGGCTGCGTTACGAAAAAAGGACTTTACAAAATGCGATCTTTCTAGTATGAGACGGGCATGGAGACAAAGCTCGATCTGCCGCTCGACAACGCCCGGTACGAGGCCTTCGCCCAGGCGCGGGCGGCGGGGCGCACGACGCATGAGGCGGCGCGGTTGGCGGGCTATCCGTGGCCTGAGAAGAAAGCCGCCGAGCTGTGGAGGCGCGCGGACATCATCGCGCGGACGAAGGTGATCCTGGAGCGGCGGGGGGCCGGCGGGTCGCGCGATCTGGGCGGGCTGATCGACCGGCTGATCACCCTGGCCGAGACGGCGGTCGGGGTCGGCGACGCCAAGGGAATGGATGTCGCCCGCGCGTGCCTGGCCGAGGCCGCCAAGCTCAAGCAACTGCTGCCCTCCGAGCCGGCGTCCCGCGGGTCGGCGCGCGCGCCGGCGATGAGTTTGCCTGAATGGCGGGCGAAGTTCGATCCGACCGCCCAGCGCGGGCCGGAGCCCAAGCCGTGAGCGGCGCGGGCGGCGACGGGCGCTGGACCCCGCAGGCCGGACCGCAGGAAGCGTTCGTGACCACGCCGGTGTTCGAGGTGGTCTATGGCGGCGCCCGGGGCGGCGGCAAGACCGACGCGGCGCTGGGCGATTTCGCCATCCATGCCGAGGGCTGGGGCGCGGCGGCGCGCGGCCTCCTGGTGCGGCGCACGCGGGTGGCGCTCGGACCCACGATCAAGCGCGCCAGGCAGATCTTCGCGCCAGAGGGGGCGGCGTGGAACGAGGCGCGCTCGGCCTTCGAATGGCCGAGCGGGGCGGTGCTGTGGTTTCGCCACCTGGACAACGACGCCGACGCCGATCTCTATCAGGGCCACAGCTACAGTCGGGTCTATGTCGAGGAGCTGACCCAGTTCCCCTCCCCCATGGCGATCGACAAGCTGAAGGCGACCCTGCGCAGCGCCGAGGGCGCGCCGACCGCCTTCCGCGCCACCTGCAACCCGGGCGGGGCCGGCCACGCCTGGGTGAAGGCGAGATACATCGACGCCGGCCCGTGGGAAGTGTTCAGCGAGCGGTTCGCCAACCCGTTCACCGGCGAGATGCTTTCCCTCGAGCGGCAGTTCATCCCGGCCCGCGTGGCCGACAACCCGGCCCTGATGCAGAGCGATCCGAACTATATCGCCCGGCTGGCGCGATGCGGTTCGGCCGAACTGGTGCGCGCCTGGCTGGAGGGCGACTGGAGCGTGATCGCCGGCGCCTTCTTCGACACCTGGAGCGCGAAGAACATCCTCAGCCCCTTCCCTGTTCCGGCGCACTGGACGCGCGTTCGCGCCTTCGACTGGGGCTTCGCCTCCCCCTTCAGCGTCGGCTGGTGGGCGCTCGTCGATGAGGACTTCCGCCCCGGCGGCGGCGAACGCGTGGTGCCGCGCGGCGCGCTGGTGCGCTACCGCGAGTGGTATGGCGGGGGCGAGCGGCGGGAGATGGGCCCGCGCCTGGACGCCGGCGACCTCGCCGCCGGCATCCTCGAGCGCGAGCGCGGCGAGAAGATCGCCATCGCCGTGGCCGACCCCTCGATCTTCGCCCACAGGAGCGGGGCCTCGATCGGCGAGCGGCTGGCCAGGGCCGGGGTGCGGTTCGGGCCGGCCGACAACACCCGGGTCGGCAAGCTGGGCGCCCTTTCGGGCTGGGACCAGGTGCGGGCGCGCATCACCGGCAAGGACGGGACCCCGATGCTCTATGTGTTCGACACCTGCCGCGACTTCATCCGCACCGTCCCCTGCCTGCAGCACGATCGCGACCGGCCGGAGGATCTCGACACCGACACCGAGGACCACATCGCCGACGAGACCCGCTACGCCTGCCTCGCCCGCCCCTGGTTCGCGCCGGTGAGGGACCCGAGCGCGAACGCGAAGAG
>DASRLN010000023.1:0-5296 GCA_035648435.1 Caulobacteraceae bacterium
TCCAAACTCCCTGCACGGCCGGGTGATCGTCGGCCTGTTGGGCGCCGAGATCGAAGCGCGCCACGGCGGCCCCGACTTTCAGCCCGCCAGGCTGACCGTGGACATGTACCGGCTTCCCGGACTGGATCCGGTCGCGCTGACGACGCGCATCGTCCGCGAGGGCTGGCGGATCAAGGTCGTCGAGGCGGAATTCTTCAGCGCCGGGGTGAGCATGGCCCGCGCCTCCTGCCAGCTGCTGCGCCGGACGGCGGCGCCGGCGGGCCGGGTGTGGACCCCGGAGCCTTGGTCCGTTCCCGACCCGGAAACCATCGCTCCGCGGCAAGGCTCCGGCGAGGCCGACTCGATGTGGGACCTGCGCCCGGTCGTGGGCTTCATGGGGACGGTCGGGCCGCGGCGATTGTGGATGGCGGAGGTGCGCGAGCTGGTCGAGGGTGTCACGCTGACGCCCTTCGTCCGCTCGGCCCTGGCGGCGGACTTCGCCAGCCCGTTCGCCAATGCCGGCGACCAGGGGCTGGGCTATATCAACAGCGACGTCACCCTCTACCTTTTCCGCGCGCCCAGGACGCGGTGGATCGGCATGGAAGTGGTCGATCACGGCGCGGCGGACGGCGTCGCCCATGGCCAGTGCCGGCTCCACGACGAGGACGGCGCCATCGGCACGGCAAGCGTCGCCGCGCTCAGTCAGGGCGTCCGGCGAGTGGTCGGGGAGACCGAGGGTTAGCCTGGGAAACGCGACCCGCGGGCGGCGTCGGCGTAGCCGGCGAAGGAGTGGCGGGCGATCCGGCCCAGGCGGTCCACGAGCGGAGCGATCTCGGCGTGGCTCTCCATGAGGAACCCGAAGCCCGCGTCGCGCGCGTCGTTCGAGGAGCCGATCCCCTCGATCAGCCCGTCGATGGGGATGGTCATCCGCACCACCAGGGAATGGACGGCGGTGCGCAGGGCGCCGTCCCGCAGATCGTAGAGGCCGGCGCGGTTGCGATCGTACATGTCCAGCTCCCGCCGCGCCACCCGCAGCATGCGCATGGTCAGCGGGCCGTAGGGCTCGCCCCGGCCGCGCGCGCCCTTCGCCGCCTGGAGGATTACGTCCAGGCTGGAGAACAGTTCGCCGAAAAACAGGGCCGAGTCCCGTTCGCGTTCCCGCCGCTTGAACCAGTTCTCCATGAGCGTCGCCGCGAAGCCGCTGATCGTCGCCAGCAGGGCGCCCAGCACGACCGCGACCAGGGTGTCGGCGTGCGGCGTGAAATCGAGATTATCCAGTTTCATCGGGGCCGGCGTAATGTTGGCCTATTGTCGGCCGACCGGAGTACTAAGCCATGCCCACCGGGGAGACCAGGGCCGCGACGCGTCAGCGCCAGGGCGGCTGCCTGTGCGGCGCGGTGCGTTACGCCCTCGCGTCCATGCCGACCGACATCGGCTATTGCCATTGCCGGCTCTGCCAGCGCGCCGCGGGCGCCCCGGTGCTGGTCTGGGCGAGCGTGGCGCTGGCTGATTTCGCCGTCGTCCGGGGCTCGCCGCGCCGGCGGCGATCCTCGGCTTTCGGCGAGCGGTGGTTCTGCGCCGATTGTGGAACCCAGCTGGCCATGCGCGTCGATGACGAGCCGGACACCATCGACGTCACCGTGGCCTCTCTCGACGACCCGGCCGTCGCGCCACCGGATTTCCACATCTTCGCGACAGATCGCCTGACGTGGTTCGAGACCCGGGACGATCTTCCCAGGTTCGGACAATCCAGAGCCCGATGACACGAGGGGAACTGTCTCGTGTCTGAACCGCTGGGCGCCGCCTTGCGCGGTTTCCTGGCCACCCCTTCGGGCCGCTTCGAGGATCGCCCGCCGGCCGACGGTCTGGCCTCAAGAGCTGGACGGCGGCTTCGTCGAACGGCGCGCCCGCGCCGTCCCGCGCTTGGGCGCCATTGCCTGGACGGCGATCGCCGGCGCCTCATCCACCGCCATCTCGAGACCGAACAGGGCGGAGAGGTCATCGACTTCCAGGACCTTGGCCTTGGCGGGACCCGTGCGCGCCAAGGGCGCGGCGTCGAACTGACCGAGCAGGTCGCCGGGATCGACGCCGCGAAGGCGAAACAGAAGTTCCGGCGCGTGATCGAGCCTGGCGCCGACTCCGTAGAGCGCCGCGGCGACGTGCTTGCACATGTCCGCGTAGTCCGGACAGGTGCAGGAAAACTCGATCTCCGACGGGCTCGGAAACAGGCCCTGGTCGTGGCGGCACAGCCGTTCCATGACCGCCTTGGAAAGGCGCCCCCGCAACAGTTCGATCAGGGAATCGACGCCGCCGGCGCAGTCGCGGCATATGGAACGCCAGCGGGCGGCGGGCGGCGCCGCCACCTTGATGTCGATGGTGTAGATTTCCGATCCGCTGACCAGCGCCTGGACAGCCATCGGCTTGATCTGGAGATCGAGAACGGCGTTGTTGCGGACATAGCTTCGCCCTCTGGGGAGCCGGTTTTCGAAGTCGCGGTAGCTCTCCAGGTTCTTGCACCACGCCTTGCCCCAGAAGGTCGCGGCGATGGCCCCGCCGTCGATGGTCACCGGCGCGATCATGGGGTTCTTCTTTTTCAGCCTGGCGACCTCGCGCGCGGCCTGGCCGCGGCGCTGGGCGACCGTGACATAGGCTGGCCAGATGTCGTGGTGGTAGCGGGACATCGCCGGGGTCAGTCCTCCATCGCCGCGTTCAGATCCAGGGCCACCAGCCGGAGCAGATCGTCGTCCGCCATCTCGGTGAGGTTGATCTCCCCGGCCCCCGCGAGGAGTTCATCGGACAGGGCGCGCTTGGAGGCAATCATGGCGTCGATCTTCTCTTCGACCGTGCCCAGGCAGACGAACTTGTGGACGAGCACGTTGCTCCTTTGCCCGATTCGGTAGGCGCGATCCGTCGCCTGGTTCTCGACGGCCGGATTCCACCAGCGATCGAAATGGGCGACGTGGGACGCGGCGGTCAAGTTCAATCCCGAACCCCCCGCCTTGAGCGACAGGATGAAGAACGGCGCCGCCTCGTCTTCCTGGAAGGCGCGGACGAGATTCTTGCGGTCCTTCACCGCCGTGCCGCCATGCAGGACGAGGCCCGGCCGGCCGAAAATTCCGGATAGAAGCGCCCGCAACGGCTCGGTCATTTCGCGAAACTGGGTGAACACCAGCATCTTTTCCTGCCTTGCCGCCACCGCCTCGGCGATCTCGCGCAGCCGCGCGAACTTGCCGCTGTCCGCCTCGGCCCAGACGCCGTCGCCGAGCCATTGCGAAGGGTGGTTGCAGATCTGCTTCAGCCGCATGAGGGTCGCCAGAATCAGGCCCCTGCGCTCGATCCCGTCGGCCTCATTCAACCTCTCGGCCAGGTCGGCGACGGTCCTGGCATAGAGCGCGGCCTGCTTCGGGCGGAGGGCGCAATGGGCGGTGACCTCGGTCTTGTCCGGCAGGTCGGAGATGACCGACTTGTCGGTCTTCATCCGCCGCAGAATGTAGGGCCGGATCAGTTCGCGCAGTGGTCCGTAGGGGTTGTGCGGGCGGTCGGCGAGACCGCCGGCGTAGCGCTTGAATTGCGCCGCGCTACCCAACAGGCCGGGGTTGATGAAGTCGAAGATCGACCACAGGTCGCCCAGGTGGTTCTCGACCGGCGTGCCGGTGAGGGCGATGCGGGCCTGTGATTTGAGAGCCTTGGCGGCCCGGGTCTGTTTGGCGCCCGGGTTCTTGATCGCCTGGGCCTCGTCGAGAATGACGAAGCGCCACTCGGTTTCGACGAGCTGGGGCAGGCGCAGCAGCGAGCCGTAGCTGGTGATCGCCAGATCGAGTTCGCCCAGGCGCCGGGGCGTGAACTCCGCCAGTTGAGCGGCGTTCATCGCCGAGGGGTGGACGATGGCGGCGTCGAGGCTGGGGGCGAACCGCTCGATTTCCGAAGCCCAGTTGGCGAGAAGGGACGCCGGAGCGACGAGAAGGCTGGGACCCGCTCCCGCGCCCTGCCCGGCGCGCGCCAGCAACAGGGCCAGCACCTGGATGGTCTTGCCCAGGCCCATGTCGTCGGCCAGGCACGCGCCCAGCCCCAGTCCCGAAAGCAGGTGCAGCCATTGCACTCCGGCTCGCTGATAGGGTCGCAGGGTCCCCTTCAGCCCGGGGCCGGGGTCCGTGCCCTCGCCCCGGGGCGCGCGCAGAGCCTCCAGGGTCTGGGCAAGCCACGGTCCGGCGGAAACCGCGGCCCAATCGGCCGTCGCGGGTTCGAGGTCTTCCCCGGCCACCGCCGCTCCGGCGAGCAGGCGCATGGCGTCGGCGAAGGTGAGGTTGTCGCGCGCGGCCAGATCTTCGGCCGCCTTGAACCGGATCATCGCCTGTTCGAGGCGTCCGCGGTCGATCTCCACCCATCGACCGCGCAACAGGGCCAGACCGTCGGCTCCGGCGAGCAGGTCGGCGATCTCGTCGCCGCTCAACCGTTCGCCATCGAGGGTGACGTCCATCTTGAAGTCGAGCAGCCCGTCCAGGCCGACCGCCGACGGCGCGCGCGACCCGACGGTCGCGGTTATCTTCGGCCTCGCCGGCCTGCCGGCGCGCCAGGCGGCGGGCATGCGCAGGATGACGCCGGCCCCTTCCAGGTCCGGCGCGCTGGCGAGAAACCGGCCGGCCTCCGCCGCCGTCCAGCGCATCGGGTGGAATATTTCGCCGGCATCGATCGCCCGGCGCAGCCAGCCGCAAGCCTCGGCCGCGCGCTGCACGGGAAGCAGGAGGGACAGCAGCCGGTCACGGTTCTCGGGTCCGGAATACTCACGCAGCGCCTGGCCGAGGGGAATGTGCTGGGCCCTGGCCTGCGCGGACAGGCGGGAGGTGTAGGTGGCCATGAAGGCGAAGGGGTGGTCCGGGTCGCGCCGGTTTTCGGCGAGGTTGAAATGGACCCGGCCGACCAGGTTCCAGGCCGGATCGAGGGTCTTCAGAAACGATTGCAGGTCGCCTCCCGACGCCGCCATCGATTGCGTCAGGGCGACGCCCAGTTCGGCCCACAGAGCCAGCAGGACCTCGGCCTTGAGGTATTCGGCGCCGGTCATGATCGGCGCGGTGAGAATCAGGCTCGCGAGGTCCGCGCCGGTCGGCGGCGTCGCGCCGGCAGCCCGGCGCTCCTGTGTGACGTCGTCCGCCCCTTGCCCGCAAAGCGCCGATATGTGGCGGGACGCGAAATCGCGCCACCAGAGAAAGGCCGGCGGAAGGACGCGGCCGATCTCGCCGGCCCCCAGGCGCAGGAGACCATGACCGGCGCCCCGGGCGAAGGCCTCGGTGAGCCGCGCGGCGACCTCGCCGTCGAGGAT
>DASRLN010000024.1:0-7711 GCA_035648435.1 Caulobacteraceae bacterium
GCCAGGTCTGCTCGAGGAGTTCGTGGTCGGTCTGGGCCTTGACGGCGGCGGCGAGGCCGGCGCGCAGGGTGGCGCGGGTGGCCTGGAGGGCGAGGGGGGCGGCCTCGGCGATCTCGCGGGCGAGTTCCAGGGCGGCGGCGCGCAGCTCGGCCAAAGGAACGAGGCGATCGACCAGGCCCCAGGCGAGAGCCTCCTCGCCCTTGATGCGCCGGCCGGTGAGGCACATCAATTGGGCGCGCTGGACGCCGACGACGCGGGGCAGGGTATGGGTGACGCCGAAGCCCGGATGGAAACCCAGCTTGACGAAATTGGCGGCGAAGCGGGCCTCCGGCACGGCGACGCGGAAATCGGCGACCAGGGCGAGGCCGAGGCCGGCGCCGACCGCAGCGCCCTGGATGGCCGCGACGATAGGCTTGCGGGTCGAGAACAGCCGCACCGCCTCGACATAGAGCGGATTGATCCCCGCCATGCCCTCGCCCCCAACGCCGGTCGGTGAGGCGAGGTTGGCCCCGGCGCAGAAGTTCTTGCCGGCCGAAGTCAGCATGCTCACCCGCGGATCGCGCTCCTCGTCAATGTCGCCGAGGGCGTCGGCCAGATCGCGCATCAATTCGACGCTGACGAAATTGTGCGGCGGCCGGTCGATCTCCAGCAGGGCGACATGGCCGTCGCGGCGAGCGGAGATGTTTCCGTATTGGTCTTTCATGGATTTCAATTCCGCATCGTTGAAGGTTGCTTAGCCGGAGCGCGGGCTTCCAGCCCGCATCTTCTATCGTCGCCGCGAGTGGGCGCCGGTCGGAGCCGAGAGAAAAAACAGCGGGCTGACAAACCCCGCGCTCCGAACAAGGCCAGCCTCATGGTTTCGACCCCAGGAGGTTGCGGGCGACGACCCATTTGTGGACTTCGGTGGGGCCGTCGTAGATGCGCATGGTGCGCAGCTTGGCGGCCATCAGCTGGAGCGGCAGTTCCTTGGTCATGCCCATGGCTCCGAAGGTCTGCATGGCGTGATCGACGACTTCCCAGGCCATCTCGGTGGCGTAGCTCTTGATCATCGAGATCTCCAGCCGGGTGTCGCGGCCCTGGTCGAGCTTCCAGGCGCAGTCGTAGGTCATCAGCCGGGCGGCGTGGATGCGCGTGGCGGCGTCGGCCACCCACCACTGGATCGCCTGGCGCCGCGACAGTGGTTCGCCGAAGGTGACGCGCTGGGGCGCGTATTCGCAGATCATGTCCAGGGCCCGCTGGGCCATGCCGATCGACCAGGCGGCCATTTCGATGCGCCGGGTTCCCAGGCGAAGCTGCATCGGCGCGAACCCCTGGCCTTCGGTCCCCAGCAGCTTCCATCCTTCCACCCGGCAGTCCTCCAGGGCGACCTCGTAGGTCACCGCCCCGCCGATCATCGGGATCCGCCGCAGGACGTTGAAGCCGGGCGTGCCCTTGTCGATGAGAAAGGCGGAGATGCCGCCCCGGGCGCGCTTTTCCTTGTCGGTGACCGCCATCAGGATGGTGAAATCAGCGTCGGCGGCGCGGCTGATCCAGATCTTGCGGCCGTTGATCACCCAGTCTTCGCCATCCCGCTCGGCTCTCGTGATCATTCCGGCCGGGTCGCCGCCGGCCCCGGGTTCGGAGATGCCGATCGCCGAGATCGTCTCGCCACGCACATAGGGGGCGAGGTAAGCCTCGCGCTGCCGCTCGTTGACCGTCGCCATCAGCATCCGCAGGTTCGGCGAATCCGGCGGCAGGGTGTAGGGCGTCACCGTCCGGCCCAGTTCCTCGTTGACGCCGACCATCGCCACCTTCGGCAGATCGGCCCCGCCGATATCCTCCGGCGCATCCAGGCCCCACAGGCCGAGGGACTTCGAGACCTCGTCCAGCCGCTTGTGTTCGCTGGGACCGACCCCCAGCCCCTTGCCGTCGGCCTCGCGCGCCAGGACCCCGGCCTCCAGCGGCATCAGCTCATCATCGACGAACCGGCGCACCAGATCCTTGAGCATCCGATGCTCTTCGGCGAGTTCGAAATCCATGGCGCGTTCCCAAGCTCAGGCGGGGATTGTAGGGAGGAACGAAGCGGGCGTCATGCCCCGATGCCTTGAAGGGAGATCAGCGGTGGCCAAGACACACGCCCTGGCAAGCGAGGCGACGGGGCCTCTGAAGGGCATACGCGTCCTGGACATGACCAGCGTGGTCTTTGGCGCCTACGCCACCCAGATGCTCGGCGATCTCGGCGCCGATGTGATCAAGGTCGAGTTTCCCGGCGGCCGGCGAGGCGGCGGCGGCGACATCATGCGCTGGGCCGGCCACCCGCCGGCGGGCGCGCCGGAGGACCTCGGTCCGATCTTCATGACCATCAACCGCAACAAGCGCTCGCTGCTGCTCGATCTGCGCGAGCCGGACCAGGCGGCCTCGTTGCGCAAGCTGATCAAGACCTGCGACGTCTTCGCGGTGTCGGTGCGCTACGAGGGCCTGAGGCGCCTGGGCCTCGACTACGAGTCGGTGAAGGCCATCCGGCCGGACATCGTCTATGCGCACGGGGCGGGCTACGGCGCCGCCGGCCCCTACGCGGGGGAGCCGGCCTATGACGACCTGATCCAGTCGGCCAGCGGCCTCGCCGATCTCTTGAGCCGCGTCGATGGCGACCCCACGCCGCGCCTCATTCCGACCCTGGTGGCCGACAAGGTCAGCGGCCTGTTCATGGCCCAGGCGGTTACCGCCGCCCTGTTCCACCGGGAGCGCACCGGCGAGGGCCAGTTCGTCGAGGCGCCGATGCTGGAGTGTGTCACCTCCTTCACCCTGGCCGAGCACCTCTACGGCCACGTCTATGATCCCCCGACCGGGCCGTGGGCCTATACCCGCGTCGCCAACCCCGAGCGCAAGCCCTTCGCCACCAAGGACGGCCACATCGGCCTGCTGCCTTACACCGACCAGCAGTGGGATCAGTTCTTCGCCGTCGCCGGCTGGGGTGAGACCTTCGGCAAGGATCCGCGTTTCGCCGACTACAAGACCCGGGCCAGGCATGTCCGGGAACTCTATGGCCTGGTCGAGGAGGTGACCGTGACGCGGACGACCCAGGAATGGCTCGAACTTCTCAAGCCTCTGCAGATTCCGGTGGTGCGGATGAACCGGCTGGAGGAACTCGAGAGCGACCCGCACCTGGACGCGGTCGGCCTCTTCCAGCACTACGAACATCCCAAGGCCGGCCCCTACATCGCCATGCGACCGCCGGTGAACTACGGCGCGACGCCGGCCAACATCCGCCGCCATCCGCCGAGCCTCGGCGAACATACCGTCGAGATCCTGGCCGAACTGGAGGGTGCGCCATGCGGCTGAGGCAGGTAGCCCTGATCGCCCGCCAGATCGCGCCGGTGGGGACGGCGCTGGAGGCGGTCTTCGGCCTGAAGGCCGGCTTCCGCGATCCGGCGGTGCGGGTGTTCGGCCTGGCCAACGTGGTCATGCCGGTGGGCGGCGAATTCCTCGAGGTGCTGGAGCCGATCCGCGAGGACGCCTCGGGCGCCCGCTATCTGGCCCGGCGGGGCGGCGACGCCGGCTACATGGTGATCCTTCAGGCGAGCGACGCCCTGGCCCATCGCGCGCGGCTGGAAGCGGAGGGGGTTCGGATCATCGCCGCGCGCGGCGAGGGGCGCTACCGGTTCAGCCACTTCCATCCGGCCGACTGCGCCGGCGTGCTGCTGTCGATCGACTCGGTGGAGGGGGCCGACTGGCGGGCGCCGATGAGCGACTGGCCGCCGGCCGGCCCGGACTGGGGCGACTTCGCCAGCGAGGTCAGCCTCGGCATCACTGCGGTGACCCTCCAGTCCCGCGATCCCCTCGCCGCCGCCGAGGGCTGGTCGATGCTGCTGGATCGGCCGGTGACCCGCGCCGGCGACACGCTGGAGCTGCGCCTGGACCAGGGCGCGATCCGCTTCATCGCGCCGGTCGATGACGACGGCACGGGCGTGGTCGGCCTGGACGTGGTGGTCACCGACGTCGCCCAGGTCCTCGCCAATGCCGCTCGCGCCGGGGCGATCATCCGCGACGACGCCGTAGTCATCTGCGGAACGGCGCTGCGGCCGGTCGCCCTACCGGGCTGACGCGATCCGCTCGCCCCGCAGCTGGGTCCGGCGGACCTTGCCGGCGTCGTCGCGGATGTTGTCGCCTACGAACTCATAGCTGCGGGGCTGTTTGTAGCTGACAAGGCGGCCCCGGACGTGTTCGCGGAGCGCCTCTTCGGTGAGGCCTGGGCGCGGCTGGACGATGGCGTGGATGCGGGCTCCGAGATCCTCGTCGGGCAGGCCGATGACGGCGCTGGACTGGACCAGCGGGTGCTCGTCGAGGGCGGCCTCGATCTCCGCCGGATAGACGTTGGAGCCGCCGACCAGGATCATGTCGGTGCGGCGGTCGGCGAGGTAGAGATACCCCTCTTCGTCGAAAGAGCCGATGTCGCCGAGAGATTCCCAGCCGCCGGGAAGGGTCCGTGCCGTCGCGCCACGGTAGCTGTAGGAGGCCGGCATGTCGGGAGGCCGGCGCATGAACACCTCGCCGATCTCGCCGGCGAGAAGCTGGTTGCCGTGTTCGTCGAAGGCCGCCATCTCGCCGAACGCCACCTTGCCCACCGAGCCGCGATGGGCCAGCCACTCGCCTCCGGTGATGATGGTCACCGCCTGGGCTTCGGTGCCGGCGTAGAGCTCCATGATCACCTCGGGGCCCAGCCACTCGATCCACGCTTCCTTGAGCCATGGCGGGCAGGGCGCGGCGAGGTGCCAGACGGTCTTCAGCGAGGTCACGTCGTAGCGCCCGCGGACCTCTTCCGGCAGCCGCCAGATGCGGCTCATCATCGTCGGCACCAGATAGATCCAGGTGGCGCGGTGACGATCGACCGCCTTCAGCGTCTCCTCGGCGTCGAATCTGGGCAGGATGATGAGGTGGGCGCCCTGGTTCAATCCCGCGAAGGCCGAGGTGAAGGGGCCGTTGTGATAGAGCGGCCCCGGCATCACCATCACGTCCCGCGGCGTGGTCCGGTAGCCGCCGATCTCCACTGGCGTGTAGAGGCCGGGACCGCCGGAGAGGATCAGCTTCGGCCGCCCCGTCGATCCGCCGGAGGTCGGCGCCTTCCAGACCGGCGCGGTGCGGTCCTCAAGCGGGCTATCGTCGTCCGAGAGGGCCAGCAGGGCCGGGACATCGAACCGCGGGTTCTCGCTCTCAAGGGTGTCTCCGGCGATGAGGATCGGCGTTGCGGCCAGATCCATCACCGCCCGCGCCTCCGCCGCCGGCAGGCGCCACGAAATCGGCTGCGGCGTCGCCCCGACCTTCCACAGGCCATGGCAGGCCTCGACGAAATCCACACTGTTGGCAAGCCCGATGGTGACCAGGTCGCCTTGGCTGATGCCGGCCGCGATCAGACCCCGCGCGATGCGGTTGGTCCGCCGGTCGAGTTCCCGCCAGGTCACGGTGCGGGCGATGTCGGTCACCGCCGGGCGATCCGGACGCTCGGCCGCGAGCTGCGTCAGCCTCGCGCCGAGAGAGATCGGCTCATCCATTTTAGGCGCCTTCAGGAAAGATCGGTGAACGGGTTGAAACAGACTTCCCACGGGAAGCCGTCGGGATCGGCGAAATAGCCGGAATAGCCGCCCCAGAACACCTCCCGCGGGGTCTTCACCGGCGTGGCGCCGACGCCGACCGCGAAGGCGAACAGCCGATCGACCTCGCTCTTCGCTGCGACTTGTGCGCCAGGCTGAAACCCGCGCCCAGCGTGACCAAGCTGATCTTGGGCTTCATGGTGATCGGCCCTCTACATCATCGTCCTCCCCCGCCCCTACGCGGGGGAGGTGGCGCGGCGCTCTTTCTCGCGCCGTGACGAAGGGGGCGCAAGGCGCGCGCACGATCGTCGATACTTCCGTAGCCGCCCCGCGCCTCCTCAGTCAGCCAGCGAGAGGGCGGGCTGCCAGATCCCCCGTTTCACGAGGGAGCATTGGCCGTGGTGGTTTGGCGCCGCTGTTGCGGACTACTCGAACCATTCCCTCGGCGGTGGTTGCTCCTCAGGCGTCCCCCAGGTCGCCAGCCATTTCGAAACCGCGGCATGGGGCATGGTCCTGCCCGCGTCGCCATCGGCCTCGCCCTCGCGCATGGCGCGTTCGTCGGCCGCATCATCCGTTTCATCGAAGATGGAAGGTTCGGACCTCGCCATGGAGGGAGACTACGCCATTTCGAGGAGAGCGCGGAAAACTCCTTGACAACCGGTCCAGGGGCTGCGCAAATTGCAATTGTCAGCCGTGGTCGCCGCCGAAGTCACTCAAGCGGTTTCCGACCGGCGCCTCTTCGTCCCCATCCCGCGCGCCTGGTCCCGCAGCAATCGCGTCTTGTCGCCGATGTTCCTCCAGGAGTCCCCGAAAGTCCCGGAAGAGTCCCGGAAAGTCCCCGAAATTCGCGGATATTCGCGGTGATCGACGGTCCCGAAAAACGCTCATGTTGCTGATTCTATGACATAATGTTAGCGTTGACGCATCTCGGCGGCACGATGCGGCACCTTATAGTTTTTCTGATGGTGCGCGCTCTACCCCCTTCTCGACCCCACCGGGTGCGACGACGACAGCCCGCCATCGACGACGATGGCCTGGCCGTTGACGTAGGAGGAATCGTCGCTGGCCAGGAACAGGGCGGCGTGGGCGATCTCGCTGGGCTCGCCGCCGCGGCGCAGGGGGTTGAGCTGGCCGATCTTGTCGTCGGTGCCGCGCTCGCGGGCCGAGGCGTAGATCGGCGCGGTCATGCCGGTCTCGATCAGGCCGGGGCAGATGGCGTTGACCCTGACCCCCGTGCCGTAGAGCACATTGGCGCTGGTCTGCACGACGTTGATCACCCCAGCCTTGCTGGCGCTGTAGGGGATGCCGCCGGCCCCCGAGCGCAGGCCGGCCACCGAGGCGGTGCAGATGATCGAGCCCTTGCCGACCGCGCGCATGATCGGACTGGCGTGCTTGATGGCCAGGAACGGTCCGATCAGGTTGATCCGCAGCACCTCCATCCAGAACTCGGGAGAAACCTCCTCCATCGGCGTCCAGCCGCCGCTGACCCCGGCGTTGGCGTAGACGGCGTCGAGGCCGCCGAACTCCGTGACCGCGCGGTCGATGGCGGCCTTGACGTCGGCTTCCGACCCGGCGTCGCCGCGGATGGCGACCGCCCGGCCGCCGACGCTGGTGATCATCGCGGCGGTCTCCTCCACCGCGTCTGCGCGGTCGAAACAAACGACCTTCGCGCCCTCCTTCGCGAAGAGCAGGGCGCTGGCCCGGCCGATGCCGCTGGCGGCGCCGGTGATCACGGTGGACTTGCCATTCAAACGCTGCATGGTTTCGTTCCTACTCCATTCCGCTCATCCCCGCGAAACGCGCTTGCATATGTGCGCGTCTCCGAAGGTCCGATCATCGATCGCTCTTGCGTTACCCTTCTCCCCTTGCGGGAGAAGGTGTCGGCGAAGCCGACGGATGAGGGGTCGCGCCGGCGATTGTCGAGTAGTGTCGATGGCTTGGCGGATGGGTTCCATCGACCCCTCATCCGACCCGCTCTCGCGGGCCACCTTCTCCCGCAAGGGGAGAAGGGTATCGCGGGCGCGACACCAACTTTGGCCAAGTATCCATTGACTTCACGGACATTGCAGACATGTGCGAGCGCGAACGCGGGGATGAGCGGGGATCGAAACGGTCAGCCCGCCGCCGGGGCGGGGTTGGGAGTC
>DASRLN010000025.1:0-13336 GCA_035648435.1 Caulobacteraceae bacterium
ACACCGCGCGGGAGAGCCGGCTGACCTCCGTCCGCCAGGACTGGGATCGCGCCGGGCGGCTGCTCGCGGACAAGATGCTCAGCCTGCTCGCCGGCGAAGGGCCGGCATCGGAAAAACTGCCCGTCGAACTGATCGTTCGCGGCTCGACGCACGGCTGATCGCCGAGCCGCCGCGCCCCGAAAAAGGGGATTGACATCGATATCAATGACATCGATAACAACGCCGACGGGAGCCACGCATAGGCAGCCAACGGGGGGATAGAGCGATGACCAGGCGCGGACTATGGCTTGGCGGCGCCATGGCGCTTGGCGTTGCCGCGGCGTCATCGGCGGCCGAGGCCCAGAGCACGCCTCCCACCCAGGTCGCGGCGCCGGCGACGGCGCTGGGCGAGGTTGTGGTCACGGCGCGGCGGCGGGCCGAGAACCTGCAGGACGTACCGATCGCGGTCACCGCGTTTTCCGCGCAGGCGCTGGAACAGAAGCACATCACCGACAAGACGGCGCTGGCCGACTTCACGCCTTCCCTGATCACCATTACCGGCGGCTATCCCAGCGAGTTCGCCTACTTCGCGCTACGGGGGCAGGGTCCGGCTTTCGGCGCCGTGCCGGGCGTGATTCCCTATTTCTCGGAAGTCGCCAACCCGGTGGGCATCGACGGACGGGTGGGGACCTATTTCGACCTCGCCAACGTACAGGTACTCGCGGGTCCGCAGGGCACGCTGTTCGGCAAGAACGCCACCGGCGGCAATATCCTGTTCGAGCCGGAGCGGCCGACCGACGTCTTCGGCGGCTACATTCGCGGCGAATTCGGCAACTTCGACGACCGGCGGGCGGACGGCGCGATCAACATCCCGATTCTGCCGGACAAGATTCTGCTGAGGCTGGCCGGCGAGGTCGATCGCCAGGGCGGCTATACGACCGACGTTGGGCCAGACTTCGCGGGCAAGAAATACGACAACGTCAACGTGGATTCCTTCCGCGGCAGCCTGATCCTGCGGCCCACCGACCGTCTCCAACTCTATACGATCGGCCGCTACTACAATTCGGACAACAACGGTCCCGGGACGGTCGTTGAGCAACTCAATCCGGCGATAGTGGCGGCCTACGGCGCCTTCTTTCCGGGCCTCGCCAATGCGCTGACCAACCAGCAGGCGCTGGGGATCAGGCAGGTCTCCTACGACGAGAACGAGTTTTCGAAAACCTCCTACTGGCAGATTTTGAATCACGCGACGTTCACGGTGAACGACAATCTTCAGCTCAAGAACACCATCAGCTATTCTCAGTTTCGCGACCATTACGCCTATGACTACGACGCCACGCCCTTTTCACTGGGCGGCCAGTCGAGCCGGAACATCCCGGTTCTGGCGCCCGACTATTTCACCGAAGAGGCGCGGATCGAAGGCAAGGCGTTCGATGGGTCGCTGAACTACACCGGCGGTTTCTACTACGACAATCAGACCTGGCACGGGCCGGCAGGCATCGAGCAGTACACCGCCATTCCCATTGTGCTCTTTGTCGGACCCATCACGGGACTGGCGGTACAAGAGAACAGCAGCCACGCCGTGTTCGGCCAGGCGACGCTCGATGTCGGCCAGAAAATCGAAGCCCTTCGCGGCCTCTCCATCACCGGCGGCCTGCGCTATACCTGGGAGCATTCCTTCAACAGCATCCAGTTCACCGCCCCGGCGGCGGTGGCCGGTCCGCCGGTGGGCGGCGCGGTGGAATCCCGGTACCCGAGCTATACGGTGAACGTCGATCAGGCGCTCGGCCGCGCGGCGCACGTCTACCTGGCGGTGCGCGATGCCTATAAATCGGGCGGGGCCAACGGGGGCGTGCCGGCGACCTCGCCATTCGCGACCTTCCAGCCCGAACAGCTCCAGGACGTGGAGGTGGGCATCAAGTCCCAGTTCGAGGTGGGCGGCGTGGCCGCGCGGCTGAACGCCGACGCCTACCGCGGCGACTACACCAACATCCAGCGCACGACAGAGCAGTTGATCAGCGGCGTCGTCCTGAACGTCAACGAGAGCGCAGCCAAAGCCTTGATCCAGGGCGTGGAATTCACCGGCGCGGTCGTACCGGTCAGGGGATTGACGCTCAACGCCACCTATTCCTACATCGACTCCAGATACACCAGGTTCACCGATCCGGCGGCGGCGGCGATCCTGCTGGGCAGCCCCTTTCCCTACACGCCGCGCAACAAGGTGTCGCTGGGCGCCAGCTACGAGGCGCCGCTCGGAGAGAATCTGGGAACCCTGGTGCTTTCGGCGAACTACACCTCGCAGAGCAGGTTTTCGACTGACCAATCCAACCAGGCGCAGTTGAAGTATCTGCCGGGGTACAGCTACGTCAACCTGGAGGCTGACTTGACCAATATAGCCGGTCGGCCGCTCGACGTGGCGCTGTTCATGTCCAACGCCGGAGATTCGCAATATGCCACCGGCGAGCAGGACCTCTACACCACCATCGGCACGGTGACCTATACCTTCGCGCCGCCGCGGCTCTACGGCCTGCGCCTGCGTTATCACTTCGGCGGATGATCGGCGCGCTTTAGAGCAGAGCGTCAGGAACGGGCGGAAGGTTTAGGTTCAATGGGCCAGAACACGCCGGCTGACACCCCCGCGGGCCGTGTCCGCGAATTGCTCGCCACGTTCCAGGGGAGCGAGGTCAGCGTCGCCCACGCCTTGTGCGACCGTTACGATACTGGCGCGGTGGCCTACAACGTCGTCTCGGCGGATCTGTCGTCGGAGGTCCTGACCTATGGCGAGCTGCGGGACCGATCGTCGCGCTTCGGTGCGGCGCTTCATGCTCTTGGCGTTCGACCCGGGGACCGGGTCGCCACTCTCATGGGAAAGAGCGCCGACTATCTCGTCGCTCTGATCGGTATCTGGCGCCTCGGCGCCGTCCATGTGCCGCTGTTCACCGCCTTCGCCGCCGCCGCCGTTGCGACGCGCCTGGTCTCGAGCAAGGCGAAGGTCGTCGTGGTCGATCCTGACCAGCGGCCAAAGGTGGCGCCGCCGCCTGATGTCTCGAGCGCACCGGCATGGCTCATCGTCACGACGGGAGATCCTGACGCCGACGCGCTCGCCTTCGGCGATCTGCTCGCGGCGGGGAGCGTCCCCGCGCCCGCGCCAAGCCTCGGCGGCGAAGCCCCGATCATCCACATCTTCACCTCCGGGACGACGGGGAACCCGAAGGCCGTCGTTGTTCCGGTCAAGGCGCTGGCGTCGTTTCAGGCCTACGCCGAGTTCGGGCTGAACCTGCGTTCGGATGATCTGTACTGGTGTGGCGCCGACCCGGGCTGGGCTTATGGCCTCTATTTCGGCGTGCTGGCGACCTTCCTGACCGGGACGCCTGGTCTGTTACTCCGCGCCGGATTCTCGCCCGAACTCACCTGGGCGACACTGGAACGGTTCGGCGTGACCAACTTCGCGGCGGCGCCGACGGTCTACCGGTCGCTGCGCAATTCAGGTGTTCCCGCGCCGGCGAGGCTGGCGCTGCGCTCCGCCTCCAGCGCCGGCGAGCCCCTGACGGCCGATGTGAACCAGTGGGCAAGGCAGGCGCTGGGCGTCGAAATCTTCGATCACTATGGCCAGACCGAAACCGGAATGCTGATCAACAACCACCACGCTCCGTCGCTGCGGGCGCCGATCAAGCCGGGGGCCATGGGAAGGTCGATGCCGGGCTGGAGGGCCGTGGTCTTGGACCAGGGCGCGGATGCGCCGGCGCCGATCGGGCGGCTCGGACGCGTCGCGATGGATCTGCGGGCAAGTCCCCTCGCCTGGTTCTCCGGCTATCTGGATGATACGAAGCGGAGCGCCGAGAAGTTCAGCGGCGACGGCAGGTGGTATTTCACCGGCGACCTCGGCCGCGTGGACGGGGACGGTGACTTCTTCTTCTCGTCGCGGGACGACGACGTCATCATCATGGCCGGCTATCGCATCGGGCCGGCGGAGGTGGAGCAGGTCATTCTCGCCCACCCCTCGGTCGCCGAGTGCGCCGTGGTGGCCGCGCCGGATCAGATTCGCGGAGAGGTTGTGGAGTGCTACGTCGTCCTCGGCGGCGATCACGCGCCTTCCCCGGCGCTGGCCAAGGACATCCAGAACTGGGTCAAGACCCGCTACGCCGCCCACGCCTATCCGCGAACGGTCCACTTCGCGCAATCGCTGCCGAAGACGGCGAGCGGCAAGATCCAACGCTTCGCCCTTCGCCGGCGCCGGGGCGGTCGAGGCTGATCCCCCTTACAGCCGCGCCCGGATCGCCTCGCCCGCTTCCTTCGCCGCCTCGAGCACCGCCGGGGAGACATCGCCCATGATGTAGAAATCGTGGACCAGGCAGGGGTAGTTGACGTGGCGCGCCTCGACGCCGGCCGCCTTCAGGGCCGCCGCATAGTCGCGGCCCTCGTGCTCCAGCGGATCGAAGCCGGCGGTGGCGATGAAGGCCGGCGGCAGGCCGGAGAGGTCGGCCGCCTGGGCCGGCGTGGCGCGCCGGGCCTGAGGATGGCCGGCGGCGGCCAGGGTCGCTTCGAACCAGGTCATGACGGCGCTCGACAGCACCGGACCGTCGCGTTCCCGCCGGGACTGGGTGTGTTCCTCCGGTCCGACGGCGGGGTAGAGCAGAAGCTGGAACCTGAGGTTGCGCTCCGGGTCGCCCCTGAGGTCGATGGCCACCGAGGCGGCGAGGTTGCCGCCGGCCGAATCGCCGCCGACCCCGATCCGCATCCGATCGACGCCGATCGCCGCGGCGTGATCGAACGCCCACGTCGTCGCCGCCAGGGCGTCGTCGTGGCCGGCGGGAAACGGAAACTCCGGGGCCAGCCGGTAGTCGATGGCGAGGATTTGCGCCCCGGACCCAGCCGCCAGCCGGCGGCAATGGGCGTCGTGGGTGTCGAGGTCGCCGATCACCCAGCCGCCGCCGTGGAAATAGACCAGGCACGGTCCCGGCGGGAGGTAGCCCGGCGGGGTGTAGAGCCGGGCCGGGATCTCGCCCGCGCCGCCGCCGACCTCGAGGTCGCGCGCCGTCACCTCGACGGGCGACGAGCCGACGTTCTGCGCCTGGCGCTGGAGGCGGTAGAATTCGCGGATCATCGCCGGCGGCAGGGACTCCAGAGGCGGGGCGTCGGCAGGAGCGGCGGCCGCCTCCGCCTCGAGCATGGCCTTGAAATGCGGATCGAGCATCTAAGGAGATCCTCTCTTCAGCCGACGAGGCGATCCTTGCCGCGCCAGTGGGGTTCGCGCAGCTCGCGCCGCAGCACCTTGCCGGAGGGGTTGCGCGGCAGGGCCTCGACGAAGTCCACGCTCTTGGGCGTCTTGTAGCCGGCGATGCGCGCTCGGCAGTGGGCGATGATCGCCGCCGCGTCGGTGTCCGCGCCCGGGCGCAGGACCACCACCGCCTTGACCGCCTCGCCCCAGCGCTCGTCCGGCACCCCGATCACCGCCGCGTCGGCGACGGCCGGGTGGCCGAACAGGGCGTTCTCGACCTCGGCCGGATAGACGTTCTCGCCGCCGGTGACGATCATGTCCTTCACCCGGTCGTGGATATAGAGATACCCCTCGTCGTCGAAATAGCCGGCGTCGCCGGAGCGGAACCAGCCATCGGCGTCGATCGCCCGGGCCGTGGCCTCGGGCCGCTTCCAGTAGCCCTTCATCACCCCGTCCGAGCGGATCTCGATCTCACCGACTTTGCCCGGCGCCGCGGCGTGCCCATCAACCCGGATGCGCAGCTCCACGCCCGGCGAGGCGACGCCGCAGGAGCGCAGGCGCCCTTCGCCATGGGCCGCCGGCGACAGCCAGCTGCCGACGCCGATGGTCTCGGTGAGCCCATAGAGCTGGGTGAAGCTGGCCCCGAACCGGGCCTGCGCCCGCTTGAGCACGTCCTCGGAGATCGGCGAGGCGCCGTAGTAGACCTGTTCCAGGCAGGTCAGGTCGGCGCCCTCGATGGCCGGGTGCTGGAGGATCATGTTGATCAGGGCCGGGACCAGGAACGCCTGGCGTATCTGGTGCTCTTCGACGAGCCGCAGGATGGCGCCGGGGTCGGCCTCGCGCATGACCACGCAGCGCGCGCCCTGCAAGAGGCCCAACATGCCCATGTTGGCCCCCGCGACGTGGAACAGCGGCATGGCCACCAGCACCGGGTCGCCGCTCTCGAAACGGCCCCATTGCTGGGTCGCCGAGGCGAACAGGGCGGCGTAGTTGCGCTCGGTGAGCTGGACGCCCTTGGGCAGGCCCGTGGTCCCCGAGGTGTAGAGTTGGATGACGTCGTCGTCGGCCTCGGCGGCGAGCATCGGATCGGCGGCGCCGTGGCCGGCGATCCAGCCGCGAAAATCGGCGAACTCGATCACCGTCGCGAGGCCGGCGCCGTGATCGGTGAATTCCTCGCCCCGGATGAGGACCTCGGCCCCCGCGTCCTCGATGACGAAGGCGATCTCCGGCCCCGCCAGGCGCCAGTTCACCGGCGTCAGGCAGGCCCGCGCCTTGAGCGCGCCCAGCCACAGGATGAAGAAGTCGTCCCGTCCCTTGGCCAGCGTCGCGACCCGGTCGCCGGGCTTCACGCCGGCGGCGATCAGGGCGTTGGCGCACCGCGAGGAGAGCGCGTCGAGCTCGCGGTAGCTCGTCGCCCGGCCTTCGAACCACAACGCCGTCTCGTCCGGCCGCTCCCGCCCCTGCCGCCGCGCGATGTCGGCGACTCCCTCCCTCGTAGCGAGGGAGGGAGGCGTCGGGGGCATCTACTCGGCGGCCTGCTTGGGCGTGTAGCCGAGCACCGCCTTGACCTCGAGATACTCGGTGAAGCCGTGGTCGCCCCACTCGCGGCCGTTGCCGCTCATCTTGTAGCCGCCGAAGGGGGCCATCATGTCGCCGCCGCCGCCGTTGATCGACACCTGGCCGGCGCGAAGCTGGGAGGCGACCTCGCGGATCTTGCCCATGTCGGTTCCCGAGATGTAGGCGGCCAGGCCATATTCGGTGTCGTTGCCGACCTTCACCGCCTCATCGACGGTGTCGTAGCCGAGGATCGAGACCACCGGTCCGAAGATTTCCTCCTTGGCCACGGTCATGTCGTTGGTGACGTTGGCGAACACCGTCGGCTTGACATAGAAGCCCTTGTCGAGGCCCTCCGGGCGCCCGACGCCGCCGGTGACCAGGGTCGCCCCTTCGTCGATGCCGGCCTTGATCAGGCGCTGGATCTTGTCCCACTGGACCTTGTTGACCACCGGGCCGATCTGGGCGTTGCCGTTGGGATCGCCGACGGTGGTGGCTTCGGCCGCTTCCCTGGCGATGCCGATGGCCTCGTCCATCTTGGCCGTGGGGACCAGCATCCGGGTCGGCGCGTTGCACGACTGCCCGGAGTTCTGCATCACGTGCTTCACGCCGCCACCCACCGCCGACTTCATGTCGGCGTCGGGCAGGATGATGTTAGGGCTCTTGCCGCCCAGTTCCTGGGAGACCCGCTTGACGGTCGGGGCGGCGGCCTTGGCGACCTCGATGCCGGCCCGGGTCGAGCCGGTGAAGGAGACCATGTCCACGCCCGGGTGGCTGGAGATCGCCGCGCCGACTTCGGCCCCCGTGCCGTTGACCATGTTGAACACCCCGGCCGGGACGCCGGCGGCGTGCATGATCTCGCTCCAGATATAGGCCGAGAACGGGGCCTCCTCGGAGGGCTTCAGCACCATGGTGCAGCCGGTGGCCAGCGCCGGCACCACCTTGCAGGCGATCTGGTTGATCGGCCAGTTCCACGGCGTGATCATGCCGCAGACGCCGATCGGCTCCTTGACCAGGCGCGTGGGTCCGCGGTCCTCCTCGAACTGGAAGGTCTTGAGCACTTCGATGCCGGTCGCCAGGTGGGCCATGCCGATCGGGGCCTGGGCGCGCTGGGCGAGGCTGGCCGGGGCGCCCATCTCCTCGGTGATGGCGTTGGCCACGTCGCCGAAGCGCTTCTGGTATTCGGCCAGGACGCGCTGGAGGACGTCCAGGCGCTCCTCGCGGCTGGTCAGGGACCAGGTCTCGAACGCCTTGCGCGCCGCTTTCACCGCCTTGTCGACGTCGGCTGCCGAGCCGGCGGAGATGTGGCCGCAGACCGCTTCGTTGGCCGGGTTGATCACGTCGATGCTCCTGGGGGTCACCGGATCGACCCATTGGCCGTCGATGTAGAACTTCATGTATTCGCGCATGGCTGTCTCCGCGGGTTTCGGTCCCTGCCCATATTAGTGATCGTGGTTCAGACGGGAAGGGGGTCGGCGTGCGAATCGGCGTCGGACGTTGCCGATCGCCGTCGCGGTCGGCTAAAGCCTTCTCACGTCCAAGGGATTGAAGAAGCCATGATCGCCATCGCCGTCATCCTGCTGTTCGTCATCGCCGTCGGCGCTCTGAACGCCTTCGAGTTCGGCCGGATCGATTGATCCGGCGGTGACCGCGCGCGGCTGGGCGCTCGTCACCGGGTCCGCTCGGCGCATCGGCCGGGCGCTGGCGGTCGCCGCCGCGCAGGCGGGCTACGATGTTCTCGTCCATCATCGCGCTTCGCGGAACGACGCCGACGAAACCGCGCGGCTCGTCCGGGCCGAGGGCCGGCTGGCCGAAACCATCGCCGCCGACCTCGCTCTCGAAAGCTGCGGGGCGATCATCGGCCGCGCGCCGGGACCGGCGACCCTCTTGGTCAACTGCGCCTCGGTGTTCGAGGACGATCGGATCGACACCCTCGACCCCGCCGGGCTCGACCGGGCCTGGGCGGTCAACCTCCGCGCGCCGGTTCTGCTGGCCCAGGCCTTCGCCGCCGCCCTGCCGCCGGGCGCCGCCGGCCTGATCGTCAACATCGCCGACCAGCGGGTCTGGCGGCCGACGCCGCAATTCTTCAGCTACGGTCTCAGCAAGTCCGGATTGTGGGCGGCGACGCGGACCCTGGCCCAGGCCCTGGCGCCGCGAATCCGGGTCAACGCCATCGGGCCTGGCCCGACCCTGCCGTCGGTTCACCAAACCCCCGCCGATTTTAGCAAGGAATCCCAAAACCTACCATTGGGCGTCGGTCCGCGCCCGGAAGAGATCGGGGAGGCGCTTCGTTTCCTCATCGACGCCCGCTCGGTGACCGGCCAGATGATCGCCGTCGATGGCGGCCAGCATCTGGCCTGGGACTGACATGGCCGCCATCCAAACCACCAAGGTGTTCGTCCGTGGACTGATGGTCGAGGCCGAAATCGGCGTCCACGCCGGCGAACTCGGGCGCCGCCAACCCCTCCTCGTCGATGTCGAACTCGATGTCGCCGCCGCCGGCTGGCGCGCCCTCGCCGACACCGTGAACTACGAAGTGATCGTCGCCCACGCCCGCGCCATCGCCGCCGCTGGCCACATCGGCCTGGTGGAATCCTTCGCCGAGCGCCTGGCGCAGGCTTGTTGCCTTGAACCCCGGGTTCTGCGCGCCCGGGTGCGGGTCGAAAAGCCGCTCGCCCTGGCCCCCGACGCGGTCGCCGCCGGGGTGGAGATCACCGCCGTCCGGGGGTAGGCTGCGGCCGAGTCCATGGGAGTCCCGAAATGACCGACGCCGCCCAACGCGCCATGCCGACGCCAGCGCCCCCCTCCGCTCCGGCGCCCGCGATTCCCGACGGCGATCGTCAGATGGCGATCGTGGTCTACATTCTTTATCTGATCCCAGGCGTCGGATTGACCCACATCGTCGGCCTGATCCTGGCCTATGTGAACCGCGAGAGCGCCTCGGCGGCGCTCCGCAGTCACTATACCTTGCTGATCCGCACCTTCTGGATCGGCCTGCTGTATTTCGTGGTGGCCGGACTGTTGTGCTTCGTCCTTATCGGGTTCCCGCTGCTGGTGGCGGTCACCGTCTGGTTCTATGTCCGCTGCATTCTGGGCCTCATTCGGCTGACCCGCGGCGAGGCCTATCCGACGCCGGAAAGCTGGATGGCCTGACTTCAGGCGACCTCGCGTTGTCGCCGCACCATCCGGGCGTAGTCGTCCATCAGCGAGAGCGAGATGTTTCCCGGCGTGAAATGGTATTCGCCCACTTGCGAGACCGGCGTCACCTCGGCGGCGGTGCCGACGATGAAGCATTCGGAAAAACCCGCCAGCTCGGTCGGCTCGATGTGACGCTCGACGACCTCGAAGCCCTTTTCCCGCGCGAGCGCGATCACCGATCGGCGGGTGATGCCATCCAGGAAACAGTCGGGCTCGGGGGTGTGCAGGACGCCGTCCTGGATGAAGAACACATTGGCGCCCGTGGCCTCGGCGACGTAGCCCCGCCAGTCGAGCATCATGGCGTCGGCGTAGCCTTCCCGCTCGGCGGCATGCTTGGAGATGGTGCAGATCATGTACAGGCCCGCCGCCTTGGAGGCGGTCGGAGCGGTTTCGGGGGACGGGCGCTTGTACTTGGCCCAGGTGAGGGCGATGCCCTTGGCCTTTTCCTCGGGCTTGAAGTAGCTCGGCCACTCCCAGACCGCGATCGCCACGTGAATGGTCGAGTTGCGGGCGGCGACGCCGATGGTCTCCGCGCCGCGCCAGGCGATCGGCCGGACGTAGCAGTCGCTCAGGCCGTTGCGGGCGCAGGTCGCCCTGCAGGCCTCGTCGATCTGGGCCACCGTGAAGGGGATCGCGAAATCGAGAATTTCGGCCGATCTGAACAGACGCCGGGTGTGTTCGGTCAGCTTGAAGATCTCGCCGCCGTACATCCGCTCGCCTTCGAACACGGCGGAGGCGTAGTGGAGCGCATGGGTCAGCACGTGCACCTTCGCTTCCCGCCAGGGGACGAACTGGCCGTCGAGCCAAATCCAGCCGTCGCGATCGTCGTAGGGAACCAATGACATCGGGCGAGACATCCCCTGTGTTCGAGCGGCGATCCTTAGATGGCGCCGGCCCCCGCGCGTCAATCCGAATGGCGGCCGGATGAGCACGCCGGGCGAGCGTCACCTGCTGGTGGTGGACGACGACGACCGCATCCGCGCCTTGATCAAAGAGTATCTCTCTCGGGCCGGCTTCCGTGTCTCGACCGCCCGAGACGCCGCCGTGGCCCGTCGCCTCCTGGGCCGGCTCGAATTCGATCTCCTGGTCGTCGATGTGATGATGCCGGGGGAAGATGGGTTTGCGTTCACGCGCTGGCTGCGCGCCCGTCCGGGCCGCGCGGGGGCCTCGCCGGTCCTGATCCTCACCGCGCGCGGGCTCGCCGACGAGCGCATCGAGGGCCTCAGTCTCGGCGCCGACGACTATCTGGCCAAGCCCTTCGAGCCCCGCGAGCTGGTTCTGCGCATCGAGGCCATCCTGCGCCGCTCGGAGAGGCGGCCCAACGAGACCGTCGAAACGATGCGTTTCGGTCAATGCACCTTCGACGCCGTCCGAGGTGAACTCCTCCGGGGCGCTGAGGCGGTGCGTCTGACCGAGGCCGAGACCCGGCTCCTGCGCCAGCTAGCCGGACAGCCCAACGCGGCGATCGATCGCCGGTCGCTCGCCCGCCGGTCGGCCGAGGCCGGCGGGCGCGCCATCGATATCCAGGTCACCCGCCTCAGACGCAAGATCGAACCCGATCCCGCCAATCCGCGCTATCTTCTCACCGTCCGCGGCGTCGGATACATGCTGGCGCCGGACTGATGCGCATTCTCGAGCGGCCATGGCCGCCGTTTTTCTGGCGGATCATCAAGCGCCGCGTGCCGACATCCCTGTTCGGCCGCAGCCTCCTGATCATCGTCCTGCCGGTCGCGATCATGCAGATCGCGGTCACCTATGTATTCTTCGACGCCCACTGGCAGACCGTGAACAGCCATCTGGCGGAGGGGCTGGCCGGCGACGTCTCCCTGCTGGTCCAGAGCTACGATGACAGTCCCAACGAGGCGCACCTCCTGCGCCTGGCTCGGCGCGCCCAACAAAACCTCAATCTCTCCCTGTCCTTCCAGGAAGGCGCGAACCTGCCGCGGGGCAAGCGCCCGTCGCTGTTCGTGGCCGTTGATCGGTCGCTCACAAAGGCGCTCTCGAACCGCATCGACGCGCCGTTCTGGTTCGACACCCAGCGGTATCCCGCCTACGTCGATGTCCGGGTCAAGACGTCGCGCGGTGTTCTGCGCGTCATCGTCCCCAAGGATCGGGTGTTCGCCACGCGCGCCCAGATCTTCATCCTGTGGCTGACCGTCGCCACCGTGCTGCTCACCGCCATCGCCATCCTGTTCATCCGCAATCAGGTGCGCGCCATCGAGCGCCTGGCGAGCGCCGCCGAAGCCTTCGGCAAGGGAGTGGACGTCGATTTCCGTCCCCATGGCGCGCGGGAAGTGCGGCAGGCGGCGCGCGCCTTCCTGGCGATGAAGGCGCGCATCCAGCGCCACGTGGACCAGCGGACCTCGCTGTTGGCGTCGGTCAGCCACGATCTTCGCACCCCGCTCACGCGGTTGAAACTCGAGTTGGCGCTTTCCGAGCCGGGCGCGCGAATCGAGGCGATGAAGTCCGATCTGGCCGAGATGGAGCATATGATCGACGAGTATCTCGACTTCGCGCGCGGCGAAGGCGGTGAGGCGGTCGAGACGGTGGCGCTGCCGGCGCTGATCGAGGGCGTCGCGGCCAGCGCCGCGCGCTCGGGGACGAGGATCGCGACCGACGCGCCCGATGGTCTCACCGCCCGGATTCGGCCCAACGCGATCAAGCGCGCGCTGGCCAATCTGGTGGCCAATGCGGCGGCGTTTGGAAGACATGTCCAGGTCGTCGCGCGCGCAACCCCGGGCGGAGGCGTTGAAATCACCGTGGATGACGACGGCCCGGGCATCGCGGCGGAGGACTACGACGAGGCGTTCGCTCCGTTCAGCCGGCTCGACGCGGCGCGCAACCAGAACGAAAAGGGTGTGGGACTGGGACTCGCCATCGCCCGCGACGTCGCCCGTGGACATGGCGGCGACGTGACCCTCGACCGATCGCCCGAAGGTGGCCTGCGGGCGCTCATGAAGTTGCCCGGATAGCTAGAAACCGGCGCCGATCCTCGATAGCCGCCGCCGCATCTGCTTCAGCCGCTTGTCAATCTCGGCCATGGTGCGATTGAGGGCGCCCTCGTCATCCCGCCAGACCTGGACCGTCCGCGCCCAGATCAGGGTCATCGCCGCCAGCCTCGGAAGCGTGGCCTCGAGGCCGGCCAATTCCAGGATCGCGCGCGCGGTGGGCGGAAAATGCGGCGAGAGGGCAAGCGGGCCGTCGGCGCGGGCGATGGCGATCAGCGCCGTGCGATGGGGGGCCATGACCTCCAACCGCGCCATGACCGCCTCGAACAGTCGGTCGTGGGCGTCGTCGGCCTGGACGATCGGCAGCGCCAGCGCCTCCAGGTCGAAGCGTCGAGACAGGTCGGCCAGCAGAGCCCGCTTGCTGTCGGCCCGTTCGTAG
>DASRLN010000026.1:0-4454 GCA_035648435.1 Caulobacteraceae bacterium
TCGTGGGTGACCAGGATGGTGGTGACGCCGGTGGCGTCGTGGATGCGACGAAGCTCGTCGCGCAGTTCCTTGCGGACCTTGGCGTCGAGGGCGCCGAAGGGTTCGTCGAGCAGCAGCAGCCGCGGCTCGACCGCCAGGGCCCGGGCGACCGCCACCCGCTGGCGCTGACCACCGGAGAGCTGGGCCGGATAGCGACCGCCGAGCCCTTCGATCTGGGTCAGGGCGAGAAGCTCCTGGACCCTTTGCTTGATCGTCGCGCGGGGGGGCCTGGTGCGGCGCGGCCGGACGTCGAGCCCGAAGGCGATGTTCTGGGCCACGGTCATGTGGCGGAAGAGGGCGTATTGCTGAAACACCAGGCCGACGCGCCGCTCGCGGGCGCTGAGGGCCAGAAAATCCTGGCCATCGAGGAAGACGCACCCATGATCGGGCCGATCGAGCCCGGCCAGAACCCGCAACAGGGTCGTCTTGCCCGATCCCGAGGGACCCAGGAGGGTGAGGAATTCCCCGTCGCGGGCCTCCAGCGAGACGCCGGCCAGGGCCGGGAAGCGGCCGAACTGCTTGTAGACGCGGTCGATGGTCAGGGTCATGGCGCGTGGAAGCCCCGGCTGCTCGGGTTGACCGCGCCCGCCCGCTCCAAGGCGGTCTTGGCGATCAGAGTGACGATGGCCAGCCCGGCCAGCAGGGAAGCGGCGGAGAAGGCGCCGGCGAAATCATAGTCGTTGTAGAGCGCCTCGATGTGCAGGGGCAGGGTCTCGGTGACCCCGCGGATGTGCCCCGACAGCACCGACACGGCGCCGAACTCACCCATCGCCCGGGCGTTGCACAGCAGCACGCCGTGCAGCAGCGCCCAGCGCACGTTCGGCAGGGTGACGCGGAAGAACACCGACCAGCCGCCCGCCCCCAGCGTGGTCGCGGCCAGCTCCTCCTCCGTCCCCTGCTCGATCATCAGCGGGATCAGTTCGCGGGCGATGAGCGGCACGGTGACCAGAATGGTCGCCAGCACGATGCCCGGGACGGCGAAGATGACCTTGACACCCGCCGCCGCCAGCACCGGGCCGAACCAACCCCGCGCGCCCAGCAGCAGCACCCAGACGAGCCCGGAAATCACCGGCGACATCGACAGCGGCAGGTCGATGAGGGTGATCAGGAGGCTCTTGCCACGGAACTCGAACTTGGCGATCGACCACGCCGCCGCCAGGCCGAAGGCGGCGTTGAGGGGGACGGCGATCGCCGCCGCCAGAAGGGTTAGGCGGATCGCGGCCACGGCGTCCGGCTGCCGGAACGTGCCGAAGAACACCCCCAGCCCCTTGGCCAGGGCCTGGACGACGACGGTGGCCAGCGGCAGGCCGATCACCACCAGCAGCCAGGCCACGGCCACCATCACCAGGACGAGCGGTCCTGGACGATCCACCCGGCGGGCGGCGGCGGCGTTCACGGCCCGCCTCGCCGGGAGAGGCGGGTCTGCACCGTGTTGGTGGCGATCAGCACGGCCAGGGACACGGTCAGCATCGCCACGCCCACCGCCGCAGCGCCGGAATAATCGTACTGTTCGAGCTTGCCGACGATCACCAGGGGGGCGATCTCCGACACCCCGGGCATGTTGCCGGCGATGAATATCACCGAGCCATATTCCCCGGCCCCGCGGGCGAAGGCCAAGGCGAAACCGGTGGTGAGCGCCGGCCCCAGCGCCGGCAGCACGACGCGGACGAAGGTCTGCAAGGCGCCGGCGCCCAGCGTTCGGGCCGCCTCTTCGTAGGCGGCGTCCAGATCGGCCAGGACCGGCTGGACCGAACGGACGACGAACGGCAGGCCAACCGCCAGCAGGGCCACGAACACCCCCAGCGGCGTGTAGGCGACCTTGATTCCGAGAGGTTCGAGCAGGCCGCCGATCCAGCCCCTGGGGCCGTAGAGCGTGGCCAGGGCGATCCCCGCCACCGCCGTCGGCAGGGCGAAAGGCAGATCGACCAGGGCGTCGAGCACCCGACGGAAAGGAAAGTCGTACCGTTGCAGAACCCAGGCGATCAGCAGCCCCAGCCCTACGTTGGCGGCGGCGGCGGCGGCGGCGGCGGCGAAACTCAGGCGCAGGGCTTCCAGGGTGGTCGGCGCGAAAATCGCTCCCAGGAACCCACCGACCCCGTGTTGCCAGGGCCGGGTGACCAGGGCGGCGAGCGGCAGCAGAATGATCGCGCTGAGGTAGAGAACGGTGAATCCCAGGGCCAGCCCGAACCCTGGCAGGGGGCTCACTTCCCGCCAGCCGGCTGGCGGCGATGGCGCGAAGGCGGCCACCGTCTAGCGCGGCCGGTAGATCTTGTCGAAGGCCCCGCCGTCGGCGAAGTTCCGGGCCTGAGCGGCTTTCCAGCCGCCGAACTCGGCGATGGTGAACAGATTCATCGGCGGAAACTTCGCCGCGTAGCGGGCCGCCACCGCCCGGGCGCGGGGCCGGTAGCCCTGCAGCGCGGCCAGGTCCTGCGCCGCGTCGCTGTACAGCAGCCGCAGATAGGCTTCCGCCATCGCCCGCGAGCCCCGCTTGTCGATGACCTTATCGACCACCGACACCGGCGGCTCGGCCGCGATGCTGATCGAGGGACGGACGATTTCCAGCCTGCCCGGGCCGGCCGCCTTGACGGCGAGCAGAGCCTCGCTCTCCCAGCCGAGCAGGACATCCCCCAGCCCACGCTGGACGAAGGTGGTGGTCGCCCCGCGCGCTCCGGTGTCGAGGACCGGAACATTGGCATAGATGCCCCGCACGAAGCCGAGAGCCTTCCTGGCGTCCCCGCCGTTGCGGTGAGTGGCGAATCCGAGCGCCGCCAGAAAGGCCCAGCGGGCGCCCCCCGACGTCTTGGGATTGGCGGTGATGACCTTCACATCGGCGCGGACCAGGTCGAGCCAGTCGTGAATGCGCTTGGGGTTTTTCCCGCGGACCAGGAATACGATGGTCGAGGTGAAGGGTGTGCTGTTGAACGGCAGCCGCGACTGCCAATTATGGGCGATCAGGCCGCGCGCGGCGATGGAATCGATGTCGTAGGCCAGAGCCAGAGTGACCACATCGGCTTCCAGGCCATCGACCACCGCGCGGGCCTGCTTGCCCGAACCGTCGAACGATTGGTTGATCCGGACCTCGCGGCCCGTTCGCCGCTTCCAGTCGGCGGCGAACAGCGCATCGAAGCCCTTGTAGAGTTCACGCGTGGCGTCGTAGCTGGCGTTGAGCAGAGACGTCGGTCCGGCCGCGCGCGCCGTGCCCGGCAGCGCCAGCAGGGCCGAGCCGCCCGTGGCGAGAGCCCCCCGCCTCGATAGCGCATGCGTCATCCAGGGCCTCGCCGTGATCCCGGCGCCGATGCTAAGCGAGACGGCGGCGTCCGCGCAGACACTTTTTCTTGTTGCGGTCGAAGCCCGCCTATTGTCGGATTTCCCGAGCGGCCCCACCGATGGCGCTTCACCCGTCGGCTCGGGGGGGGCTGGGAGCCGCACGGTCGCCGCGCCCCCCTGGGCGAGGTCGTCCCGTGGCTGGACGAGCGGTGCGCCGCGACGTCCAATGTGGGACACCTTCCGAGCCGATGAGCGAGCGGACGGCGTGCAGGGTGTCGGCGATGGCGACGCAGAGGGCGCGCATCTCGTCGGTGGCCTCCAGCAGGTCGGGGACCATGACGGTCATCATCCCCGCCGCGTGAGCGGCGCGAACCCCGTTGTGGGAATCTTCCAGCGCCAGACACCGTGGCGCGTCCACGCCCAGGCGCGCCGCGGCGGTCAGGAACGGATCGGGGCTGGGCTTGCCGCGCGCATAGTCGCCCGCCGCCACGATGGTCTGAAATCGCTCCAGCAGACCATGGTGGCCGAGATGGCGATCGACCATCTCATGCCGGGACGAGGTCGCCACCGCGCGCGGAATGCCCAGGGCGTCCAGATGATCGAGCAGCTCGACCACCCCGGTCTTCACCGCCGACCCGACGGCCAGGTCGGCCTCGACGCGCGCTTCGACGGCGGCGTCGAAGTCTTCGATGGCGAAGGCCTCGCCGAAATGGGCGACGGCGAGGGCGCGGCTGGCGAAATGCGGCAGCCCCACCATGGTGAGGAATACCGGCAGCGGCAGTTCGACGCCCCGATCGCGCGCCACGGCCATCATCGCGTCGCGCACGACGCTTTCGGTGTCGATGAGCAGGCCGTCCATGTCGAAGACCACCGCCTCGACGGGCGCCAGCGTCATCCTACGAACTCGTCGGCGCCATAGCCCTGGAAGTAAAGCAAGGTGGTGAGGTCGCCGTGGTCCACCCGCGCGTCAGCCTTGGCGGCGACGATGGGCTGAGCGCGCCAGGCGACGCCGAGGCCGGCCGCCTCGATCATGGCCAGGTCGTTGGCCCCGTCGCCCACCGCCAGAGTCTCGTCCAGCCCGACGCCCAGCGTGGCTGCTTCCTCGATCAGGGCGGCCAGCTTGGCCTCGCGACCGAGGATGGGTTCGC
>DASRLN010000027.1:0-4751 GCA_035648435.1 Caulobacteraceae bacterium
GGAGCGCGTGGTAGGCGACCACCGCCAGGGCCGCGGCGGCGCGGAGGTACTGGATGGAGAGATAGACGTCCTGCGTGGCCTTCACGGAGCTGTCGCCCGGCGCGTCGGCGCTATTCGCCGACGGCGAGCATTTCCCGAACCGCGCGCGCCAGAGATGGGAGATGGGTCTGGGTGATGTTCCAGACGATGGCGGGTTCGACCCGGTGGTACTCGTGGCGCAGGATGTTTCCAATTCCCGCGATTTCCGGCCACGGCACGTCCGGGAATCGCAACTTCCGGTCCCCGGGGATTCCGCGGCTTGCCTCGGAGATGATCTCAACAGCTAGAACACCTTCACGGCCGAGCCCTCGATGGAGGGCGCAGTCGCGGATGGATGCCTCCACGGCTCGTCACGTCGGCCTCCACCTGGAGCAGATCGCTGATCCGCTGCTTCAAGGCGACCAGTTCGATGATGCTGAAGCCGGGGTCGTCGAAATCGAAGAACAGATCGACGTCGCTGGTTGGACCCCCTTCGCCGCGTGAGACCGACCCGAACAGAAACAGCCTCGATGCGCCCAGCCGCCGCAGGTCGCTCGCGTGGCGCCTCAGCGTCGATAGGATTTCATCGCGATCCACGCCGATAGCTTACGACGGTCCTGTCAGAGCGCCAAACCGAGGAAGCGGAAGATCGAGCGGTGTCGGTGCTGGGGCCGGCGCGGAGGCTGACACTCCTGGTGTCCGGACGGCTCGCGAATAACGAAACGCGCATCAGCGCGGGTTCGGGTCGTTGAAGCGGATCGGAATATTGACCGTCGCCCCACCGGTGGGCTCTCCGTCCATGGTCGGCGGATTCATCTTGAACAAAGGCACGAGCCGCATCGCAGATGCTTCAAAGTCACTCTGGCCGGGGGGGACATGCGCGACGCACCCGGTCAATAAGCCCGCGGCTGTAACCGTGCATTGAAGGACGACTTGAGTCGAGAGGCCGGAGCCGAGACTTCGGCGAGGAAAAGCCCGATTGATATCGTCGCTGCTCGGCTTGTGGGTCCAGTCGGGACCACCGTATTCATGGGGCATGCCTAATACGAGGGGCGTGATCGAAGCGGGATCGAGTTTGAAAGAGAAGGTGAGCAGGTAGCCGGTGGCGCGATCAGCGATTTTCGGATTCTCATGCGCAAGGGCGGCGAGACCAAGGGCGGCGGCGCCGAAGTCGTATCCAGCGGGCTCTTCGGAAACGAGCATGCAGTCTCGAGGGGCGCCGTGTTCCTGCCGCGCGCATTGTAGGGCGGCCTCGCCCTCCACCCCGGCGGCTCGCGCGGGGGCCGGATAGTGGCTCAGCATTTGGTCGCTGACCGCCGCGTCGCCGACATACATCACGACAAGCCGCGTTTTCGCGGTCGCCCCAGTCGCGATCGACGCGACGAAAATCGCCGTGGCCAGACGGGTGCAGCGCCAATTCATGTTCATTCGATCCGCCCTCACCGCCGGGTCATTCCCGCACGCAGAGCCTCATTGATGCGGGACTGCCAGCCGCGACCGCCCGTCCGGAAGTGGGCCACGATGTCGGCGTCCAGCCGGATCGTCGTCGATATCTTTGGCTGCGCACTCTTCGGTCGGCCGCGCGTCACCGGCGTCGCGTCGAGGACCTTCCGCCACTCCGGCGCCGAAAGGTCCGGAGCCTCGTCCGCGTCAACCCAGTCTGGGTCCATAGGCTGCTTGTTCACGTTCATTGGCCTTCCTCATACTGATGATGCGCCGATCCTCACCGCGCGGGGTCCAGACGAGAACCACCATTCGCCCGTCGAGGCGGCCGATGGTGATGAAACGCGGCTCGCCATAGTCCAATCGGTCGTCGGCAATCGTAAGCACATTTCCGTCGAACACCTCGCCCGACCGCGCCATGTCGAGGCCGCGCCTCTCCAATGTCGCCGCTCGCTTGGCAGGATCGAACGCGATGGCCACGTCAGTTGTTGTTACTACAATAAATCGGAGCCGGCAACCCTCAATGCGCCTCTTCCCAGTTCCCCGCCGCCCGCGCCTCGACCAACAGCGGTACCGAAAAGCTCACCGCCGGCTCGGCGGCGCGTTCCATCACCGCCCGGGCCACGCGGCAGACTTCGTCGGCCTCGGCGACGGGCGCCTCGAAGACCAGTTCGTCGTGCACCTGGAGCAGCATCCGCGCCGTCAACCCGGTGTCCTTCAGGGCGGCGGGCATGCGGATCATGGCGCGGCGCATGACGTCGGCGGCGGCGCCCTGGATGGGGGCGTTGATCGCCGCGCGTTCGGCGAACTGGCGTTCGGCCATCGACTTGGAGCGGATCATCGGGATGTTCACCCGCCGGCCGAAGAGCGTGGTCACGTAACCCTGCTGACGGACCAGGGCGCGCATGGCGTCCATATAGGCGCGAATGCCGGGGAAGCGCTCGAAATAGGTCTTGATGTAGGCCCCGGCCTCGTCCTGCGGGATGCCTAGCTGGTTGGAAAGGCCGAAGGCCGAGATGCCGTAGACGATGCCGAAGTTGATCGCCTTGGCGCGGCGGCGGGTCTCGGCGGGCATGCCCTCGACCGGTACGCCGAACATCTCCGAGGCGGTCATGGCGTGGATATCGACGCCGTTGCCGAAGGCGCGCTTCAACTGGGCGATGTCGCCGATGTGGGCCAGCAGGCGCAGCTCGATCTGGCTGTAGTCGGCGCTGACCAGCAGATGCCCCGGCTCGGCGATGAAGGCGGCGCGGATCTTTCGCCCTTCCTCGGTGCGGATGGGGATGTTCTGCAGGTTCGGGTCCGATGAGGAGAGCCGCCCGGTGGTGGTCGAGGCCAGGGCGAAGGAGGTGTGCACGCGCCCCGTCCGCTCGCTGACGGCGGCGGCGAGGTTGTCGGTGTAGGTGCCCTTGAGCTTGGAGAGTTGGCGCCAGTCGAGGAGGGTGCGCGGCAGGGCGTGCTGGGCGGCGAGATCCTCCAGCACACCGGCGTCGGTGCTCCACACCCCCGTGGCGGTCTTCTTGCCGCCGGCCATGCCCAGCTCGCCGAACAGGACGTCGCCGATCTGCTTGGGACTGCCGAGATTGAACGGCCGGCCGGCCAGGGCGTGGGCCTGGACCTCCAGATCGGCCATGCGCAGGGAGAAGTCGTTGGAGAGGTGGCGCAGGCGCTCGGGATCGATGCGCACGCCCTCGCACTCCATTGCCGCCAGCACCGCCGGCATCGGCCGCTCCAGGGTCTCATAGACGCCGAGCAGGCCCTCCCGCGCCAGGCGAGGGCGCAGGTGACGGTGGAGCCTCAAGGTGACGTCGGCGTCCTCGGCGGCGTAACAGGTGGCGGGGTCCAGGGCGACGTGCTTGAAACTCTTCTGCGCCTTGCCGATGCCGGCCACCTGCTTGAAGGTGATCGGCTGGTGGCCCAGCCACATGGCCGAAAGCTCGTCCATGCCGTGGCCGTGCAACCCCGCCTCCAGCACGTAGGAGATCAGCATGGTGTCCTCGATCGGGGCCACCGTGACGCCGTATCGCGAGAGGACGGCAAGGTCGTATTTGGCGTTCTGGCCGATCTTCAGGACCGACGGGTCTTCCAGCATCGGCTTCAGGCGCTCGATCACCTGCTCGAGGGGAACCTGGTCGAGGTCGGCCGCCGCCTCCAGGGCCAGGCCATCGGCCTCGCAGTGGCCGACCGGGATGTAGCAGGCCTCCCCCGGGGCCACGGCCAGCGACACGCCGCAGAGGTCGGCGTTGGCCGAGGAGAGGGCGTCGGTCTCGGTGTCGAAGGCGACGACGCCGACATCGAACGCTCGGGCGATCCAGGCGTCGAGGGTGGCCAAGTCGCGGACGCAGACATAGGCGCCGGTGTCGATCTTCGCCGGACCCTCGGTCGGCGTGGGCGCCGGCGCGGGCTTGATCCCTGCCGCCTCGCCCACCCGCCGCGCCAGGGTGCGGAACTCCATGGCTTCGAGGAAGGCGGCCAGGGTCGCCGGCTCCGGCGCCTCGACAACGAGCGTATCGATCGGCGCTGGCAGGGGCGTCTCGCAGTCGAGCCTGACCAGCTCGCGCGAAAGCCGGATCTGGTCGGCGAAATCGATCAGGGTCTGGCGGCGCTTGTCCTGCTTGATCTCAGAGGCGCGGGCGAGGAGCGTTTCGAGATCGCCGTATTCGGTGATCAGGGCCGAAGCGGTCTTGACCCCGATGCCGGGGGCGCCGGGCACATTGTCCACCGAATCCCCGCAGAGGGCCTGGACATCGACCACCTTCTCGGGCGCCACGCCGAACTTCTCGAACACCTCCGCGCGGCCGATGCGGATGTTCTTCATCGTATCCAGCATCGACACCCGGTCGCCGACCAGTTGCATCAGGTCCTTGTCGGAGGAGACGATGACCACCTCTCCGCCGGCGTCGCGCACCTGGCAGCAATAGGCGGCGATCAGGTCGTCGGCCTCATACCCCGGCTGCTCAAGGCATGGCACTCCGAACGCCCGCGTGGCCTCGCGAACCAGCGGAAACTGCGGGATCAGATCCTCCGGGGCGGGCGGCCGGTGGGCCTTGTAGTGGGGGTAGAGATCGTTGCGGAAGGTCTTCTCGGAATGATCGAAAATCACCGCCAGATGGGTCGGCGCGTCGGGCGCCGCCTTCATGTCCACCAGAAGCTTCCACAGCATGTTGCAGAAGCCCTGCACCGCCCCCACCGGCAGCCCGTCCGACTTGCGGGTCAGCGGCGGCAGGGCGTGATAGGCCCGGAAGATGAACCCCGACCCGTCCACCAGATAGAGCCGCACATTGGGTCCA
>DASRLN010000028.1:0-17275 GCA_035648435.1 Caulobacteraceae bacterium
CCCGGCGTCGCCATCGATCGGACGGCGGCGGCGGCGGGGGTGCTGCGCGGCCGCAAGTGCTTCGCCACCGGGGCCGGCTTCATCGACCTGGCGGTGATCACCGCCGCCGACGGGGAAGGGCCGCGCCAGATGGTCATCGCCGATGCCAGCGACGCGGCTCGCGCCGACCCATCCTCGTGGAGAGTGCGGGGCATGAAGGCCACGGTGAGCGGGACCTACGAGCTGGGCGGCCTGCCGGCCGGCGAGCCGCAACGCCTGGGCGCGCCCGGTGACTACGAGCGCGAGCCCCGGTTCTCGGCCGGCGCCTGGCGGTTCGCCGCCGTCCAGTTGGGCGGCGTGGAGCGGATCGTCGGCCTCATCCGGGACCATCTGGCCGCCTCCGCGACCGGCAAGGACGCGACCCAGCGCGCCCGCTTCGCCGTCGCCCTGGCCGAGGCGCGCTCGGCGATGATGTGGGTGCGCGAGGCCGCCGTCCGCGCCGAGAGTCCCAACGCCGGCCCCGACGAGGTCGCCTTCGTGCTGATGACCCGGGGCGTCGTCGAGCGGGCGGGACTCGCCGCCATCGAGGCGGCGGCGCGCGCGGTAGGCACCGGCGCCTTCTTCGACGACCATCCCATCGACCAGGCCTGCCGCGACCTGGCCCTCTATCTGCGCCAGCCGTCTCCCGACCAGGCGCTCGACCGCGCCGCCGCCGGCTTCATCGAGCGCGATTGCTGGCGGGGCGATCGATTGTGGTGATCGCCGTCGGCCATCGGGCGTGGCTCGACATGAGCCGCCGGGCGCGTCCTCTCGACATCCGCTCACTGCGCGCGCTCTCGCCGATGCTCATCCTCGCTCCGCACCAGGATGACGAGACTCTGGGATGCGGCGGCCTGATTGCCAGCGCCTGCGCCCTGGGCCTGCGACCGCGCGTCGCCTTCCTCACCAACGGCGCCGCTTCGCATCCGGGCTCCCGCGCCTGGCCCGCCGGTCGCCTGGCGCGAACCCGGCGGCGCGAGGCGATCGCGGCCTTGGCGGTGCTCGGCGTTCCCTCCGGCGACGCCCTGTTCATGGACTGGCCGGACGCCGCGCCGTTCGGGCCGGAGGATCCTGGTTTCGAGGAAGGCGTGTCGGGCCTCGGCCGTTGGGCGTCGTCGTTCGATCCCCGAAGCCTATGGGCGACGTGGCGCGGCGAAGCCCATTGCGACCATCTGGCCGCCGCGCGGGTTGCCGCCGCGCTGGCGCCGCGCCTGCCGTCGGTGGTCATCCGCATGGAATATCTGGTCTGGGGATGGAACGAGGAAGGCCTCGCGGACGAGAGCGTCCCGCTGTGGTCTCTGGAATGCGCCTCGACGGTCGCGGTCCGGCGGCGGGCGCTGGCCTGCCACCGAACCCAGACCACCGGCCTGATCGCCGACGCCCCCGCGGCCTTCCGCATTCCCCCCGAACTGGCGGCCCTGACCAGGCGGCCGGTGGAAGTCTTCCTGGAGGCGGCGTGAGACGATCGCGATCGCTGGGAGCGGACTATTTCGAAGCCCTTTATCGGGGAAGCCGCGATCCCTGGGACTTCGAGACCAGCGACTACGAGAGAGCCAAGTATGCCGATACCCTGGCCAGTCTCGGCGAAGGACCGGTTCGTCGGGCTCTGGAGATGGGGTGTTCGATCGGCGTCTTCACCCGTGACCTGGCGACCGTCTGCGACCGCCTGGTCGCCACGGACCTGTCGGCGACGGCCCTGACCGAGGCGAGGCGGCGGTGCGCCGACCTGGCTAACGTCGAGTTCCGCCAGGCGCGAAGCGTGGCCGACGGACTGGAAGGGACGTACGACCTGATCATCCTTTCGGAGGTCGTCTATTATTGGGACGAGGCCGATCTGACGGCCGTGGCCCGCGCGATCTCGCGGGCGCTGGCCCCGGCGGGGCGGCTGCTGCTGGTCCACTGGCTGGGCCAGACGGACTACCCCCGCTCGGCCGACGCCGCCGTCGAAGCGTTGTGGGCCGGGCTGAAGGGAGTCGCGCGCGTGGAGAAGGCCGAACGCCGCCGCGAGTATCGCCTCGATCTGTGGCGGCGAATCGAGGCCTTCAGCTAGCCTCCTCGGAAACCCTGGCGCGGCCCCGGGCGAGTTCGACGAGCCGTCGGGCGGCGGCGGTCTGGGCGGGAAGATCGGCGAAGGTCAAGGCCGCCGGGCCCGCACTGGTCATTCCCAGCGACGCCGACAGAGTGGCGATCCCCGCGACCGCCTCGCCTTCCCCCTGACGGCCCCATCGCGCCAGGGTGTCGGAAGCCCCGCCCGGCGCCCGGCCCCGCAGCCGCGCGGAGGTGGTCACCCGAACATCGAGGGCGTGCCGAACCCGGCCGCCGATCGCCCGCAAGGCCTCGAACAGAGCCTTGTCCTCGCCGACTTCCGGCGTCGGCGCCCCGCCGATGGCGCGATAGGCCCCCAGGGTGAGGGCAATGCTGGCGCCGCCCTCATAGAAGTGCCGAGGCCACGGCTCGCCCGGGTCGCGCAGCGCCTTGAGATAGTTCAGGGCGCTGTCGTAGCGGCGAATCCGGGCGAGGCGCAGGCGATGGGCCGGTGCCAGCGCCCTGGTCTCGCGCGGGTCGAGCCGGGCGAGGCCGGCGACGGCGGCCCAGCCGTCGTCGAGGTGATCCAGGGTCCTGGAGATCCAATCGCGCGCGACCACGGTGTCGGCGTCGGTCGACATCAGCACATCGCCGTTGTCGCGCAGGTGCTTGGCCGCGGCGTCGAGCGCGAGGCGCCGCGCCCATCCGGCGTGGGCGCGGTCGGCGGCGAGGGCCACGGATCTCACCTCCAATCGTCCGTCCAAATCCGCACCGAAGGCGCGGGCGCGCCCGACGGTCTGGTCATCGCAGTTGTTGGCCAGGATCACGACCCGAAGGCCGGCGATGCGGGCGTCGGCCGGCTGCTCGCCCAGCCGCCGGAGGCACGCTCCGATCCGCTCGGCTTCGTTGCGGGCCGGAATGGCGATCGCGATCCGCCTTAGCATTCGGACCTCTTGAGGAACGCCGCGATCCCATCGCGGACCCATCGGAAATGCCTCTCAAGTCGATGCGTTCCTGGAGCCGCCACCCGGAGCTGCGGATGGTTCCTTCCGTCAAGAACTCCGGAACGCGAGGCGTGGCCGCGTGTTGCGGTCAACGTCGTCAACCCGGAACACCCATGGAGGTCGGAAGTGACGCCGAAGGTGGACTGCCTCATCGTCGGCGGCGGCCCGGCGGGGCTCACCGCCGCCATCTATGCCGCCCGCTTTCGCCTGACGGTCCTGCTGCTGGACGCGGGAGGCGGCCGCGCGGCCATGATCCCGCGCACCCGCAACCACGCCGGCTTTCCGGCGGGCATCTCCGGCCGCGCCCTGATCCTCCGGATGCGCCGGCAAGCGGTCAGGTACGGCGCGGCCATCGAGCCAGGTCGGGTCGAGCATCTGGCGGTTTCGGGTGACGGCTTCGAAGCGCGCGCCGACCAACGCCGGATTTGGGCGCGCACCGTTCTGCTGGCCACCGGCGTCACCAACCACCGCCCGAAGATGTCCGAGCGTCTGGCCCGCGCCGCCGTGGCGGCCGGCCGGCTTCGCTTTTGCCCGGTGTGCGACGGAACGGAGGTCATCGATCAGGCCGTCGCGGTGATCGGCACGGGCAAGCGAGGGGAGCATGAGGCGCTGTTCCTGCGGACCTACACCGCCGATCTCACGCTCATCGCGCCCGAGGGACGGCACGATCTGACGCAGTCGCAAAGGACCCGGCTGGCGCTGGCCGGCGTCGAGCTGGTGGACGGGCCGCTGACGCGATTTCGGCTGGAATCGATGGGCCTCGGCTTCGCCCTGGCCGGCGAGCGGCGGGTGTTCGAAGCGGTCTATCCGGCCATGGGCACGCGCGTGCAATCGGATCTGGCGCGGTCGGTCGGCGCGAAGGTGACGTCGGACGGCTGCGTCGGGGTCGATGCTCACCAGCGCTCGTCGGTTCCCGGATTCTACGCGGCCGGCGACGTGGTCATGGGCCTCGATCAGATCAGCCACGCGATGGGGGAGGCAGGGGTGGCGGCGACGGCGATGCGCAATGATCTGTGCGCCCGCGATCCCTCGCCGTGGCTGGCCCGGCCGGTGGGCGCGCGGCGTCATGCCAGTCCGCGCTGATGTTGATCCTTGGGATCGCCGACGAGGCCCGGCGCGATCCCCCTCTCCCCGCCGAGCTACTGCTACTGCGTCATAACCGTAGCGCGGGCTTCCAGCCCGCTCTGCGCTGATCGGAAGGGTATCTCTTTGGACTTCTCATTGAGAGATTCCGGGTCAACGAAAGAAAAAGGAGCGGGCTGGAAGCCCGCGCTCCGGCTATGACCCAGTAATATTAAGACTACGGGATTCACAAATCTCAGAATCGCTGGCGTAATAGCTTCTCCACCGTAGGGGGAGGGGGTGGAAGGGGTGTTCCGCGGTGAGCGCGTCCTCGATGGTCATCGCGACCACGATGGGTCGGTCATGGCGTGGCGAGCGCCGGGCGCCGCCGGGTTGTCGCGACTCCCCGATTTTCCCGATGACATGCCCCACGGTCTCCGAAGCAGTCTTCGCGCAACCGTCCCTCTGCCAGCGCGCGAAGTCGCGGACGGTTGCACGATCAAGCGGCCCCTTCTTAGCGAGGCCGTGACGCCTGGAGGCGGGCTGGCCGGATCGCCGAAGTTGGGCGGATCGGGACCAACGCCGGGGTCCCCGCGATCGGTGTCGCGGCGAACTTGAAACGAGCCGGTCGCCAAGGGGAACCCCAAGCGCCGCTTTCGCGTTCAGGGCTAAGTTTCGAGACCGGGAGGAAAGAGGGCATGGGACGTTCAATTCTACTGCTGATCCTGGGGGTTCCGATTCCCATCATCATCTTGCTCGCCCTGTTCTGGCACTGACCTCTCACCAGCAGACAGGACCCCGGACATGGCCTCCGACACACTTGAGATCGTCACCGTCACGCCCCTGTCGCCGGGCGCCGAGAGGGCGCCTTCGGCGGTTTCCTGGGCGGCGGTGATCGCCGGCGCCTTCGTGGCGGCGGCGACAAGCCTGATCCTGCTGGCGCTGGGCTCGGGACTGGGATTCGCCAAGGGCTCGCCGGGGATGGGCGCGGGGTCCGCGGTGGCGACGTTCACGATCGTGACCGGCATCTGGCTGATCATCGTGCAATGGGTGGCGTCCGGGGTCGGTGGCTATCTGACCGGCCGTCTGCGGACCCGGTGGGCCGCGCTTCACGACCACGAGGTGTTTTTCCGCGACACGGCCCACGGCTTTCTCACCTGGGCGGTGGCGACCGTCATGGTCGCGCTGCTGGTGGCCGGCGCCGCGTCCCTGGCCGTCGGCCTGGGCACGCGCGCGGCGAACACGAACGGAGCCTCCGGTCCCTACGCCTATGACGCCGATGGCCTGTTCCGATCCAGCCGTCCCGATGACAGCGCCTCGGCCCCGGCGGTTCGGGCGGAGGCGGGACGCATCCTGACCAAGGACGTGGCCGCGCCGGCCCCGCCGCCGGACGACCGCGCCTATCTCGCCGGCCTGGTGGCGGCGCGCACGGGCCTCGCGCCCGCCGACGCGCAACGCCGGGTCGATACCACGCTCGCCGCCGAGCGCGACGCCGCCGACAAGGCGCGCAAGGCGGCCTCGGCCACCTCCCTGTTCACCGCCCTGGCGATGCTCATCGGCGCTCTGATCGCCTGCGCCGCCGCCGCACTGGGCGGTCAGCGGCGGGACCAGCACGCCTGAGAGCCGCCAAGGAAATCCCCGACGGACATCGGTCGGGGGTGTCGGGGAACGCCCCGGCGTCGCCGGGCTTACGAGGCACGCAAGGAAGGAACCGCCATGGCCGACACCGACAGACGCGAACGTCATCCCGGGATGATGGGAGACGGCACCGAGGAACAAAACCTGGGGCAGGCGGGCGAGCCTTCGGCGCGCATCGACAGGGAGGAGGTCGAGGCGGCGTTCGACAAGGGCGAAGGTCCGCAAGCCCGCGACGCCCGGCCGCTGGCCGAGGATAAGCTGCACGACCACCTCGCCGAGCGTGAGAAGCACGCCGAGGACCGGCAGGAAGCGCTGATCGACGAGAGCGTGGAGGAAAGCTTCCCGGCCAGCGATCCGCCGAGCCCCAAGCACATAACCTGAAGTCTTCGGCGGCCAGGATAAATCGGTCACGATTCGTCTCATCCCTTTCGGGGGACGGCGCTACCCCCCCCCGCGCTCCGAAAACAATGCCGGCATCGCAATTCAGCCGACGGGCGAAGGGATGGGGAAGCGGCGGCCAGTCCCGCGGTCACCAATCGTTAGCCATGTTCGTTCACCGCTTGGCAGGCGGCGCGACGGCATAAGGGAGATCCTGGTCCGGTCCCGCTCAGCCCATCGCGCATCCCAAACCTTGCCCCATTCGATGCTCACCGCCGTTTCCTCGCGACCCAATCGGGCGATGGTCCTGGGGTTGGCGGCGTTTGCCGCCGCCGGTCCGCTGGCCATGGTGTTGGCGCTGATCGCCGCCGGGCCGCCCGGCGGCGACTGGATGGGAGGATTGCTGTTCTGCCTGGCTCTCGGCGCCCCGGTCATCGCCATCGTGGCGATCAACCATCTGTTCAAGCCGGCCGGCGCCGACGCCGGGACAGCCGGCGGAGGGGCCTCGGTGCGTCCGCCCCGGGAACGACGCGCCGCTCGCGCGGCTGGATCCGGCCGCGCGGTCGCGCCGCCGGAGGCCGGCGAGCGCGCCGATCGCCATCCGGTCACCGGCCTGCCGGCCAGGGAGGCGTTTCTGGAATGGCTGGCCGGGGTCCTCGAGGCGCGGCCGGAAGGCGCGATCGTCGGCGTGATCCGGTTCAGCGACCACGATCGCCTGGCCGCGTTCGATCAGACCGCGGCCGACCGGGCCCTGGCGGCCTTCGCCGGCCGGCTCGGGCGGCTTGTCAGCCCCAGCCGTCATCTGGCGCACATCGACCGGGACTGTTTCGCGGTCTGGTTCGGCGACACCATCGACGCCAAGGCGGTGGCTTCGGAGATGCACGCCGTCGGCTATATTCTCGCCCAGGAACTTCGAAGCGACGAAGTCGAGGTCAATCCGGAAGTCGAGCTGGCGGCGGCGATCTGGCCGCGTGACGGGGCCACCGCGCCGGCCCTGCTGGCCAGCGCCGTGGCTGCCCTGCAGCTGACGCGCCGGGGCGATTCGCCCGAACTCAGCTTCGCGTCCCACCGATCGGCGGCCGAGGCGCGCAAGCGGTTCACACTCGAACAGGATCTCCACCATGCGATCGTCGGCGATCAGTTCCTCCTGCACTTTCAGCCGGTGGTCGATCTCGACGCCGGTCGCGTGGTCGGGGCCGAGGCCCTGCTGCGCTGGCGGCGGCCCGAGATCGGGATGATGCCTCCGGGGGCCTTCATTTCGGTGCTGGAAGATTCCAGCATGATGGACGAGGTCGGGCTGTGGGTGCTCAACGCGGCGTGCCGGGAAGTCCGGATGCTCAACGATCTGGGACTGCGCGGCATGAAGATGGCGGTCAATGTCTCCGGCCGCCAGCTCCGCGACGGCCGCTTGCCGGCGATCATCGAACGCACCCTGAAGCGCCACGCGCTGGAGGCCGCGCAGCTCGAGATCGAACTCACCGAAACCGCCGCGCTGGAAGACGAAAATCGAACCCGCGATCTGCTGACCGACCTTCGCGGCCTGGGAGTGAGCGTCGCCATCGACGACTTCGGTACGGGGCATTCCAGCCTCAGCAAGTTGAAGCGCCTGCCATTCAGCAAGCTGAAGATCGACCGCGAGTTCGTCACCGGCGTCGATGTCGATAGCGACAACCAGGCCATCTGCGGGTCCCTGGTTGAGCTGGCGCGGGGTCTGGGAATGACCATCCTGGCCGAGGGCGCGGAGACGTTGGCGGAGGTCGAGACGGTGCGGCGGCTGGGTTGCGCGATGTTCCAGGGATATTTCTTCGCTCGCCCCCTGCCAGCGGCGGAGTTCGAGCGGACGGTGGCCGACCCCGAATGGTTGGCGATGTCGTGTTCGCCAGCTCGCCGCGAACAGGCCAAGCTCTATCGGGAGGTCGCCGCGGCATGAACAATATTTCGATCCGCCACGGGGTGATGGCGACGAGCCTCGCGCTCCTGCTCGCCGCCTGCGCGACCGCTCCCAAGCTCCGGCTGGTCCACTCGACGGCGTCGATGGCGCCGATCGCCCCCACCCCGGCTCTCAAGCCGGCGCAGCGCGAAGCCAGGGCTGTCGAGTTTCTGGAGAACGGCGATGCGCGCGCAGCGCGCGCCGAGCTGATGGCGGTGATCACGGCGCAGCCGGAAAGCCGGAGCGCCCAGACCCTCCTCGACGAGATCGACACCGATCCCAGACTCCTGCTCGGCGACCGAAGCTTTCCGCATGTGGTCAAGCCTCAGGAGACGCTCGCCTCGCTGGCCGGGCTGTATCTGGGCAATCCGCGCCTGTTCTATGCGCTGGCGCGGTACAACGGCGTCGGCGTGCCGAGGAACTCCCTGGTCGGCCGGACGATCCTGATTCCCCGGCGACCGCGCGCCACGCCGGTCGCCGCGCGCGTCCGTCAGGCGCCGATCCGTGCATCGGTGGCCGTGGCGACGGTCCGCGCGCCGGCCCCCGCGGCGGCGGTCCCGCGCGATCCGGCGGAGGTCCCGCGCGATCCGGCGGCGGCGACGCACCTGCGCGCCCAGGGCCTGGACGCGATGAACGGCGGACGGATAAACCTCGCCGTGAACCTGTTCCGCCGCGCCCAGACCCTCGATCCCTCGAACGCGGCGATCGAAGCCGAACTGGGCCGGGCGCGGCGCCTCCAGATGGCGCTGCAAGGCCGGCCATAAGCACCCTTCGTTTATCAATTTGGCCCAATACTGCGTTCCGGAAACGCCGATTCGAGCGTCCGGAGAGTGACTCGCTTGCCGCATCTGGGACGCTACGAGATACAGGCCCGCATTGGTCAAGGGGCGATGGCGAATGTCTATCGCGCCCACGACCCGAGTATCGGCCGGATCCTCGCCATCAAGGTGCTCAAGCCCGAGTATCGGCGCAGCCAACAATACACCGCGCGGTTCCTGAGGGAAGCAAAGGCCGCCGGCGCGCTGTCGCACCCCAATATCGTGACGATCTACGACGTCGGCGACGTCGATGGCCATGCCTATATCGCCATGGAGCTTCTCCCGGGTTCGGCGCTGGACGCCGTGCTCGGTCCCGGCGCGATGCTGGCCCCGTCGGTGGTCGTCGATATTGGACTGCAACTGGCCGAGGCGCTTCGCTACGCCCACCAGCTCGGCGTCGTCCACCGCGACATAAAGCCGTCCAACATCATGCTCGCGCCCGATGGCAGGTCGGTCAAGATCCTCGATTTCGGCATCGCCAGAATGAACGAAGCCGAGGGTCCCGACGGTGACGAGGGGTTGAAGACTCAGATCGGCCAGGTGATCGGTACGCCCAGGTACATGAGCCCCGAACAGGCCTACGGTCGCCCGATCGACGGCCGTTCGGACCTGTTTTCGGCCGGCGTCGTCCTCTACGAACTGATCTGCGGGAGAAAGGCGTTCGGCGGGGCGAGCCCGGCCAGCCTCGCGCTGCAGATAACCCGGGAGGATCCCAGGCCCTTGAGCGAGTTCGCGCCACAATGTCCCAAGGGCCTGCAGTTCATCGTTCAGAAGCTGCTGGCCAAGGATCCGGATCGTCGGTTCTCCGACGGCGAGGCTCTCGCCGAAGCCCTGCGACGCGAACGCAAGTTTCTCGACGCGCGGTCGGGCGAGGGGCGGGAGGGGCGGCGCCATCTTCCCCTGCAGATCCGCCTGGCCCTGCTGATGACCCTGGCGACCGCGATGGTGCTGGCGGCCAGCACCGGCGCGGTGCTCAACGCTGAGGTCGGCACGATGCGGAAGATGGCCCTGACCTCGGGGGCGGCGATCACCTCGTTCGTGGCCAACAACGCCGCCCTGCAGGCGGCGGAGAACGCCGCCCTGCCGCCGCCGAGCCGTGACTGGCTGCCCGTCCAGGCTTTCGTCAAGGCCGCCTCGCGAGACGCCAGCGTGCGGCGGATGACCGTGGCCGACACCGAAGGGGTGATCCGGGCCTCGAGCGATTCGCGGATGATCGGCACGCGCCAGCCGGGCGCGGCCAAGGCGTCGATCATCGAGAGGACCGCCAATATGGTGGTCAGCGAACTGCCCGCGAGAGGCGGGACGACGGACTTCCGGTTCTCCAGTCCGATCCGCTACGCGGGCCGTTCCTTCGGCCTGGTGGCCGTGGACCTCAGCGAAGCTCAGCTGGCGGCGGCGGCCAGACAGGTGCAGGAGCTGCTGATCGCGCTGGCCGCGGTGACCCTGGGCGTGGTGCTCGGCTCCAGCTATCTGGCCGCCCGGCTGTTGGCGCTGCCGATCCGGCGGCTGAAGGGCGCCTTGCGGGACGCCTCGCGGGGCAATCTCGATTTCCGTATCTCGCATCACCGCCGCGACGAGTTCGGCGAACTCTTCGACGAATTCAACCGCCTCGCCAACGCGGTGGCCCAGAGGGTCGAGGATCGCGACGCGGCCGCGGCATGGCCCCGCGATCCGACCGCGGGGAACCCATCCCACGGGCGCGGCGAGGCCGAAGCCACGCGAGTGGCGTCGGCGAGCCACGAGCCGCGGCCCGCCGATCCGGCGATCGAAACCGGCGAATCGAGACCCGCGGCGACCCTCTGGCGGGGACGGTGGGCGCGGGCGGTGGCGGCGCGGCCCCCGCTAATGGCGGGCCGGGCATGACCAGGCTGCGACTGTTCCACCGCGACGATCCCTCCTCGGCGATCGACGAACGGGAACTCGGCGACGGCGACCTGGTCGTCGGCAGGGACCGCGAGGCCGACTGGGTCATCGACGATCCGAGCCTTTCGGTTTCGCGCCGTCATTGCCTGATCCGCCGCCATCAAGGCGCCCTGTGGGTCATCGACACCAGTTCGAACGGACTTTTTTTCGACACCGAAGGCCAGCCGGCGCCCCAGGGCGTTCCGGCGGCGATCCGGCCGGGACAGACCTTGCGTCTCGGCGAATATCTGATCGTCGCGGGCGCGCCCGGCGACGACGGCCCACGATCCGGGGAAACGGCGATCGGAGTGGCGCCCACGGCCGGCCGACCGGCCCGCGCCGGCGGGCCGCAAGCCATGCCCGCCGAGGGGGCGCTTATCGAGGCCTTCTGCCAGGGGGCGGGGCTGGATCCATCTTCGCTCTCCAGCGTCGATTCGCTGGCCGCGATGCGGCGGGCGGGGGAAGTCTATCGGGAGATGGTGAACGGCCTCGCCGCCCTGATGGGCCAGCGCGCGGCGTTGAAGGACAGTCTGCGCCTGGAGGGGACGCGGATCCACGCCGCCGGCAACAATCCCTTCCGCTGGGCGCCGGCGCGGCGGGTGGCGATCGACCTGCTTCACCAGCCGGAAGACGGCTTTCTTGAGGGACCCGGCGCGGTAAAGGCGTCGTTTGCGGACCTGAGCGATCATCTGACCGCCACGCTCGCGGGGATGCGGGGCGCGGTCACCGCGATCCTGGGCGAATTGAGCCCCGACGCCGTGGAGAGCCGGCTCCATGGCCGCCTGCCGCTACTGAGGAGCCGGATGAGCGCCGCCTGGGAAGAATACATGGCCGTGCATGGCGCGCTGAAGGCGAACGCCGACCGCGATCTGCAGGCGCTGCTCGAGCCCAAGTTCCGCAACGCCTACGAGGACGGCCAGAGGCGCCTCGACGCGGCGGGTCCGGCGGGCGCCTGAAGTCGCCCCGGTGGGCGGCCCGCGGCGGCGCCCGACAGGAACGCTCTCGATCACCGGTGGTTTGAGGCTACAGTGTCCGGCCAGGCGAATGGAGACGGCGAGCCGATTCGATGACGCCAGACAATCCCAGCCCCGCGCCGGACTCCTCGGATCGGACCGAGCGGGACCTCGCCTACGCGGCGCTGTTCGACACCATGGCGGAGGGTTTCGCGCTCTGTGACCCGATCAGCGACGACGCCGGTCGGCTGACGGACTACGTGATCATCGACATGAACTCGGCGTTGCGCGGCATGCTCGGCGTCGGAACCGAAGTCATCGGCGCCAAGCTCAGCCGAACCGGACCGCCCTATCCTCCCTGGCTGGCGGTGTGCGACGAGGTTTTTCGCACCGGCCGGCCGACCACCTTCGACTTTCACAACCGCGCCACCGGCCGATGGCACGAAATAAGAATCGGCCGGGTGGCGGAAAATCGGCTGGCGCAATTCTTCTTCGACATCACCGAACGCAAGCGGGCCGAGGCGGAGCTGAACGAAAGCCGGGGCTATCTTCGCCTGATCCTCGACGCCGCCGCCGACGCGTTCTACTGCATCGACCGCGAGGGCGTGACCACCCACTGTAATTCCGCCTTTCTGCGCATGCTCGGGTTCTCCAGCGAGTCCGACGTCATCGGCCGCAAGCTGCATGACGTGATCCATCACTCCCACGGCGACGGCTCGGACTATGACCGGGCCGATTGCCCGATCTATCAAGGGGCGCGGGACGGGGCGCCGCGGCATGTCGCCGACGAGCGGTTTTTCCGCCAGGACGGCGCCAGCTTTCCGGTCGAATATTGGGTTCGGCCGATCCTCCGTGACGGGGCTCTGACGGGAGCGATCTGCACCTTCCAGGACATCACCGCCCGTCAGGCGGCGGAGGAATCGCAAGGCCTGCTGCTGCGGGAAATCAACCACCGGATCAAGAACCTGTTCGCGGTGATCGATGGCATCGTGATGCTCAGCAGCCGCGCCGACCCTGGCGCCCGGCCGGTGGTCGATGCGATCCGGGGCCGGCTCGGATCGATCGCCCGCGCCCATGAACTGATCCTGCCCTCGGTGTCGATCGACGGGGCGGTGACCGCACGGCTGACCCATCTGGGGCCGCTGGCCGACGCGGTTCTGGCGCCCTACGCCGATCCGGCGGACTCCGGCGCGCCGTCCAGACTGCGGATCGGCGGGCCGCCGGCGACCGTCGGCGAAAAGGCCGCCAACGCCCTGGCGCTGGTGCTCCATGAACTGGCGACCAACGCGGTCAAGTATGGAGCGCTCTCGAAGCGGTCGGGCACGGTGACCGTGGCCTGGTCGATCACCGCCGACGATCTCGAACTGTGCTGGAAGGAGACCGGCGGCCCGATCCTCGCCGGTTCCCCGCCGGCCGAGGGGTTCGGCTCGCTCCTGGTCCGGCGCAGCGTGGCCGGCCACCTCGGCGGCCGCCTGGCGCGCGACTGGGCGCCCGAGGGCCTGATCGTGAACATCGTCGTCCCGCTTGACCGTCTCGGCGCCTAAAAGGCGGGCGGCTGGGGCGGCGCCGATCAGGGCATCAGCACGCTGTCGATGACGTGGATGACGCCGTTGGACTGCAGGACGTTGGCGATGGTGATCGTCGATGTCCCACCCTTGGCATCGGTGAGAATGATCCGGCCGCCGGCCACCGAGGCGGTGAGCGGTTCGCCTTCGACGGTGGTCAGGGTGGCCCTGCCGCCGCCGGCGCGGATGGCGGCCTTGAGGTCGGCGGCGGTCATCCGTCCGGCGACCACGTGATAGGTCAGGACCTTGACCAGGGTGGCCTTGTTGTCCGGTTGCAGCAGCGAATCCACGGTTCCGGCCGGAAGCTTGGCGAAGGCCTCGTTGGTGGGCGCGAAGACGGTGAACGGTCCCGGACCCGAGAGAGTATCGACCAGGCCCGCGGCCTTGACCGCCGCCACCAGGGTCGTGTGATCCCTGGAGTTCACGGCGTTCTCGATGATGTTTTTGGTCGGGTACATGGCCGCGCCGCCGACCATCGGGTCGTGTCCCATGCCCTGGGCCATGGCCCCGCCGCCAGCCGCCAGGACTACGGCCGCGACGGCGGCCAGCAGGTGATTGTTCGAATTGCGCATGCGCCTTCGTCCTCGAGAGTCTCCGCCGTCAATGGTGACGACGTGATCTCTACGGGCCGCCGCGCCGATTGGATTTCAGCGCACGAACGCCAGATCGCGCGCGAAAAAGGCCGCCCCGGCTTCCCCGGGCGGCCCGTTTCGTCTCTCAAAGGCGCCCGGCGCGTCAGACGCGGCGGCGCACGACCATGTGATAGAGCAGCAGGACGACGATGGCGCCGATCACCGCGACGATCATGCTGGGAATGTTGAGGCCGGTGACACCGGTGTGGCCGAAGAAGCCGAACAGCCAGCCACCGACGACGGCGCCGACGATGCCCAGGACGATGTCCATGATCAGGCCTTCGCCGGTCTTGTTGACGATCTTACTGGCGATGAAGCCGGCGATCAGGCCCAGGATGAGCCAACTGAGGATACCCATGGATTGCTCCCTCCGACCAACGTCGGCACAGCGCCGCGCGGATTGCTTTTCTATTAACGTAGCCTGCGTCCGCCGGTTCCCTTGGTCAAGCCTGAAAGACGATCAGGCGCAAGGGGGCGCGATAGCCCGTCCCATCCCCCGTCCCCCGATCGCTCAGTCGCGCCGGCGCAGGCGCCGCTGGACGACGGCCAGGAGCCGTTCGGCCGGGGCGCGCCCGAAGGCGATGGCGAGGCCGGAGCCGATGATCGCGCCGATCAGGAAATCCAGGTGCACGGGGGACGACTCCACTCGAGGGACCGGACCCAGGATAGACGGCGCGATCCGGAGTTTCCATGCGGCAGGGAGACGCTGGCCAGGGACGGGAACTGGAACCGAGCCGGTGGATATTTCGGCTCGCGGGGGGGATTCAACGGAGGTCCGCATGGCGACCGCCGCCGACGGCCTGACCGCATTCGCCGAAGCCCCGCTCTTGGCGGGGCTACGGCATTGACCGGCCCGTCTCGACCTCGACGCATTCCGGCCCGATAGTCGGCGCTCGATAAGGGATCCCGCCGTGTCCTCTCAGCTTCCCGCCGTCCTCGCCGGCGCCGCGCACTACGCCACGCCGGTGGAGCGCTCCGCCGACCGCTGGGTCCATGTCGTCGGCCTCGCCGCCGGGGGGCTGGGCGGCGTGATCCTGCTGGTCCTCACCCTGAGCCTCGGGCGCCTCGGCGAAGCGGCGGCGATCGGAATCTACGCCGCCTGTCTGGTGGCCATGCTGATGGCCTCGGCCGCCTATAACCTCGCCAGTCCCGGGCGGTGGCCGCTGCTGCGCCGGCTCGACCACGCGGCGATCTTCCTGATGATCGCCGGCTCCTACACCCCGTTCACCACCCAGCGGCTGACCGGGGCCTGGGCGGTGTCGATGACGGCGACGGTGTGGACCCTGGCCCTGGCCGGCGCGGCGGGCAAGCTGTTCCTGCCGGGCCTGGGCAAGGGTTTCTGGGTGGTCCTCTACCTGGCGCTCGGCTGGGTGGTGGTGGCGGCGCTGGGGCCGATGCTGACCGGCGTTCCGCTGGCCGCGATGATCCTGCTGCTGATCGGCGGCCTGATCTATTCCACCGGGGTGATCGTCTATCTGCGCCGCACGCTGCCCTACCGCCGGGCCATCTGGCACGGTTTCGTGGTCGTCGCGGCGGCGACCCACTGGGTGGCGATCCTCACCGGCGTGGTGCTGGCGGGAGCGGCTCGAGGCTTCTAGCTTCGCGGCGCCAGGATGTCGTCCAGGCGGGCCGGGGTCTGGGCGATCCTCTCCAGATGGGGGTAGCGGAGGCCGCCGTGATAGTCGATCCGCACGGCGCGGTACTCGCTGTTGTCCTCGACCAGGAGATCGATCGGCGCCGCCGTCCCGCGCGCCGCCTTGACCGCGTCCTTCAGACCGTCGGCGTCCCAGGCCTCGCCGTTCACCGCCACGATCTTGGTTTGCGGCGTGAGGCCGGCCCTGAACGCCGGCCCGTCCCAGGTGACGTCGGTGAGTTCGCCCTCCTTGCCGACCACGACGCCGATGGAGAACGAGAAATCGGTCACCTTGCGGCGCTTCTCGGCGCTCTTCAGGTAGTCGGTCTCCACATCGGTGTAGGTCAGCCGGTAGCCGCCGTGGGCCAGGCCGTCCAGCGGCGCGCCGGGGCCGTGGCCTTCCAGCCGGGCGCGCAGGAAGGACGCCCAGTCATAGGGCTGGACCGCGTTCAGCGCCGCCACCACGTCGCCTACGCCATAGGTCAGGGTGACGAAGCTGCCGTCATCGACGCCGAAGAAGCCCCGGGCGAAGTCGTCGAGCGATCGCTTGCCGCCGGAGAGCTGGCGGATCAGGGTGTCGGCGTCGAGCCAGATGAGCTCACCTTCCGAATAGTAGTCCTCGCTGCGCTGCCAGGAGAGCCATGACAACGGCCGGCGCTGGGCGATCACGGGATCGTTGGTGGTGTCCTCCAAGGGGCGCCAGGCGCGGCCGACCCGGTGGTCGAAGGTCGCCGCCGTGGCGGCGATGGCGTCGAGGGTCTCCTGGCGGCTCATCAGGCCGGAGCGGGCGGCCAGGACATAGCCCCAGTACTGCGTCTGGCCCTCGTAGACCCAGAGCAGGGAATCGCCCATCGGGGTGTTGAAGTTCGCGGTCCACAGGTCGGCCGGGCGGCGGAACTTGCCGTTCCACGAGTGGACGTATTCGTGCGCCAAGAGGTCGCGTCCGGCCGGGGTCTTGGCCCAATCGGTGAAGTATTTGGGGATCGTGCCGTCCTCGCTCGACTGGTGATGCTCAAGGCCATTGCCGCCCATGTGGTCGCTGAGCGACAGCAGGAAATCGTAGTGATCGTAGTGGTGGGAGGCGAAGAGCCTCGCGGCCTGGGCGACCAGCGCCTTGTGGGCGGCGATCTGATCGGCGGTGGCGGCCAGCTCATCGGGCCGGTCGGCGACGACGTCCAGCCGGACCTTCGCCGGCCCGGCCCCGCCGAGGTCGAACTGGCGATACCAGCGCCCGGCGATCATCGGCGAATCGATCAGGGTGTTGAGCGGCGTCGGCGCATAGGTGGTGACCCCGCCGGCGCCCGGCCGCGCCTCCAGGGCCGTCGCCGCCGTGAAGCCGGCCGGCAGGCGCACGCTCGGCGCGACCATGATCCGCCGCGAGAAGTAGCCGGCCGGATAGAGCGCCAGAGTGTTCCACTGGAGGCTGAGCATGTCCGGGGTCATCATCACCCGGCCCTCGCGGCTCGATACCGCCGAAAGGAACTGAAAGTCGAGATCGAGCGCCGAAACGCCGGGCGGAACCTCGACGTGGAAAGCATAGACATCGACCGGATCGCGCCGCCATTCGACCTTGTGGCCACCGGCGGTGATGGTCAGCCCGGCCAGCTTGTCGATCGGCCCGGTCGGCGAATGACTGCCCGGCAGCCACTTGGGATAGAGCAGGGTGACCGGTCCCGGGCCGGCGATTGGGACGGTCTCATGGACGGTGAAGATGCCG
>DASRLN010000029.1:0-11215 GCA_035648435.1 Caulobacteraceae bacterium
GTCTCGACCTCGGCGGCCGAGGCCCCCGATCCGGATGCGCGCCAGGCGAGGCTGCCACTATCCCCCGAGCCGGAGGAGGCTGCCGCCCCTGCGGCGCCGGAAGCACCCGAGGAGCCTGGGCCGCCGGTACGACCGGCCGCCCCCGGTCCTCCAGGCGCGCCGCCCGGTCCACCGGCGGAGATCGCGCCGGCGGCGGCCCGGGCGGATGCAACCCTCTGTCCGCCCGCCGCCTGGGCGATCGCGCCGCCCGCGGTGCGAGCGGCCAAGCCAACGCCGGCGACGCCGGCGGCAACGCCCGCCGCGCCCATCACGGCGCCGCCGGCGTTGAGCTGGGGGCCGCCGCTGATCAGCGCACCGGCGATGCTGGGGATCTTGAGGGCCAGCATGACCATGACGACCGCCCCGAGGAGCAGGCCGACGTCCTCGTTGATGTCGGGAGTGGCTGACACCGTGTAGGTATCGAAGACAGCGGTCCCGAGGCTGACCACGATGGCCAGCGCCATCAGCTTGATGCCGACCGACACGACGTAACCGATGGCTCGCTCGCTCATGAACGAGGTCTGGGTGACCACGCCAAAGGGAACGGTGACGAACGCGATCAGCGTGACGATGTGAAACTCGATGATCGTGACGACGATTTCGACGGCAAGGATCACGAACGCGATGAGGATTCCGATGGCGGCGATCAGCGCCATCAGGACCACGTCGATGTGGGCGAAAAACTCAATTGGCCCGGGGGCGATCTGCTGAACGTAGAGCATCAAGGCCTTGACCACCGTGACCCCGGCCAGGACCACTTTGGATGGCGAAGTCGTAAAGTCCGACAGCGACATTGCACCGCCACCCGCCTTGAGACCGAGCGCGGCAAAGCCATTGACGACGGTCTTGGTCAGTGTCGGCCACTGGGCGACCAGGAAAACAAAGAATCCGACGAGCAGGGTCTTTCGCACCAGCGAAGCGAGCACGTTTTGATTCTCGTCGATCGCCCAGAGGATCGCTGTCACGACAATGCTGATGACGACCAGGCTCGCGAGCGTCGCGGTGACATCGCCCTGAATAAGGCCGAACCCAGCATCTACCTGGCTTCTGAACTTGTTTAGGAAGTCGTCCAGTGCTGCTGGATCGGCAGTCGCCATGGCGAGTCCTGTTTCGGATCGATTTCAGAGGCTGCCGGGACTGGCCAGGCGGCTCTTGGGCTGCTTGATCGCCCAGAACCGCTTCCGCTCGAAGTCCGCTGCAGCTGACGACGCACTGATGCAGCTGGGAGTCTTCTCGAGTTCGCCGGGGTTGTTCTTGCATTCAGCGATCGCGGCTGTCCGCTCACTTGGGTGCGTGAGGTAGTAGGCCTGCCCGTGAACGGGCTGAGGGCGCGCGCACGCGGAAATAGCAAGGACGCCGCCGACTGACACGATGAGTGGAAGCCCTCGCATCAAAGCGAACTCGGGTTGGTCACGCGGCTCGCCGGCTGCTGAATCGTCCAATAGCGTTGGCTCTCGGCGGCTCCGGCCGCCTGTGCTGCCTGGGCCTGGGCCTCGGCGGTTTGCGTCGCGCGCGCCTGAGTGATCAGGATCGTCTGCAGCTGGGTGAGCTGCGTGCTGAGCGCCGCCAGGAGCTGGTTGGTGGCCTGGATCGCGCCCGTCTGGCCTGCCGCGCCCTGAGAAGCGGCGACAGCCCCGTTCACGGCGTTCGCTGTCACCGTCTGGGACTGGACGATCTGGTTTTGCGTCGCCATCGCTTGCTGGAGCGTCTGGCGGCTGTTGGTCTGCCAGCTGGCGAGCGCCTGGATGATCTGGGCGAAGCTCATCCCCTCCATGTTGGCGGGGTAGACTTGGCTATACTGCTGGGCGACGTTCTGGCTGTTGTAGCCGATGCCCTGCGCCTGCTGAAGCAGCTGGGTCGCCTGCGCGTTGATCGTGAGGAGCGGTCCGGTGACGTTGGTCCCCAGGCTCCGCAGCATGGCCGCCTCGTTGTTCAGCTGTGCCTCGAGCTGCGCAATCTGTTGGAGCTGCTGTGAGACCTGTTTGACCGCCTGGGCGATGGCGATCGGGTCGATGACCGTCACCTGCGCCGTGGCCGGTTGCAGGAGGGTCGCCGTCATTCCTCCGGCGAGGGCGGCGACCATGGCCGTGGTCGCGAAGAGCTTACGCATGGCGGGAGTCCTTTCGGATACAGGTGGAGGGGTCGGGGCTGGGCCACAGGTCCGCGGCGTCCGCTTGTTCAAAAAGCGGTTCTGTCCGCAGGCGAAAGGCGATCGCCGCGCCGAACAGGAGGAAGCCCGCAAGCGTGACGAAGAAATTGCGGTGAAGGGGCGTGGCGAAGACGGCGAAGAACCCGGGAGCAGCGAGCACAAGGAACAGGAACCGGCGCCGACGTCGGGTGGAGATCCACCGCGAAGGAAGTCGCCTGGCCAGCCGCGAGAGAAACGCGAACTGCGCCGGACTGAGGGGAGGGGGGTCGCCCGCCGGATTCCCGGCCGGGAGAGTCTGACATGCGTCATCCGTGGGTGGCTTGTCCATCAGGCGACCTTGGCGCTGGCGCGGGCGGCGCTCTGGGCCAGATAGGTGGCGACGTCTGTCTGCCCCTTGGCGGCGTAGAAGGCCGCCGCGAAACCCTCCGCGCCGTGCTGCGCGAGGATGGTGCTCATCAGCTGCTGGTCGCCCGGCGATGAGGAGCCGACCGCGGCGAGCATGAGCGGACCCAGGCCCAGCTCGAAGAGCCGATTCCCGGTGCTGGACTGGTAGTAGTATTCACGCTTTGGCGTGGCGCCCGCGATGATGCGGATCTGCTGGGCGTTCAAACCAAATCCCTCGTAGAGTTCGGCGATCTGAGGCGTCTGGGCGTCCGGGTTCGGCAGGAAGACTCGGGTCGGGCAGCTCTCGATCAGCGCCGGCGCGATCGAGGATCGCGCTACGTCGGCCAGGCTCTGGGTGGCGAAGACCACGGCGACATTGAACTTGCGCAACGTCTTCAGCCACTCGCGGATCTTCGCCGCGAAGGAGCCCTGGTCGAGGAAGAGCCAGGCCTCGTCCAGCACCAGAAGCGTCGGCCGGCCGTCGAACCGCTTTTCGAGGCTGCGGAAGATGTAGGTGAGGACCGGGGCGAGGGCGGCCTTGTTCCCCATCAGCTCGGCCATCTCGAAGGTCTGCCAGGAAGCCTTGGTCAAGGCGTTGTGGTGGGCGTCGAGAAGATGACCGTGCGGACCGTTCAGTGTGTAGGGCTGGAGCGCGGCCTTGACGTCGCGGTCCTGGATGGTAGCGGCCAGAAGGGTGAGGGTCCGCTGGTCGCGCGGGCCTTGCGCCAGGTTGCGCAGCCCGCCCCAGATCTCCTCCTTGACCTGTGGGGTGATCGGGACGCCTTCGGCGGCGACGATATCCTGCACCCAGCCTTGCGCCCAGGCGCGGTCTTCAGCGCTGTCGATTTCGGCCAGGGGCTGGAAGGCGAGCTCGCTCTGATCGCCGCCCAGGATGTAGAACCTGCCGCCCGTCAACAGGGTGGACGCGCGCGAGCTGGCGCCTTTGTCGAAGAAGAAGACCTGTCCTTCGGGATAGCGAAGCCATTGAACGGCGATGGAGTTTAGGAGGACCGATTTGCCCGAGCCCGTGGGCCCCACGATCATCGCGTGGCCCACGTCGCCCTGGTGCAGGTCGAAGCGGAATGGCGTCGTGCCGGCGGTCCTGGCGAACATGAGCGGCGGCTGAGCGCCCTGGTAGCCCCGCTTCTGGCACTCGGCCGTCAGGTGCTCGTTGCGGGTCGGCCCCGGCCAGATGGCCGACATCGGCATCATGTCGCAGAGGTTCAGAGAGGAGACGAGCGGGCGGCGCAGGTCCGCGTAGGCTTGGCCCGGCAGGCTGCCGACCCAGGCTTCGACCGCGTTGACGTCCTCAACCTTGCAGACGAAGCCCACCCGATTGACGGCGCTCTCAACCTCCCGCACCCGATTCGCCAGCCGGTCCGGGTCAGGATCCATCAGCGTAATCGTGGGCGTGAAATAGCCGATGGAGGCGTAGTCCCCGCCGAGAATGGACAGGGCGGCGTCGGCGTCCGTGGCCTTGGCGGCTGCGTCCGGGTCCTCGAGCTGCGACGGCTCGCGGGTGATGGCTTCCTTCAGGAGCGCCAGGACGCCCTTGCGCTTGGCGAACCAACGCTTGCGCACGGTCGTGACGACCTTGCGGGCGTCCTCCTTGTCAAGCGGCAGGAAACGGCAGACCCAACGGTAGCCGACACCGAGTTCGTTCAGACGATCGAGCAGTCCCGGCGAGGACGCGGTCGGGTAAGCCCGCACGGAGATGGTGCGCACGTAGCTCTTTCCGAGCCGAGGAAAGAGGCCGCCCTGGAAATCATCGTCGGTGAGGAAGGCGTCGAGATAGGCCGGCGTGTCCGGCGCCCGCACATAGTGGCGCTTGGTCGAAACGCAGCCGTGAAGGTAGGTCAGCGTCTCGTCATCGCTGAGCTCATGCACTTCCGGCATGATGGCGCGTAGTATGTCGGCGATCTGGCCCACGGTGCTCAGAAAGTCTTTGAGCGCGGCGCGATACATGCCAGCCGCGCCCCGCCCCGAGGGCGCGTTTTCCAACAACAGGCTTTCGGCCGTGCTGACCGACTCCTCGGGCGGCAGGAAGGTGAACGTCAGGTAGTAGCGGCTCTCGAAATGGCGCTCCTGGGCTTCGAAGGCCGCCCGGCGCTCGTCATCGATCAGGTCCGAAACCGGGTCGGGGAAGACGCTGACGGGGTATTCCTGCGACGAGGCGCGAAGGGCCTCGATATGCAGGCACCAGCGCGAGCCGAGCCGCCGCAGCGCGTTGTTCAGCTGCGCCCTGGTGGCCACCAGGCTGGCGTCCGTCGAGCTGGCAAGGTCCGGGCCCCGGAAGGCCAGGGTTTTCTGAAACCCGCCATCCTTGTTGAGGACCAGGCCGGGGCCGATCAGCGCGACCCAAGGCAGGTGGTCGAACAGGCGTTCAGCCTTGGCGCGGTACTCTTTGAGATAAAGCATGGCTCGACGCTACGAAGGGGGTCAGGCGCCAAGCACGGAGGAGACGAAGCGCGCGGCGGAATAGACGGTGACGACGATAGCCGTGGTGAGGAGGACGGGGCCGCCGAGACGGCCCGCGGTCAGCGCGGGCCACATGAGGGCCCGGTTGGCGGGAAGCCAAAGCAGGCCGGCGACCAGGGCCAGGACGGTCGCCGGCCCAGCCGGCTCAAACTTGAGAACCTCCGCCATCACGCGTCCCAATAAGGCCTCTGGCGGATGTGCCGCTTCAGCGCTTCGAAGAAGTAGGGGTCGCGCTTGTTCAGCCAGTAGGCGCCGGCGTGGACCGCCATGCCCAAGGGAATCCCGATCAGGGGGACCTGAAGACCGAGCGCCAGAACGGCCGTCAGAGTGCCGTTGAGCACAGCGATCATGCGCGGCACGCCGGCGATCGTCACTGGCTCCGAGAGGGAGCTATGGAAGCCGATCTCGAAGCCTTCGATTTCGGACTGGGCCACGTCAGAACGCCGCGCCAGAGGTCATGTTGAAGAAGCTGGTGAGGAAGGTCGTCGCCGTGAAGGCGATGGCGAGCCCAAAGACGATCCCGATGCCCTTGCGCATCGCCGATCCGCCCTCGGCGAATGCGAAGCCCAAGCCGGTGATGACGATGGCGATGATGCCGACAGCCTTGGCGACCGGGCCAGACAGGGAATTCTGGATCGTGGTGAGTGGCGCCTCCCATGGCATGGCCGTGCTGCTGCCCGAGGCCCACGCCGGGCTCGCGATCAGGAGAGTGAAGCCGGCGCCGATCAGTGCGGTCTGCGACCGCTCAAAAAGGCGCGCGGCAGCGCTCGCAAACTGGCGAGGAGACATCATCATGAAGTGCTTTCCTGGCAAGAAGCGCCCTTAGACTCGGGCTAGGTAGGCGGCGCTACTTCCCCGACGTAAAAGGCGATTTCTGGGCGGATGCCCGAGTTTTGTGGGCTGATCTGGCACGGAGCTGAATATTGGGAGCGCGTTGTCCTCCAAAAGCTGTGGATGGCGAAATTTCCGTCGCGGCCCGCTTTCGGTGCGCATGCACCAGCGGCCCCCGAACCGCGGTAATTGCCGCGATCAGCACATGGCTTTATCGATATCGTGCCTCGAGTAATCCTTCGTCCGCAGGACGTAGTCCTCAATCTGGGGGGTGGCTTGAGTTCGACGAGGTCACCTCATGCTGAGACAGGCCCCAAGCCAGCAGCAGACGCCCGAAATCGGCGCCGGCTTCGTCCACCATTCAAGAGAAAAGAGGCTGCAAGGAGCCCGCGCCCCTTCGCGGGCGGAAAGCGCCGACGAGTATTCGGTGGCGCCAAAGGCGCGTGAAGCGGCGCACCCGTAGGAGCGGCAAAGCCGCGGGACCGAGTGCGATCGCCGAAGGCTCACCCTCTCCGGGGCGAAGCGTCGCACCGGCAAGAGATTGGCACTTTATGCGTCTGATCGGGCGCCCGCATCGCAGCGCCCAGTCGCCATTGTCACTGGCTGCCCGACAGGACTAACGTGCACGCGGTGGCAGACTGACGTCGCGCGACACCGTCCCTGCACTCAGGCTGCGGCGTTGATCCGGACCTGAAGGTCCCCGCACCGCGCCATCAGCGCCTCGAAAGCCTCGGCGTCGCCCTCAAGGTAGCCGGCCTCGATCATCGCCGCATAGTCCGCCTTCAGGAGGTCGAAGGCCTCCCCGCCCGGAACCAGCCTGAGGTGGCCGCTGACGGCGGCGTGGTAGTCGACCGGCGCCGCATGGGCATCCTTAGCGGGAAAGAACTTCGCCTTGTGGTCGGCGACCGCCGTGGCCAGGGCCCGATCGGCCATAGCGGCGGCTGCGACGCCCGCTTCGTCCAGGCGACTGAGATCGTGCCAGTGGCGGGCGAACCCGGTCGCGCCCCGCAGCTTGCCTTCGAGACAATAGACGTGGGCCAGGGCGGCCTTCTCCCAGAAGGTCCGTTCGGCCCGCATGACCCGCGGCGTGGCGCTGGGAAACTCCAGCTCGGGGAAGGCCGGGGCCAGGTCACAGGCGATGGGCCTGCGCGTCGCCGGCTCGCCCGTCGACCGGGCGCCGAACTCCAGCTTCACCCTCGGGCTGACGTAGTCGGGATACTCCGCCGCGGCCTCATAGACGACGAAGAGGTTTTCGCCGTCGCGTTCGACCGTCGCCTGCAGGCCGGCGTCGGCGATCTGCGCCTGCAGGTAGGGTTGGATCTCGGCTTCCAGGAGACGCGGGAGCAACTTCGCGCGGATGCGGCGCCCCAGCGACCTTGCCTCGGCTTCGCTCAGAGCCTCCGGATGGCCCGCCTGCTCGTCCGCCAGCTTGCGGATGTCGTAGGTCAGATCGACGTCCTCGGAAAAGCGCTGGATGATGTTGTAGGCCTTCGACAGTGACGTGCCGCCCTTGAAGACGAGGTCGTCGGCGAAGGGGGCCGCGAAGAGCGCCTGTAGGGTCCACACGACCCAGACATCCTTCTCCAGGAGCGCCGCCGAGCGGGTCAGGCCCCGGCCTTGGGCGGATTCGAGGACCTCGCGTCGCTCTTCCAGTGTCAGGCTGAGGAACGGGTCAGCCATGCGTGAGGCTCGAGACCTCCTGCGCCAGCCAGGTCGGCAGGCGTCCGCGCAGACCCAGCAGGTTTTGCTGCTCGGCCGGCTTCAGTCGGTGTCGCAGGGCGCTGATCGTCTCGTGCGCCCGGGACTTGCCGGCCCAGGCGATGGCGCGTAGGGCGTCGCCGGCGACCTGTCCCGGGAGCAGCAGCTCCCATTCAGGAGCATGGCGCAGCTCAACCGTCTGGCCGCCGACCTTCATCGTGCGGCTCCGGCCTGACGTCAGGTAGATCGTGCGGAGCGGCGTCTGGGTGCTGAGCCCCAGTGCGTTGGCGGCGACCGCGCCATGGATAGCGATGGTCTCGCCTGTGGCGCTGGCAAGGGCGCTGACCACCTTGCCCGGCGACGGCGAGCGCGGACCGAAGCGCCCGGCGGTCGGCCGGACGTAGAGGCCTCGGCTGATGCGCGACACCGCGCCGGAGCGCTCCAGACGGGTCAACGCCTGATCGACGCCCGCGCGCGAGCCCAGGTGCAGCAGCTCCTTGGCCCGGAAGGCGGCGCCTTCGGGCAGGGTGGCGGTGTGGGTCAGGATTTGTTCGGCGAGCGGCTGCATGGTGATCTCTTGCTGTCAGAAATATAGGAAAACTTCTGACAAGATGCAAACGGCAAGGCGTAAGGCGGGCTAGTGGAAATTCCGGGATTTCTGATTGAGGGGCGGGACGCGCGGGTCGTGGACCCCCAGGGCGCCGGCGTGCCCTGGAACCCGCGGATCTGGCGCAGATGGTCCACGATGGAATTCGTCGCCGCGGCCATGCGGCAGCGGGAAGAGCGCGTCACGGCCGCCGACGGTGGCCAGCTCGGCCGACAGGTCGATCAGCTTGTAGGCGACCACATGGACGACATCGCCCTCGCGCTGGATCCGGCCGACGACGCCCAGCATCGAGGCCGTCAGGACGACTCGCCGCTGCTTCTCGTAAAGGGTCTGCCAGACCACCAGGTTGGCCACGCCGGTCTCGTCTTCCAGGGTGATGAACGTCACGTTCTTGGCTGAGCCAGGCCTCTGGCGGACCAGCACCAGGCCGGCGACCTTGCAGCTCTGGAAATCCTTGCCGGCGCTGGCGGCGGCGCAGGTCATGAACTTCTCGCGCATGAGGTCCTGGCGCAGGAAGGCGACAGGGTGCTCGCGCAGGGACAGGCCAATGTGACCATAGTCCTCGACCACTTCGCGGCCGGCCGTCATCGCCTTCAGCGTGACCTCGGGCTCGTCAACTTCCGGCACGATCGCCCGTTCGCGCGCCGAGGCGGCGGCGAACAGAGGCATGGGTTCGTCCCGCAGCGCCTTGATGGCCCAGAGCGCCTCGCGCCGCGCCAGCTTCATCGAGGGCTGGAAACCATCGGCCTCGGCCACCTTGACCAGGCTGGCGGCCGGCACGCCGGCGCGCCGCCAGACGTCATCGACCGAAGCGAAGGGCTGGTCGGCCCTGGCGGCGACGATTGCCGCGGCGTCCACGTTTGAGAGGCTGCGCACCTGGCGCAGGCCCAGCCTCATCGCGAACCTGTCCGGATTGCCCGTAGGTTCCAGGGTGCAGTCCCAGCGGGAGGCGTTGATGCACACCGGACGGACCTCGACGCCGTGTTCTCGGGCGTCGCGGACGATCTGGGCCGGGGCGTAGAAGCCCATCGGCTGGGCGTTGAGCAGGGCGGCGCAGAAGACGTCCGGGTGCCAGCATTTCAGCCAGGAGGAAGCGTAGGCGATCAGGGCGAAGGAGGCGGCGTGGCTTTCCGGGAACCCGTAGGAGCCGAAGCCCTCCAGCTGGCTGAAGGTCTTCTCGGCGAACTCCTGGTCGTAGCCCCGCGCGACCATCCCCCCGATCAGCTTGTCCTTGAAATGGCTGACGCCGCCGGTGTGCTTGAAGGTGGCCATGGCGCGGCGGAGTTGGTCGGCCTCGCCGGCGGTGAAACCCGCGCATTCGATGGCCACCCGCATGGCCTGTTCCTGAAAGAGGGGCACGCCCAGCGTCTTGCCGAGCACCTTCTCCAGCTCAGGCTTGGGGAAGACGACAGGCTCCTTGCCCTCGCGCCGGCGCAGGTAGGGGTGGACCATGTCGCCCTGGATCGGGCCGGGCCGGACGATCGCCACCTCGATCACCAGGTCGTAGAAGGTCCGGGGCTTGATCCGAGGCAGCATGGCCATCTGCGCCCGGCTCTCGATCTGGAAGACCCCGAGGGTGTCGGCCTTGCGGATCATGGCGTAGGTGCGCGGGTCCTCCGCGGGGATGGTGGCGAGGTCGAGGTCGATCCCCTTGTGGGCCTTCAGAAGGTCCAGGCCGCGCTTCATGCAGCTCATCATGCCCAGCGCCAGGCAGTCGACCTTCATGAACTTCAGGGCGTCGATGTCGTCCTTATCCCACTCGATCACCTGGCGGTCCTTCATCGCGGCGGGCTCGATCGGCACCAGCTCGTCGAGCCGGTCGCGGGTCAGGACGAAACCGCCCGGATGTTGCGACAGGTGGCGCGGCGCCCCGTGCAACTGGCGGGCGAGATCCAGTGTCAGCCAGAGGCGTCGGTCGTTGAGGTTGAGATTCAGCTCCTCGGCGTGTTTGGCCTCGATGCCCTCGCCCGACAACGCCCAGATCTGAGACGAGAGCATCTTGGTCATGTCTTCGGGCAGGCCCAGCGCCTTGCCGACATCGCGGATGGCGCCGCGAGACCGATAGCGGATCACCGTGGAGCAGAGCGCCGAGTGGTCGCGGCCATAGGTGTCGTAGACCCACTGCATGACGATCTCGCGCCGCTCATGCTCGAAGTCCACGTCGATGTCCGGCGGCTCGCGCCGCTCTTCCGAGACAAATCGCTCGAACAAGAGGTCGTTGCGCTCGGGGTCGATGGAGGTGATGCCCAGCACGTAGCAGACGGCCGAGTTGGCGGCGGACCCTCGCCCCTGGCAGAGGATGTCCTGGCTGCGGGCGAAGCGGACGATGGAGTTCACCGTCAGGAAGTAGGGGGCGTATTCCAGGGTGTGGATCAGCCCCAGCTCGTGGCGCAGGATCGCCCCCACCTTGTCCGGCACGCCCTCGGGGTAGCGGCGTTCCGCGCCTTCCCAGGTCAGCGCCGCGAGGGTCGCCTGCGGCGTCATGCCGGGCGTCGAGACCTCGTCCGGGTACTGGTAGGCCAGCTCGTCCAGGGAGAAGCGGCAGCGGTCGGCGATCTCCAAGGTGCGGGCCAGCGCCTCGGGATATTTGGCGAAGAGCCGGTGCATCTCCTCGGCCGGTTTCAGGTGTCGGTCGGCATGACGCTCCCGTTTGAAGCCCAGCTCGTCGATCGTGCAGCGGTGGCGCACGCAGGTGACCACGTCCTGCAACAGGCGACGGGCCGGTTCGTGGAAGAGAACATCGTTGGTGACGACGGTCTGGACCTCGGCCTGGGCGGCGAGGTTGGACAGGTTATGCAGGCGCAAAGCGTCGCCCGGCCGGCGGCGCAGGCTGAGCGCCAGATAGGCGCCAGCCGGGAAGGTCGCCTTCAGGCGTCGAAGCCGCTGCCCGCAGGTCTCGTCGGCCGAGTCCGGGACCAGCATGGCGATCAGGCCGTCGGCGAAATCGGGCAGATCCTGCCAATCCAGGTTGCACTTGGCCTTGCCGGCGCGCCGCTTGCCGAGCGACAGTAGCCGGCAGAGCCGTGAAT